>NZ_NGFP01000077.1 GCF_002149035.1 Streptosporangium minutum
TCCAGGGGGTGGGGGAGGGAGGAGGTCAGGAGCGGCGCGCCGGTATTTCCAGGACCGTGCGGAGCTGGTAGCGGTCGGCGCGGTAGGTGGAGACCCCGAGTTCGGCGCAGACGCCTCCGGCGAAGGAGCGTCGCTGGAGCAGCAGGACGGCTCCGCCGCGCGGCAGCTTCAGCAGGTCGGCGTCCCCGGGGTCGGCTATGCCGCCGTCGATGGTGAGCTCGCCCGCGTCGAGCACCAGGCCGTAGCGGGTCTCGAGCAGCGCGTAGAGGGAGCGGCCCGTCAGGTCGTGGGTGTCGAGGTCGGGCGCGAGGGAGACCGGGATGTGGGCCCGCTCGATGCACATGGGCTCGTCGGCCGCGGTGCGCAGCCGCTCGATGAAGTGCACCTCGTCCCCCGGCTGGATGCCGAGCTCCCTGGCGAGGTGCGCGCTGGCTCTGACCACCCGGCGGTCCAGGTCGCGGGAGCCGGGTTCCATGCCCCGGGCGCGCATCTCGTCGCTGAAGGAGGTCAGCCGGAGGGCCATCTCGATCTTGGGGCGGGCCACGAAGGTGCCCTTGCCCGCGACGCGCTGCAGCCTGCCCTCGGAGACCAGGTGGTCGACGGCCTGCCGCACGGTCATCCGGGACAGCCCGAAGCGCTGGCAGAGCTCGCGCTCGGATGGGATCGCCATGCCGATCGCCAGCTCGTTGTTCTCGATGAGGTCGAGGAGGATCTCCCGGAGCTGGAAGTATTTCGGTATCGGGCTGTCCGGGTCGATCTGAGCCATGGGATCCTCCCCCCCTCGATCTGAGATGTGGTGATGAGTTATGGTTCGTACTGGTCTAGTCCGGACTAGACCACAGGCCGGAAAAGGGTGTCAACGTACGGACCGGCGACGGATCGATAACGGCCCGATCTCGCCGGCCCGAACCGAAGGATGAGCGCTAGATGACGACCAAGATGCGCAGCGAGATCGCCGAGCAGCCCGCTGCGTTGCGAGCCACGCTGGACGCCCTCCTCCCCAGGGTCGGGGAGGTGCGGAAGCTCGCGGGACAGACCCGTCAGCTGCTGTTCATCGCCCGTGGCACCTCCGACAATGCCGCAGTCTACGGCCGTTACCTGGCGGAAGCGCACACGGGCCGCCTGTCCACCCTCGCCGCGCCCTCGATCGCCACCACCTACAAGCGCAAGCTGGACCTCGACGGCGTCCTGGCCGTCGCGCTCTCCCAGTCCGGCCGGACCGAGGAGATCGTCGAGACCCTCGCCTGGGCGAAGGACTGCGGCGCCAGTACGGTGGCCATCACCAACGGCGGCGAGCAGAGCCCCCTGGCTCAGGCCGCCGACCTCGCGCTGTGCACGCTCGCGGGCGAGGAGAAGGCCGTCCCGGCCACCAAGACCTACACCACCCAGCTCGCCGCGCTGGCCGTGCTCGGCCTCGGCCTGGGCGCCGACGTCGACGCCGCCGACCTGCAGCGGGTGCCGGACGCGGTGGAGAAGCTGATCGCGGAGCCCGGCGACCTGGAGCAGATCGTCGAGGGCCTGGCCGACAAGCCCGGCGTCGTGGTCTCCGGCCGGGGCCTGGCCTTCTCCACCGCGCTTGAGCTGGCGCTCAAGCTCAAGGAGGCGTGCTACCTGCACGCCATGGGCCTGTCCTACGCCGACCTGCTGCACGGCCCGATCGCCGTGGTCGACGAGGACACCCCGGCCATCCTGGTCGCGGCCGGCGTGGGGCCGACCCTGGCCGGCACCGTGGCGCTCGCCGAGCGGGTCACCGGCGCCGGGGCCTCGGCCTTCACCGTCGGTGGCGGCACCGCGCTCTCCTCGGTCGCCACCGCCGCGCTGAACGGCCCCGACCTCCCCGAATGGGTCGCCCCGCTCGGCCTCATCGTCCCCGGGCAGCTGCTGACCGAGGCCCTCGCGCGCAGGCTGGGGATCGACCCCGACGCGCCCCGCGGTCTCAACAAGGTGACCCAGACCGACTGATCCCCCGGCGTCGTTTAGCCTGGTCAAAGACCGATGACGACTGGAGGGCGACATGGCGGCCAACGCCGACGCGATCATCGCGGGGCTCGGTGGCGTGGACAACATCATTGAGATCGAACCGTGCATCACCCGGCTCCGTACCGAGGTGCGCGACGCCTCCAAAGTCGATCAGGCGGCTCTCAAGGCGGCCGGAGCGCACGGGGTGATGGCCGCGGGCAACATCGTCCAGGTGGTCGTGGGCCCGGAGGCGGACACGATCGCCAGCGACATCGAGGACATCATCGGCTGAGAGGCCGGGGCCGTCCCCGCCCACGCGGGCGGGGACATGCCGAGGGGGTGTGATGACCACAGTTCTGGCCCCGGTCGCGGGGGCGGCCGTGGGCCTGAGGGCAGTACCCGACCCGGTGTTCTCCGAGGGCCTGGTCGGGCCAGGAGCGGCCATCGAGCCCGCCAGGGAGCCCGGTGAGGCCGTCTCCCCCATCACAGGTAAGATCGTCAAGCTGCACCCGCACGCGTTCGTCGTCGTCGGCGACGACGGCCGGGGAGTCCTGGTCCATCTGGGCATCGACACCGTGCAGCTCAGAGGCGAGGGATTCCGACTGCTGGTGTCCGAGGGGGACCGGGTGAGCGCGGGGCAGCCCGTGGTGGTGTGGAACCCGCTGGAGATCGAGGAGGGCGGGCGTTCCCCCGTCTGCCCCGTCGTCGCGCTGGACGCGGCCGAGGGATCCGTCACCACACTCGCCCAGGGCGCCGTCCGCGCGGGAGACGACCTCTTCCTGTGGGCATGAGGCCCCGGGGTCCGTGGGTACGGAAGTCCGGGCGGCGGCCGGCCGCGGAGCGCGATCCACGAGGATGACGGACCTGGAGGCGAGGACGACCATGAAGGCTGCGCTGTTCGACCTGGACGGCACGCTGATCGACAGTGAGCGCCGGAGCCTGGCGATGTGGGCGATGCTGCTCGACAGACACGGGGTCGGCCACGACGAGGTCGTGCTGCGCGGCTTCATGGGACGGCGCGGGCGCGACGTCCTGGCCGAGAGGGCCCACCTCTTTCCCGGCCGGCGGATCGACGACCTGATCAGCGAGGTCATGTCCTTCAACGACCATCCCGGCCTGCCCGCCGTCGCGCCGGTGCCCGGCGCCGCCGACCTGGTCCGCAGGGTCTCGGCGTACGGCTCGTCGATCGCCGTCGTCACCTCCGCCTCCCTGGACTGGGCGGAGGCGCGGCTCGCGGAGACCGGGATACGCGACCTGGTGCTCACCGTCGTGTCGGCCCAGGACGTGGTCGTGGGAAAGCCGGACCCGGAGGGGTTCCTGCTGGCCGCCCGGCGGCTCTCCGTCGATCCGGCGCACTGCGTCGCCTTCGAGGACTCGATCGCCGGGATTGCGGCGGCCAAGGCGGCGGGTATGAGATGTGTGGGCATAGCGACGACCCACGCGGGCACGGAGCTCACCGCGGCGGATCTCGTGGTCGCCGATCTGACGGGGGTCCAATGGCCTCCGCCGACCGATCAGTGAGCCGGGCGGTCTAGACCGCCCGGCCGACTCTTGCAGGAGGAGCACGTGGCCGAGCGCCAAGTCACCGTCGAGTCCGAGGTCGGCCTGCACGCCCGTCCCGCGGCGACGTTCGTGCAGACCGCGGCGAAGGCCCCGCTGGACGTCACCGTCGCCAAGGGGGGCGGGCAGCCGGTGAACGCCAAGAGCATCCTCGCGGTCCTGTCGCTCGACGTCCGGAAGGGCGACACGGTGGTGATCAAGGCCGAGGGCGAGGGCGCCGACGAGATCCTGGACCAGCTCGCCCTCATCGCCTCAGCACCATGACTACGCTCACGGGGGTGGGCGTGAGTCCGGGCGTCGGCTTCGGGCCCGGTTACGTTCTCGCGTACGAGACGCCGGTGCCGGCGCCCGGCGCCCGCCACGGCGGGGACGCCGGGGCGGAGCGGGACAGGGCCACGCGGGCGCTGGAGCAGGTCGCCGCCGACCTGGAGGAGCGGGGTGTCCGGGCGGGCGGCGAGGCTCAGGACATCCTGGGCGCCCAGGCGCTGATGGCCCGTGACCCCGGCCTCGCCGCCGGGGTGGCCGGCCTGATCGACGCGGGCAAGAGCGCGGCCCGCGCGGTCTACGAGGCATTCGGCGGGTACCGCGAGATGCTCGTCGACGCCGGGGGATACCTGGGTGAGCGCGCCGCCGACCTGGACGACGTCAGGGACCGCGCCATCGCGGTGATCGAGGGCCTGCCGGTGCCCGGCCTGCCCTCCCGCGCGGCGCGGCCGTACGTCCTCATCGCCCGTGACCTGGCGCCCGCCGACACCGCGCTGCTCTCCCGTGACGTGGTGGCCGCCTTCGTCACCGAGCAGGGCGGGCCGACCAGTCACACCGCGATCCTCGCCCGCGCGATGGGGGTGCCGGCCGTCGTCGCCTGTCCGGGGGCCACCTCGATCGCGCCGGGCACGCCGGTGCTGGTGGACGGGGTCTCCGGTCTCGTACGGCCCGCGCCCTCGGAGGAGGAGGTGGCCACGGCGAGGAACGCCGCCTCCGCCAGGGACGCCGTGCTCGCCGCCGCCACCGGGCCCGGGATGACCGCCGACGGCCACGCCGTGCCGCTGCTGGCCAACATCGGCGGGCCGCGTGACGTGGACGGCGCCCTGGAGCACGGGGCGGAGGGCGTCGGGCTCTACCGGACGGAGTTCCTCTTCCTGGACCGGACGACGGCGCCGTCGGGGGAGGAGCAGGAGGCCGCCTACCTGGAGGTGCTGGACGCCTTCCCGGGCGGCCGGGTGGTCGTGCGGACGCTCGACGCGGGGGCGGACAAGCCGCTCGCCTTCCTGCCCCCGCAGGGGGAGGAGCCGAACCCGGCGCTGGGGCAGCGCGGGCTGCGGCTTCTCCGGGCGCATCCGGAGATCCTGAGCACGCAGCTGGCCGCCCTGGCCAGAGCCGCCGCCCGCTCCTCGGCCAAGCTCCAGGTGATGGCCCCGATGGTGGCCACCGCCGAGGAGACCGCCTGGTACGTGGCGACCTGCAAGGAGGCGGGGCTGCCGTCCGCAGGCGTGATGATCGAGATCCCGGCGGCCGCCCTGCGCGCCGCAGACCTGGCCGAGGAGGCGGACTTCTTCTCGCTGGGCACCAACGACCTGGCCCAGTACGCCTTCGCCGCCGACCGGCAGGTGGGCGCGCTGACCGCGCTGCAGGACGCCTGGCAGCCCGCGCTGCTCGACCTGGTCGCCCTGGCCGTGGCCGGGGCCGTCGAGCACGGCAAGACGTGCGGGGTGTGCGGGGAGGCCGCCGGCGACCCGGTCCTGGCCTGCGTGCTGACCGGGCTCGGCGTCACCTCGCTGTCGATGGCCCCTCCGGCGCTGCCCGCCGTACGGGCCGCGCTGTCGCGGCACACCCGCGAGCAGTGCCTTCTCGCCGCGCGGGCCGCCATGGCCGGGACCTCCCCGCAGGAGGCGCGTGCCGCGGCCCGCTCCCACCTGCCAGGGCTGGCCGGACTGGCCCTGTGAGCCGATGAAGTGGTCAGGTCCGGCGCCTCAGGTCGCCGGCGCGGATAGCGTGGGACCCATGGTTCGGTGCATTCGTACGACTGGTCTGGCAGTGATCGTGACTATGGTGGCCGGATGTGCCGGCACGGGAGCGGGGGCGGCCTCGCCCGCCCGGCCGGCCGCGGGGCAGGCCGGCGACACGGCCACGAGCGCCGCCCCCGCGCCGTCCGAGACGTCCGCGGCGTCCGCGACCCCGGGAGCCTCCAAGGTCGAGGCCGTGCTCGCGCGGATGAGCGTGGAGGACAAGGTCGGGCAGCTCTTCATGCCGGTGCTGTACGGCCCGGCGGCGAACACGGTGTCGGGGGAGAACCAGGCGCGGTTCGGGGTCGGCACCCCGGCCAAGGCGGTCGCCAGATACCGGCCGGGCGGGGTGATCCTGTTCCCCTGGGCGGACAACGTCAAGAACGTCCGGCAGGTCGTGGCGCTGACCAACGGGCTGCAGAAGGCGTCGCCGGAGATCCCGCTGCTGGTCGGCGCCGACCAGGAGAACGGCAGGGTCTCCCGGATGGCCCCGCTGGTCACCCCGATGCCCGGCGCCTCCGTCATCGGCTCGACCGGAGATCCCTCACTGGCCCGCAGGGCGGCCAAGGTCACGGGCACCGAGCTGCGCGCCCTGGGCATCAACCTCGACTTCGCCCCGGTCGCCGACGTGAACATCAACCCGCGCAACCCGGTGATCGGCCCCCGCGCCTACGGTTCGGACCCGAAGAAGGTAGCGCCGATGGTCGCCGCCGCGGTCCAGGGCTTCCACGACGCCGGGATCGCCAGTACGGCCAAGCACTTCCCCGGCCACGGCGACACCAACGTGGACAGCCACTCCGGACTGCCGGTGATCCAGCACTCCCTGTCCCAGTGGAACAAGCTGGACGCGCCTCCCTTCGCCGCGGCCATCGGCAAGAACATCGACGCGATCATGAGCGCCCACGTGGTCATGCCCAAGCTCGACCCGTCCGGTGACCCCGCCACGCTCTCCAAGCCGATCCTGACCGGGCTGCTCCGCGAGAAGCTCGGCTTCGACGGGGTCGTCTCGACGGACGCGCTGGACATGGCGGGGGTGCGCAAGAAGTACGGGGACGGGCAGGTGGCCGTACGGGCCGTCCAGGCCGGGGTGGACCTGCTGCTGATGCCGCCGGACTTCCCCAAGGCCTACGAGGCGGTGCTGGCCGCGGTGAAGTCCGGGAAGATCTCCACCGCGCGGCTCGACCAGTCCGTCCGGCGGCTGCTGAAGCTGAAGGCCGCGCGGGGCCTGCTGGACAGGGCGCCGGTCGCCGACCCGGCCGAGGCCGAGCGGGTGCTGCGCTCGGCCGAGCACCGCAAGGTCGCCCAGCTCATCAACGAGCGGGCCCGCTGACCGCGGGCCGGTGTTCCCCCCGCTCGCGGGCCTGCCGTTCAGTGAACGGGCGGTGACATCTCGCGCGTCGAGGCCTCGACCGCCGTGCCGAGAACGGTGGCGACGGCGGCGCTCCCGAACGCGATGGCCCACCCCACGGGCCCGAGCGGGCGGCAGCCGAAGAACCGGGACAGGCCCGGGATCGAGACGGTCAGGCCGAGAACGGCCAGAGACGCCAGCGAGGCCAGCGCGACCACGCGGTCCCGGCCGCCCAGGGCCAGTGTCTGGAACAGCTGCGCCGACACCAGCGCGACCAGCCCGACCGTGTCCGCCCGTGCCCGCGTGCCGGTCATCCGCCCGATCGACCACGCGGCGCCGGCCGCGGCCGCCGTGACGGCGGCGCGCAGGTAGATGTCACGGGTCAGGGAGGCGGCCAGCGAGGCCTCCGGCCCCTCCGCGAGCAGCCTCTCGGGGCTGGTCGCCGCCGGGGGCCGGACGGCCACCGCCATCGCCGGCAGCATGTCGGTGAGCAGGTTGACCAGCAGGAGCTGGCGGGCGTTCAGCACGTTCCGGCCGGTGAGGAGGCTGGACGCGACCGCGAAGACGATCTCGCCGACGTTGCCGCCGAGCAGGATGCTCAGGGCGTCGCGGACCGAACTCCACATGGCCCTGCCCTCGATGATCGCATCGACGATCGTCTCGATGCGGTCGTCGGTCACCACGACGTCGGCCGCCGCCCGAGCCGCCGGAGTGGCACGGGACCCGAGGGCGATCCCCACGTCCGCGGCGCGGATCGCGGGAGCGTCGTTGGCGCCGTCGCCGGTGACCGCCACGACCATGCCGGAGCGGCGCAGGCAGTCGACGATCCGGACCTTGTGCGCCGGAGTGGTCCGGGCGAAGACCGTCACGTCCGGCAGCACCTTCGTCAGGGCGTCGTCGTCGAGGTCGTCCAGCTCCGGCCCCGTCATGATCCGCGCGCCGTCCAGCACGCCGAGCTCGGCGGCGATCGCCTCGGCGGTGCTCGGGTGATCGCCTGTGACCATGACGATCCGGACGCCCGCCCGCGTCAGGCGGCCGACGCTCTCGGCCGCGGTGGGCCGGACGGGGTCGGCCAGGCAGAGGAAGCCCAGGAAGGTCAGTCCCTCGATGCGGGACTCGTCGAGGTCCCGGCGGTCGGAGGCGGGACGCTCCGCCACCGCGAGCATCCGGTACCCCTGCCGGGCGAGCCTGTCGATCTCCCCTTCGAGCTCCGCCCTGGCGGGCCCGTCAAGGGGGACGGGGCCGCCCTCACGGAGCAGGGCCGCGCATCGGGTGAACACGACCTCCGGGGCGCCTTTGACGCTCAGCAGGTGTCGCGACCCGCTCAGGCCGAGCACCGCGTGGTAGCCGCGGGCGGGCTCGAAGGGGAGCTCGTCGACCCGTTGCCAGGCGCCCGGCCCCTCCTCGGGCGTCACGCGCAGCCGCCGGGCGCCGTCCAGTACGGCACGGTCGGTGGGGTGGGGGACGGGCCGCCCGGTGTCGTGGCGAGGGCTCGCGCGCAGCGCGGCGGCCACGATCCGCCGCAGCCCCGGAACCAGCTCCTCCACGGGATGTTCGGCGCGCCCGTCGGAAACGCGCCGCAGGCCCGGCACCAGCTCCTCCACGGGACGTTCGGCGCGCCCGTCGGAAACGCGCCGGAGGCTGATGTGCCCCTCGGTCAACGTCCCGGTCTTGTCGAAGCAGAGCACGTTCACCCGGCCCAGGGCCTCGATCGTGGAGGGGGTGGGCACCAGGGTGTTACGGGTCGACAGCCGGCGGGCGGCGGCGAGCTCCGCGGCCGAGGCGACGAAGGGCAGCCCCTCGGGCACGGCGGCGACGGCCAGGCTCACCGCGGGGGCGAGCGCCTCCGACAGCGACCTGCCGCGGAGCAGGTCGGCGGCCAGCAGGACGGCGCCGGAACCGATCGCGACCGGGAGGACCCGCCGGCTCAGCGCCCGCAGCCGCAGCTGCACGCCGGTCGGCGGACGCCTGCCCGCGGTGAGCCGGGCCGTCCGGGCCGACTCCGTCGCCTCGCCCGCCGCGACGACCACGGCCAGTCCATGGCCGGCCGCCACCGTCGTGCCCTGGTAGACCATCGAGCTCCGGTCGGCGACGGCGGAGGCGCTGACGGGCGCCGGTGACTTGGCGACGAGCTGGGATTCGCCGGTCAGCGCCGCCTCGTCGATCTCCAGGCCCACGGCCCTGAGCACCCGGCAGTCGGCCGGTACGGCGTCGCCCGCGCGCAGTTCGACGACATCGCCCGCCACGAGGTCGCCGGCCGTCGCGCCCGCGTCCACGTTCGCGTGGGGACGGCGCAGCCGTACGCGGACCGCGACCGCCTCGGTCAGACGGTGCAGCGCCCGGTCGGCGGCGAACCGCTGGCCCCCGCCGATGAGCGCGTTGACGATCAGGACCGTGCCTATCAGCGCCGAGTCGGCGAGCGAGCCGACCACGGCCGACACGCCCGCCCCCGCCGCCAGCACCGGGGTCAGCGGGTTGGCCAGCTCCTGGGCGGACACGCGCAGCAGCGAATCGGGGCCGCCGGGCCCGCCCGGTCCGGGCTGGGGCCTGCGCCGCAAGGCCTCCGCCTCGGAGATGCCGGAGGGCGAGGAGCCGAGCCGGGACAGCACGTCCCTGACCGGCATGGCGTGCCAGGGAGTGCGGTCGGCGCCGACCGGAGGTGCTCCGCGCCCGGCCTCGCGGCCCGCCCACTCGCCCAGGGCGATCGCGGCCAGTGCCGTGCAGTCGTTCACGAGCTGAGCCCGGCGCACCGACGCCTCCCGCGCTCCGGCGGCCGTCAGCGTGGCCCCGACGGCCGTCCCCGCCACGCTGAGCCACACGCACCGCTCGCTCGTCCTCCTCGCCGGCGCCAGGCAGCTCAGGAGCAGGTGGATCCCGTCGAACTCGCCGATCACGTCCGCGTCCCACGGCACACGGCCCGACCGGCCCAGCACGCCGATGCCCAGATCGGCCTGGGCCAGGGCGGCCCTGGAACGCCTCGACACCACGGCGACCCCGTGACCGCCCGCCTGGAGCGCGCGGACCGACGCGGCCAGCCGGGAGCCGCCCGGCACGACCTCGTCGATGGCCATGCGCCTGGCGAGCCCTCGGTCGCCTCCCGCCAGCACGACGGTGCAGCCGCCCTTGGCCGCCGCCACGACCGCCTCCGCCAGGGGGTCGGCCTCCGGCGCCAGCCCGGCCACGGCGACCAGCCGGCCACGCCGCGTCACGCCGACGGGCCGGAGGCCCCGAGCCGCCCATTCCGGGGCGTCCGCCGGGAGGAGTCCCGCCAGGTCCGCCAGAGGCCCGGCCGCCCAGGTGCCGCGTTCCCGCCGGGCAGCGGGGTCGGTGAGATCGAGCAGGGCGTAGAGCCGCGCGTGCAGCTCGTCGGCGTTCATGTCGCCGGCGAGCGGCACGACGCGGTCGATCGTCCAGGAGCCCGTGTCGAGAAGGGCCGCGTCGAGAACGACCGTGTCTATGCCGTCCATGTGACGGAGGGCCTGGCTGTTGAGAACGACCGTGCCCCGCCTGGCCAGAGCGCGTCCGACCGCGCCGGAGAAGGCCTCCCGGCCCACCTTCGCGGCCCTGGGCGTCGTCGCGACCAGCATGGCCAGCCCCCGCCGGTGACCGGCGCCGACGATGCGGGTCAGCCCCGACGCGCCCAGCGCCACCGGGGCCACGACGCGTTCGAACCTCTCCACGGGGCTGTGCGCCAGGGGAGCCGGGCGCGGCCTCCTCGGTGCCGGGGTGTGCCGGTAGGAGCCCTCTTCGGAGGCCAGCCGCCACCCGTGCGTCTCCCATGCCCGCCGCATGCCGCGCGCCTCCGCGTAGTGGCCGGCGGCGGAGACGGACTGGACCAGCAGCCCCAGCGGGCGCAGTGCGAGCGTGCCGGCGACGATGTTCGCCGTTGTGAACAGCGCGCCGGTGGCCGGCCGGCCGAGGTGGCGTTCCAGCTCGGCGCGGACCGCCGGGGTGGATTCGGCCAGGTGCAGCAGGGTCGGGGCGGTGGGGAAGAGCGGTGGCAGGTGGGCCGCGCGTCCGGCGAACGCCAGCCCGGTCCCGACCAGGCTCGCGCCGAGCCTGAGGCCCGCGCGGGTGTGCTGCTCCACCACGCTGGACAGCGACGACCCCCAGGCCGGCTCCCGGTCCTCCCCGGCATCCTGCTCGGAGTCGAGCTCGTCGATGATCGACATCAGCTCGTCCAGGTCGACCAGGTCGACGTCGCCGCCCACGAAGACGGCGGCGAGGGCGCCGTTGACCTCCGCCCGTTCCACCCCGTCCAGCGCGAGCAGCAGCTCTTCGAGCCGCCGCGCCACCCGTTCGGTGCCCGGCCCGCCGATCGCGCGCAGGTCGATGTGGAACCCGCCGGGAGCGGACCGCCTCCCGCGAGGACGCGGCAGGGCGTTCCTTATCGCGTCGGGCACGGCGCCCCACAGCGCTTCGGTGGAAAGCGTGAGCACACGCGACAGCAACATTCGGCTCTCCAGCAGGGAAACACTCGGACCGTCAGGCTGCGGCGGCACACGGCCCGACCGGCCGTGTCACCGGACCGCCGTCAGGGCGTGGCCGCGCTCCCGCGGTCCGGGGCGGTCGCGGTCCGGGTGCCTGAGGTGGCGGTCCGGGTGGCGGGGGTACGGCCTGCGGCGGTGGTCGCCGTGCGGGCGGTCGCGGTCCGGGCGCCTGAGGCACGGCCCGAGGCGGTCGTGGTCGGGGCGGCGGTGGGCGTGCGGTCCGAGGGGGCCGCCGGCTGGAACACGGGACTCTCCGGCCGGCGCTCGGCGCGGGCACGCTGGGCGACCAGCGTCCCGACTCCGATCGCGGCCGCCACCGGCCATTCGATCAGCCCCGCCACCGCGAGCGCGCCGAGCCCGCCGTAGTAGATCATGCGGTCCGGCGGCGGGAGCAACGTCCTGGCGACGTCGACGGCGTGGCCGGCCTCCTGCCGGTTGACGCGCGGCAGGTGCGGCAGATGAAGGCGCGGCGGCCGGAACTGCACGGTCATCATCGGCAGGTTCAGCGTGAACGAGGGCCCGTCGTGCCCGTGTTCCGCCGGCTGCCGCTCCACGGCCCGTTCCGTGGGCGTCTCCTGCGCGGTCCTGCCCTCCGAGGGCTTGCGCCTGACAGGTGTGGCGGACTTCGACGATGCGGGGGCGCGTGTTTCACGGACCTTCTGGCCTACGTTCAAGGCCCCTCCTCAGAAGACGTCGAGGCATCGGTTCAGGTGGCGCGCGTGGGAGGCCGATGGCACCTCCCACGTGCGGTTATCTGGCTCTGGGGCCATCTCCATAACGTTCCTCGAACCGAGGTTCCGAAACGCGACCCACCTGGTTAACCGGACATCGAGTCATAAATCTCCCGGCTCTGTGCCGGTCCGCGGCCCTCCGCCCGGCGCATCCGCAGAAGGCCCGGCGGGAGACCCGGCGCATCAGCGAAAAGCCCGGCATCGGCGGGAGGCCCGGCACCGGCGGGAGTCCCGGCGCATCGACGGGAGGCCCGGCGGGCTCACAGGAGGTAGGGCTTGAGCTCCCGGCGGGCGACCGTACGGATGTGGACCTCGTCGGGGCCGTCGAAGATGCGCATCGCGCGGGCCTGGGCGTACATCATGGCGAGCGGGACGTCGTCGCAGACGCCCATGCCGCCGTGGACCTGGATGGCCCGGTCGATGACCTCGCAGGCCATCCGGGGGGCGACGACCTTGATGGCGGAGATCTCCGCGGCGGCGGCCCTGGCGCCGACGGTGTCGATCATCCAGGCGGCCTTCAGGGTGAGCAGCCGGGCCTGGTCGACGGCCAGCCGGGACTCGGCGATCTGCTGCTGGACGACGCCCTGCTGGGCGAGGGTCTGGCCGAAGGCCACGCGGTTGGCGGCGCGGGAGCACATCAGCTCCAGGGCGCGCTCGGCCATGCCGATCGCCCGCATGCAGTGGTGGATGCGGCCCGGTCCCAGACGCGCCTGGGCGATGCGGAAACCGTCGCCCTCCTCCGCTATGAGGTTCGAGACGGGCACCCGGACGTCGGTGAACACGATCTCGGAGTGGCCGTGCTGCTCCTGGTAGCCGAAGAGCGGCAGGTGGCGGACGATCTCCACGCCGGGGGTGTCCATGGGGACGAGGATCATCGACTGCTGGCGGTGCGTCGGGGCGTCCGGGTCGGTCTTGCCCATCACGATCATGATCTCGCAGCGCGGATCGGCCGCGCCGGTGATGAACCACTTGCGGCCGTTGATCACGTACTCGGAGCCGTCGCGGGTGATGGAGGTGGCGATGTTGGTGGCGTCGCTGGAGGCCACCGCGGGTTCGGTCATCGCGAACGCCGAACGGATCTCGCCGGAGAGCAGGGGCTTGAGCCAGCGCTCCCGCTGTCCGGGCGAGCCGAACATGTGCAGGACCTCCATGTTCCCGGTGTCGGGGGCCGCGCAGTTCAGCGCCTCCGGGGCGAGGTCGATGGAGCGGCCGGTCACCTCGGCCAGGCTGGCGTAGTCGAGCACCGACATGCCCGACTCGTCGGGCAGGAACAGATTCCACAGACCGCGCGAGCGGGCCTCGGCTTTGAGCTCCTCGACGACCGGTGGCAGGGTGTGGTCGTCGTGCCCCTTGGCGAGCCGCCACCCGTGGTAGACGGGCTCCGCGGGATACACATGGGACACCATGAAATCGGTCAGATTGGCGAGGTATTCCTCCGCCTTCGTGCTGAGCGCGAAGTCCATGGCGGTCAGTTTGGCACCACCCCTTTCCGGCTCACCCACCGGCCATGCCTAACCTGGATCCGGTTCCAGATGAGGAGGCGGGATGCTCAGGGGCGTGCTGATCGACTGGGGTGGCGTGCTCACCACGGGGCTGTCCGAGGCGATCACCGAATGGATCGTCGCCGACCGGATCGACGCCGGCCACTACCGCGACGTGATGCGCCGGCTGGTGCTGCACGCCTACGAGGGCTCCGAGACCGGCGAGAACGCGGTCCACGCGCTGGAGCGGGGTGAGATCTCCGCGCTGGACTTCGAGCGGGACCTGGCCGCCAGGCTGGTCACCACGGACGGCGTGCCGCCGGTCGCCGAGGGACTCCTGGCCAGGATGTTCGCCGGGTTCCAGCGGGTCGAGCCGATGTACGACATGCTCCGCCAGGCCCGCGCCGCCGGGCTGCGGACCTGCCTCGTCTCCAACTCCTGGGCCAACGAGTACCCCCGCGAGGACTGGGACGACTTCTTCGACGAGATCGTCATCTCGGGGGAGGTCGGCATGCGCAAGCCGGAACCGAGGATCTTCGAGCACGCGCTCGGCAGGGTCGGCCTGGCGGGGCCCGAATGCGTGTTCGTGGACGACATGGAGGCCAACATCACGGCCGCCCGCGCGCTCGGCATCGTCGGCGTGCACCACCGGGACCCCGAACTGACCATCGCCGAGCTGGAGCGGCTTTTCAGCGTGCCGCTGCGCTGACGGCCCGTGCCGTGCCCCGGATCTCGCGACCGGGTCGCCGGGACTGGCACACTCGATGGATGATCGGCGTCGAACCGGACGCCGGTGTCGGAGAAACAGATCGAGGCATGGATGCGCGTCTACCTGCCGTGCACGCTCCCCGCGCTGGCCCGTGTGGTCACCCTGGGGGAGCTCGGCCCGGCCCCGCTGACCGGCTACGCGGTGACACCCGCGTTGGTCGAGTGGTACGTCTCGGGTGACACCGAGGAACTGGAGTACGTCGCCCTGACCGAGGCGGCCAGGGCGTCGCTGCGGATGCTGGCCGCCGACCGCGCCGACGGCGTGCGGGTGGCCGCGCGCCGGGTGGTGATCGCCGCCGAGGTGCCGGACGGGAGCGTGAGCGCGGGCGCCGAGTTGGAGGAGCGTGCCCGCGTACGGCTCGCCGCGGCGATCCCGATGGCAGGCATCGCCGCGGTCCACGTGGACGACCTGTCCGCGGTGGAGGACGTCGAGGCCGCGATCGTCGCGCTCCCGGCCGCGGACCGGGGCGATGACGACGCCCGGTTCGTCCTGGACGGCGCCGAGGCCAACGAGCTGCTGTGGTACGCCACCCAGGAGATACCGGACCTGATCGGCTGAGGGCTCCGCCGGGGGCCCGCGGCGGTGGTCGGGGGATGTCTCCGGCGGCGCGGCCTGACTATCCTGGAGGGCGATATGAGACACATTGTGTGGGACTGGAACGGCACGCTCTTCCATGACATCGACGCCGTCGTCGGAGCGACGAACGAGGTGTTCGCGCCCTACGGGCTGGGCTCCTACGATGTCGACGGTTTCCGGGCGGTGTACACCCGCCCGATCTGGACGGCCTACGAGCGCATGCTCGGCCGTACGCTCCACGACGGCGAGTGGGAGAGGCTGGACCTCGGCTTCCACGAGAACTACCACCGGCTGATGCTGGAGTGCGGTCTCGCGGCGGACGCGGCCTCCACCCTGGAGAGCTGGGAGCGGGAGGGCGGCAGGCAGTCGCTGCTGTCGATGTGGGCGCACGAGCGGCTAGGGCCCAAGGTCGCCGAGTTCGGCATCGACCGGCACTTCACCCGGATCGACGGGCTGCGCAGCGCGTCCGGCGGGCACAAGGCCGATTCGATGGCGGCCCATCTCGCGGCCCTCGGCCTGGACCCCGCCGACGTGCTCGTGATCGGCGACAGCGTGGACGACGCGCACGCCGCCCAGCACGTCGGGGCGCGGGCCGTGCTCTACACCGGCGGCATGACCAGCCGGAGCGACCTGATGGCGTTCGGCGTCCCGGTCGTGGATACCCTCGCGAACGCCATCGACTACGCCTGAAACGGATGATTTCGGCATTGATGGCGGTCCGGGTACGGCCGTAGCCCGTACCCTGGGCATCCGCACCATTCCGGGAGGCCCCGATTAGCCGGCTCGTTCTCTGGAACGTCGATCTCACGCTGGTCGATGTGTCCATCGTCACCCGCGAGGCGTACGCGGACGCCTTCCGGAAGGTCACCGGGCGGCCTCTGGTCAAGCTGACCCAGCACAACGGCCGCCCGGACTCGGAGATCGTCTTCGAGACGCTGGCCATCAACGGGATCCTCGCCGAGGACGACCACCTCCCCAAGTTCCTGGACGCGCTGGGCGAGGCCTTCGGAGCGCGGCGCAAGCGCCTGACCAAGGACGGCCGGACGATGGCCGGGGCGGCGGACGCGCTGAAGGCCGTGGCCAGACTCGACGGCACGGTCCAGTCGGTGCTCACCGGCACGATAAAGAGCAACGCCGTGCACAAGCTGACCGCCTTCGGCCTGGACAGGCACGTGGACTTCGAGGTCGGCGGCTACGGCGAGGAGGTCTACCCCAAGGCCACCCTGCTCCAGGTCGCGCAGGGCCGGGCGAGGCAGAAGTACGGCGGCACCTTCGACGGCGGCAACACCGTGATGATCGGCGACTCGGCCAGGGACGTCCAGGCCGCCAGGATCGCCGGGGCGTCGATGATCGCGGTCGCCACCGGCCGCTCCCTCCCGGCCGAGCTCCACGAGGCGGGGGCCGACGTGGTCCTGCCCGACCTGTCCAACCCGTCGGAGGTCGTCGCTGCCGTGGCCGGGCTCACCTCACCGGCCCGCAAGGCCGGCTAGGCCCTCGGCCCGCAAGGCCGGCTGGACCCCGCTCCACGGCCCGCCGCCCGAGCCGCCCCGCCCGCCGTACGGGGGCCGTCCCACGCGGCGGGCGATCCTCCCGTACGGCGGGCACGGCCGTCCGCGACGCGTCCCGCATGACGCTCCCGTACGGCGAGCGGCCGTCCCGTGCGGTGCGTGGTCATCCCGGACGGCGGGCGGCGATCTCGCGGACGACCGAGGCCAGCAGGTCGATGTCGGCCTCGGTGGTGCGCCAGTTGAGGATGGCCGGTCGCAGGGCGGTCATGCCCCGGTAGGTGGTGGTCCCGGCGTAGACCCGGCCGTCGGCGAGCAGTTCCTGGCCGATCCACGCGTTCAGCGCGTTCAGCTCCTCCTCGGGAACGCCGGGCGGGCGGTAGCGGAAGCAGACCACGCACAGCCGTACCGGGGCGAGCAGCTCCAGGTCGGGGGCCTCCTCGACGATCGAGCCCAGCCGCAGGGCCAGATCGTGGTGGCGCTCGACCATCTGCCGGTGGCCCTGCCTGCCGTAGGCCCGCAGGGTCGCCCAGATGGGCAGCGCACGCGCGCGGCGGGAGGACTCCGGGCCCAGGCAGTTGTAGTTGACGTGCGGGTCGTCCTCGGCCGGCAGGTACGCCGCGCCCCACGGGCCGAAGGTCCGGCCCATGAGCTCCGGGTCGCGGACGAACGCGAACCCGCTCTCGTAGGGGACGTTGAGCCACTTGTGCCCGTCCGAGGTCACCGAGTGCGCCCGCTCCACCCCCTTGACCAGGTGCGACAGGCGGGGCGAGGCCGCCGCGAACAGGCCGAAGGCCCCGTCCACGTGCAGCCAGGCGCCGTGCCGCTCGGCCAGGTCCGCGAGGTCGTCGATGGGGTCGAAGTCGCCGGCGTTCACCTCGCCCGCGTTCCCGACGATCACCGCCGGGCCGTCGATCCGGCCGAGTTCCCGGTCCATGGCCTCCAGATCGACCCGCCCCGCCTCGTCCCGGGCGAAGACGCGGGCGCCGTCCCGGCCGCAGCCGAGCGTCAGCAGCGCCTTGCGGCTGCTGGGATGGATGTAGCCTCCGGCCAGCACGGGCATCCGCGGCAGTCCGGCGAGCCCGTCGGCCGTCACGTCGGCGCCGTGGCGCTCGCCCCACCACTGCCGGGCGCACGCCAGCCCGGTGAGGTTGGCGAAGGTCGCGCTCGGGGTCAGCACGCCGCCGTAGGACCGCGGCAGCCCGAACAGGTCCTTCAGCCACCGCAGCACGACGGTCTCCGCCCGGGTGGCGAACGGCGAGGTCAGCCAGAGCCCGCCGGCCTGGTCCAGCAGGGAGGTCACCCAGTCGCCCGCCTGGGCCGCCGGGGTGGAGCCGCCGACGACGAAGTGGAAGAAACGCGGTCCCGAGGAGTGCGTCGCCGCCTCGGTGCCGACGCGCAGCAGGCGTTCGACGCTGTCCAGCGTGCCTTCACCGCGCTCGGGGAGCGGGCCGTCGAGCAGGTCGAGCAGGCCGTCGGCCCCGTGGTCGTGCACGGGGCGCTCGCCGAGCGATTCGAGGTAGGGGCCGGCGGCTCTGGCCACCATCTCCAGCGCGACCGCGGCCTGCTCGCGTTCGTTCAAAGGATCACTCATCCTTCAGGAGAACACGTGCCGGTCGCGGTCCGCCAGCCCCTTTTCGATCTTCGACGGCTAGGGTGCCGTGAGCCCGCTGAGGAAGCGGCCCGCGATGGGCGCGGCCACCGTGGAGCCCGCGCCGCCGCCCTCCACGATCACCGAGAACGCCAGGTCGTCCCGGTAGCCGATGAACCACGCGTGGGACGGCGGCTCCTTGCCCGAGCCGAACTCGGCGGTGCCGGTCTTGCCCGCCGTACCCGGGGGGAAGGAGACCGCGCTCGCGGTGCCCTCCACCACCACCGCGGGCATCAGCGTGCGCAGCGCCCGCACCACTCCCGGCTCCAGTTTCCTCGGCTGGACCGGCGGCAGCAGGTCCGCGGCCACCAGCCGGGGCGGGCGCCAGGAGCCGTCGGCGATCGCCGCCGCCACGGTCGCCATGTTCAGCGGGCTCGTCAGGACGCGGCCCTGCCCGATCGAGGCCGACGCGAGGTCGGTGTCGTCCTTCGGGTCGGGGAACTGCGCCCGCACGGCGGGCACTCCGGGGTCCACCGGGCCTCCGAACCCGAAGCTCGCCGCTACCGTGGCCAGCCGCTTCCCGCCGAGCCGCTCCACGCTGAGCTGCCCGAACGTGGTGTTGCACGAGTGGGCGAACGCCTCGCGCAGCGCGATCGTGCCGTAGTCCTTGAACCCGGCGTTGTGGAAGGGGAAGCCGCCGATGTTCCGCTCGGCCGGGCAGGGCACGAGCCCGCCGGCGGTCATGCCGTCGGCGATCAGGGCCGAGGCCGTGACCACCTTGAAGGTCGAGCCGGGAGGGTAGTGGCCGAGCAGCGCCCGGTTGAACCCGCCGGGCTTGTTGACCACGGCCAGGACCTCGCCGGTCGAGGGCCGGAGCGCGACCAGGGAGGCGGGCTTGTCCACCGTGTCCAAGGCCGCGGCGGCGGCCCGGTGGACGCGCAGGTCGATCGTGGTCCGCAGCTCCTCGCCGGGCTTGGCCTCGGCGGTGGCGAGCGTGGCGACCTGCTTGTCTCCCCGGACCAGGTCCACCCGGGCCGAGGAGGTGCCGGTGAGCCGGGAGGCGTACTTCTCCCTGAGCCCCTCGACGAGCTGCTGGACCGAGCCCGGCGCGGTGGCGGTGTCGACGCGGGTCCCGTCGGCGGCCAGGATCGGCGCCTGCTCGGCCTTGACCAGCACGGTCTTGAACCGCAGTCCGGGTTCGAGCCGGGGATGGATCGCCGCCGGGCTCCACTTCACCCGCCAGGCCCGCTCGTGCTCGACCAGTGCCAGGGAGCCGTCGTAGGCCCAGTCCACCGGCCCGTCCAGTTCGGCGTGGAAGGCGACCTCGGCGTCGGTGCTCCCGGTGACCTCGAAGCCGGCCCCCGACAGCTTCAGATCGGTCCGGAACCGCTTGTACCAGCGGTCGAAGTCGCCGGGCGGCTCGACCGTGAGCGCCCGCATCGCCGGGTAGTCCTGCCTGCCCCAGGCCGCCAGGAACTCCTGGGCCGTCTGCTCGGCCGATCCCCGGGTGCTCAGCGCCCACACGCCTCCGCCGACCACGGCGACCGGCACCAGTACGGCCGCCGCCAGGTATTTCAGCTTCATCAATCGTCCCCTTGTCTCGCAGACCGAGAAGACCAGAGACATGTCCTTGATGTCCAATATTGGTATGCGGCCATTATCAATACAGAAACGGATATAGTTGCTGTTCATGGATCTCGTGCGACATCTGCGCTACTTCACGGTCGTCGCCGAAGAACTGCATTTCGGCAACGCGGCGGTCCGGCTCGGCATGGCCCAGCCGCCGCTCAGCCAGCGCATCCGGCGGCTGGAGGAGGAGCTCGGCGTACGGCTGTTCGACCGGTCCAGCCGCCAGGTCCGGCTGACCGAGCCGGGCCGGCTGCTGCTGGCCGAGGCCCGCGAGATCGTCGCACGGGTGGACCGGCTGCGTGACCTGGCCGGGCAGGGGGAGCGCGAGGTGCTCCGCGTGGGGGTCACCCCCGATCTGGGGTCCGCGCTGATCGCGGCGCTGATCGCCGGGTTCCGCGACCGCGCGCCCGACGTACGGCCCGCGCCCGCCGAGATGTGGAGCGCCGACCAGGTCATCGCGCTCACCGACGGCACCCTCGACGTGGGCCTGCTCCGCCACCCGGTGACCGCCCCCGGGCTGAGCTTCGGCCCGGTGCTCGTCCAGCGCCCCGGCGTGGTGCTGGCCGAGACCGATCCGCTCGCGGCGATGTCGTCGGTACACCTGGCCGACCTGGCGGGCCGGCAGCTCGTCCTCTTCCCCCGGGAGCCCGGCCTGCACGAGGAGACGCTCGCGGAGTGCCGTCACCACGGGTTCGTCCCGGAGAAAGTACACGAGGCGCAGACCCTCGGACTGGTCCTGGCCGGTACGGCCGTCGCCTTCGGGCCCCGGGTGGAGCTGCCCGGACTCCGATGGAGGCCGCTGCTGGGCAGTCCCCTCGCGTGGCGGATCTCCACGGCCTGGCGGGGAGCGGCGGCGGACGCTGCCGTAGCCTTCGGGGCGGTGGCCGTAGGAGTGCTGAAGGAGAATGCCGGGATGACCGATGACGGTGTGGCGCCTGCGCGGCGCGTCCGTGCCAGGCCGGCCTCAGGATTCCTGGCGTGACCGACCTCGGCGGCCTGTTCCGCGCGGCCGGGGTGACCGGGTTCCTGCACGCGGTGGACCTGGACACCGGGGCCGAGGTCGCCCACGACGCCGACGAGCCCGTGGTCATGGCCTCGGTGTTCAAGCTGGCGCTGCTGGTGGAGTTCTTCCGGCAGGCGGACGCGGGACTGCTGGACGTGACCGAACGGGTCACGGTCATGGCGGACCGCCACACTCCCGGGCCCACCGGGGTGTCGGCCATGGCCGACGACGTGACGATGTCCCTGCGCGACCTGGCGTACCTGATGATCGCGGTGAGCGACAACACCGCCGCCGACACCCTGGCCGGCAGGGTCGGCCTGTCGGCGGTCAACACCATGCTCGCCGCCGAGGGCCTGGACGGGACGTGGGTCGAGCACGACTGCCGGGGCCTGTTCGCCAGCATCGTCGAGGACGCCGGACAGGAGGAGATGCCCACCGACCCCGCGGTGATCACCCGGCTCCGGGCACTGGACCCGGCACGCACCAGCCGGAGCACCCCGCGCGACATGACCCGGCTGCTCGGCATGGTCTGGCGCGACGAGGCGGCCTCGGCCGCCTCGTGCGCCTCGATGCGCAGGCTGCTCGGCCTGCAGGTCTGGCCGCACCGGCTCGCCGCCGGATTCCCCTACGACGACGTCGCGGTCAGCGGCAAGACCGGCACGCTGCCCACGGTCCGCAACGAGGTCGGCGTGGTGGAGTACCCCGACGGCGGTCGCTACGCGGTCGCGGTCTTCACCCGCTCCTACGGCACCGCGCAGAACCAGCCCCGCGCCGACGCGGTGATCGGCACCGCGGCGCGGGCCGCCGTGGAACGGCTACGTGGGTGAGCCACACCGCGGAACCCGAGGGTGTGTGGCCGCCGGGGATGACATTCCGGCGGGCCGCCGAGAGGATGGGGCCATGGTTGAGGAAGGTGCGCTGCTCTGGGAACCCGCCCCGGAGGTCGTGAGGGACGCCAAGGTCACCCGCTACATGGAGTGGCTCGGCCGGTCCGGTGACTACGAGTCCCTGTGGCAGTGGTCGGTGGACGACCCGGCCGAGTTCTGGACGTCGGTCTGGGACTACTTCGGTGTCGTGGGTGAGCGTGGTGACGGGCCCGTCATGTCCGGGACGATGCCCGGCGTCGAATGGTTCACCGGATCCACGCTGAACTACGCGGCCAACGCGCTGCGCCGGGCGGGGGCCGAGCCCGACCGGCTCGCGGTGGTCTTCCGCGACGAGGCGGGCGGGCGGCGGACGCTCACCCTGGGAGAGCTGGCCGAGGAGGTCGCGCGGGTCCGCACGGGCCTGGCCGGGCTGGGCGTCGGCAGGGGGGACCGGGTCGCGGCGTACGCGCCGAACATCCCCGAGACGCTGGTCGCCTTCCTCGCCACCGCCTCCCTGGGGGCGATCTGGTCGTCCTGCTCCCCGGACTTCGGCGCGCCCAGCGTGATCGACCGCTTCACGCAGATCGAGCCGAAGGTGCTCATCGCGGTCGACGGCTACGACTACAACGGCAAGCGGTTCGACCGGGCCGAGGTCGTCCGGGACATCGCCGCCAAGCTGCCGACCCTGGTCGCGCAGGTGCGGATAGCGACGCCGCACGGTCCCGGCACGCCGGGCGCCGGCGTCCCCGACGTCCCCGGCGCCGACGGCGCGTCCGGTGATCGCGGCGCGCCGGACACGGGACGGGCCCCGTCGGAGGGCGGCGCCACCCTCAGCTGGGCGGACCTGCGAGGCTCCGCCGGACCGCTGGCCTTCGAGCCGGTGCCCTTCGGCCACCCGCTCTGGATCGTCTACTCATCCGGCACCACCGGGCTGCCCAAGCCGATCGTGCACGGCCACGGCGGCGTGGTGCTGGAGCATCTCAAGGCGCTCTCCTTCCACCAGGACCTGGGCGAGGACGACGTCTTCTTCTGGTACACCACCACCGGCTGGATGATGTGGAACTACCTCATCGGCGGCCTGCTGGCCGGCTCGACGGTGGTCCTCTACGACGGGGCGGCCACCTATCCGGGCACCGACGCGCTGTGGCGGCTGGCCGCAGAGGAGGAGGTCACCTACTTCGGCACCGGCGCGCCGTACCTGGTGGCGTCCATGAAGGCGGACCTGCGGCCCGCCGGGCTCACGGCGCTGCGCGGCCTGGGCTCCACCGGATCGCCGCTGCCGCCCGAGGGGTTCGCCTGGGTGCACGACGCGCTGCCGGAGGTCCAGCTCGGCTCGTTCTCCGGCGGCACCGACGTCTGCACCGGCTTCGTCGGCGCGGTGCCGCTGCTGCCGGTCCGCGCGGGGGTCATCCCGTGCCGCTGCCTGGGGGCCAGGGTCGAGTCCTTCGACCCGTCGGGCACGCCGGTGGTCGGCGAGGTCGGCGAGCTGGTGCTGACCGCGCCGATGCCGTCGATGCCGGTCATGTTCTGGAACGACGCCGACGGGTCGCGATACCGGGAGAGCTACTTCGCCGACTACCCGGGCGTCTGGCGGCACGGCGACTGGATCAAGATCCTCCCCGACGGCGGCTGCGTGATCTACGGCCGGTCCGACTCCACCCTCAACCGGGGCGGCGTCCGGATGGGCACCAGCGAGTTCTACCGGGTGGTGGAGCGCTTCGACGAGATCGCCGACAGCCTGGTGATCGACACCGGCCAGCTCGGCCAGGAGGGCCGCCTGCTGCTCTACGTCACCATGGCCGAAGGGGCCGCCCTGTCCGACGCGCTGGTCACGGGCCTGCGCGCGGCCCTGAGGGACGCGCTGTCCCCCCGGCACGTGCCGAACGAGATCATCGAGGTCCCCGGGATCCCGCGCACGCTCAGCGGCAAGAAGCTGGAGGTCCCCGTCCGCAAGATCCTCCTCGGGGTGCCCCCGGAGAAGGCCGCCAACCTCGACGCCATGGCCAACCCGGAGGTCCTGTCCCACTTCGCTCCGGCGAAGGACTGACGCGGGGCCGGAGAGCGGCGGGCGGGGTCCGAGACAGTGGATCCCGGATCCCGCCGGAACGGCCCAGCCGTCGCGGGACAGGCGCGGCCGGTGTCTCCGCCCGGTGATCTCCGTGATCTCCAGGGTTGTTCCGGGTCTCCAGGGCTGTCCCGGGAGGGACATTCGTCCCGGGGGGACGCGGACACCGGCTCATGCGGTCCGGGACACGTTCCGGGTTCGGTGAACAGGTGCTGAAAAATCCTGATTCGTTCCGCCGGATCGTCGCCGGGGTCGCGCTGCTCGCCTGGCCGGTGCTGGAGTTCCTGGCCTTCCTGACCTCGCCCCCGGGCGCCGAGCACGACCCCGCCGTCTTCCGCGAGCACCCGGCCCTCGTCCAGGTCAGCGGCCTGCTCTATCTCTGGACGGCGCTCGCCCTCATCCCGGTGGTGCTCGGCCTGGCCCACCTGCTGCGCCATCGGGCCCCGGCGACGGGCAACATCGGCGCCGCGCTCGGCCTGGTCGGCGCCGGACACGCGCTGACGCTCTTCACCACCGACTTCTACGACCTGGCCCTCGCCCAGAGCCTGCCCGACGCGCAGGCGGAGGCGGTCACCGCGCGGGCCGGCGAGCTGCCGGGCTTCCTGTACGGCATGCTGCTGCCGGGGTTCCTGGCCCACGTCGGTCTGCTGACCCTGCTCGTGGGGCTCGTCGTGGCCCGCGTCGCCCCCTGGTGGGTGCCCCTGGCGGCCCTCGCGGGGACGGTGGTGCCGTTCGTGACGATGGACCAGCCGCCCGCCGTGCAGTCCACGGGTGCGCTGCTCCACCTGGCCGCCTACGGCTGGATCGCGCTCCACGTGCTGCGGATGCCGGACACCGGCTGGCGGACGGGCCTCACAGCCCCGACTCCCTCGCACGCATGATCGCGTGGGCCCGGTCGGCCACCTGAAGCTTGGCGAACACCGCCGAGACGTGGTTGCGCACGGTCTTCTGGCTCAGCCCGAGCCTGGCGGCGATCTGCGGGTTCGTCAGATGCTCGGCCACCAGGCCGAGGATCTCCCGCTCCCGCCGGGTCAGCTCGGGCAGGGCCGGCTCGCTCCGCTCCCGCTCGGTGAAGTAGCCCGTCAGCCGGGCGGCGATCGCCGGGCCGAAGATGGCCTCCCCCTCGGCCACCGCCTGCACCGAGCGGACCAGCTCCGCCTTGCGGGCGCCCTTGAGGACGTAGCCGCGGGCCCCGGCCCGCATGGCGGCGAACACCGAGTCGTCGTCGTCCGACATGCTGAGCACGATCACCCGGATGTGCGGGTGATCGTGGACGAGCCGCTCGGTCGCCGCGATCCCGCCCATGCCGGGCATCGCCAGGTCCATCAGGACCACGTCCGGCTGAGCCCGCCCGACCAGGGCCAGTGCCTGCTCCCCGTTCGCGGCCTCGTCGACGACCTCGATCCCCTCGGCCGCCGCCAGCAGGGCCCGCAGCCCCGCGCGGAACCCGGGGTGGTCGTCAACCAGCAAGATCCGGACCACAGGCGTCCTCTTCCTCGTGCGCCGGCAGCGTGACCCTGACCAGGGTCCCGCCCTCCGGGCGTTCCTCGACCGTGCACGTCCCGCCCAGCTCCAGGGCCCGCTCGCGCATCGACGTCAGCCCCACCCCGGTACGGCCGGAGCCCGCGCCGTCCGGCCGCGTCCCGCCGTCCCCGGTCGGCCCGATCCCGCCGCCGTCGTCGGACACCTCAAGCCTGAGCGTGCCGCGGGACACCTCGACCCGCAGTTCCGCGCCGGTCGCGGCCGCGTGCCTGCGCACGTTGGCCAGTGCCTCGGCGGCGATGCGGTAGGCGGCCACCTCCGTGGCCGCCGGCAGCGGCGGCAGGCCGTCCGGAGCGTGCACGGCGACGCGCAGGCCGGGCGGCTGCCGGGTGGCGTGGGCACGGAGCGCGCCGAGCAGCCCGAGGGAGTCGAGCGCGGGCGGGCGCAGCCCGTCCACCAGGGTCCGCACGTCGGCCACCGCCGCCTCGGCGTCGCCGACGATGTCGGCCAGCAGCCGCCGCGCCTGCCCCTCCTCGACCAGGTCGTGCACGGCCTCGGCCCGCATGGTCAGCGCGGCCAGCGTGGGACCGAGCCCGTCGTGCAGGTCGCGCCGGAGGCGGCGGCGTTCCTCCTCGCGCGCCATCACCAGCCGCTCGCGCGAGCGCCGCAGGTCGGCGGAGAGCCGTACGGCGTGCACGGCCACCGCCACCTGCCTGGCCAGGTCCGTGAGGACGCGCATGTCGCGGGGGCCGAACCCGCTCTCTCCCGGCCGGGGCGACAGGATGAGGTCCCCGACCCGTTCCCCGTTGTGCGTCAGCGGCAGCCGTACCGGATCGCCGACGGCCGCGCCGAAGGCGTGCCGCGAGCCCGCGGCCGTCTCCACCGCCGCGTACGGCAGGCGCAGGGCCTCGGCCACCGACCGCGCGACCCCGGCCAGCACGGTGCCGGGCTCGCCGGTGTTCTCCAGCCGGCGGCCCAGGCGGGAGAGCGCCGCGTAGGGGTCGTCCCGCTCGCCGTACGTCAGCAGGTTGACCCAGCTCTGCAGCCGTTCCCGCAGCGGCGCGAAGACGAGCGCCACGAGCCCGGCGGCCAGCACGGAGACCGGCAGGTCCCCGGTAGGGAAGATCGCGCCGAGATAGCCCACCACGGCCACGTATCCGCCGGTCACGCAGCCCGACAGCAGCGCGTAGACCAGCGTGCGGTTGATCACCAGATCGATGTCGAAGAGCCGGTGGCGCAGGATCGCGACGCAGATGGCGGCGGGCACGAGGGCCGTGCCCAGGGCGCCGGGCAGCTCCCACAGGGAGCTGGTGACCGGCCAGATCGTGTCCGGGAACCCGTCGGTCAGCCCGGCCGCCAGCCGGGCCGCGACGACGAGCACCAGGAGCCCGACCACATAGGCCAGCCACTTGATCTGACGGCGTTCCGGCTCGCCGCTCCTCAGGGCCCTGGCGAGCAGGTCGATCCCTCCGATGACGAAGACCACCGCCATGAGAGCCGTCATCGCGGTCTCCACCGCCGGCGCCACCCGGGCCAGCCCCGCGACCCCGAGCGGGTTGACCACGCCGGTGTCCGTGCCGACCTGGTGGTTCTCCCCGGGCCGCAGCGCGCTCACCACCATGGTCAGCGCCGCTGCGACGGCCACCGCGCGGACCGGCGGACGTAGCCGGGGGGAGGAGAGCCGTCCGCTGGGGAAGATCAGCGGGATGAGGGCGAGCGACAGGTTCGCGGGCACCCAGAGCCAGGTCTGCGGCCACGCCATGGCCTGGGCGAGCGGCAGTCCGGGGTGGGTGACCAGGCCGAAGATGGCGTACTGGCCGCAGGACTCCATGAGCGCGAAGCAGAACCCGCTCAGCGCCAGCAGCCGGCCCACCGCGTGCTCCGGCCGGCGCGAGCCGATCAGGCCGCCCGCCAGCGCGGAGGCCACCACGAACAGCAGGTGGCTGAGCGTCCGAGGATCGGTCCCGTCGAGCACGGCAAGGACGACGGACAGGGCCACCAGGAGCAGGGTCACAGCGCAGCACGGCCACGCGATGCGCGCCGCTGTCGTCACTGTCCCTCCCGAGCCGGTCGCCCTACCGTACAAGCGCCTCCGCCCGGAAAAGGAGGGACGGTGTCCCGGGACCCGCACGGGCGGAGCGCGCCCGTACCCCCGGGACCCGCACGGGGGGAGCGGCGCCCGGACGGGTCTCAGATCCCCTGGGGGAGCCGGAAGAGGCGGCCCGGGTCGTGGGCGGCCTTGACGCGGGCGAGCCGCCCGGCGTTCGCCCCGTAGTAGGCCGAGCGCCAGCCGCCGAGTTCGGCGTCGACGTAGTTCACGTAGGCGTGGTCGCCGAAGTGGGGGCGCATGGCGGCGTGCGCGGCCCTGGCCCAGGTCGCCGCCCCGGCGCGGTGGGCGTAGTACTGCACGCTGTAGAGGGCGGCCCGGTGCGGGAAGGCGGTGGCCTCGGGGCGGACCCGGCCGACGGCGCCGCCGAGGGCGTCCAGGAGCACGGTGTGGCTGCCCGGCCGGGCGACCTCGGCGACCAGCGCCCTGGCGCCGGCCTCCGACAGCGGGCGGTAGGCCATGTGCGACTTGGCGGTGAAGTTGTCCCGCGACAGCCTGCCGTCGCGGGTCTGGCCGGGCAGGGAGCCGCCCCGGTGGCACTGGGAGACCGACAGGGTGGAGCAGCCCGCCATGATCATCATGGCCTGGCGGTAGGAGGTCTGCCGGACGTAGCTGGAGGAGACCGCGCCGATCCGGTCGGCCAGCCGGTCCAGCAGCCGCTCGCAGTCCGCCCTGCCGCCCAGGTAGAGGCCGCCGATCTGCACGTCCGTCCCGCCGTCGCGGCTCAGATGCATCGTGGACCACAGCTCGTCGGGCGCGGAGGGCGCCCACGCCTGCCATGCCCGGAGCGCCTTGGCGGCCCTGGCCCACGGCCAGTGCAGGAAGAACACCGTCACCTCACGCGTGCGGTGGGTCCGGAAGCCGAAGGAGACCGCCACGCCGAGGTTGCCGCCGCCCCCGCCCCGCGAGGCCCAGTAGAGGTCGGCGTTGTGGTCGGCGTCGCAGGTCAGCAGCCGGCCGTCGGCCGTGACGATCTGGACGGACTCCATCACGTCGCAGGTCAGGCCGTACCTCCTGGAGACCACGCCGATCCCGCCGCCCAGCGCCAGCCCGCTCACCCCGACCGTGGGGCAGGTACCCGCCGGGATGCTGACCCCGCTCGCGCCCAGCCTCTCGTAGACGTCGACGAGCTTGGCGCCCGCCCCGACGGTCGCCCGGCCGGACGCGTGGCTGACCTTGTTCATCGGGGAGACGTCGATGACCAGGCCGGTGCCGGTGGACCATCCGGCGTAGGAGTGACCGCCCGACCGCACGGCCAGCGGCACGTTCGTCCGCCGGGCGAAGCCGACGCACTCGGCCACGTCGGAGGGGGTGGCGCAGTAGGCCACGCCCGCGGGCCGCACCCCGTCGAAGGAGGGGTTGAACAGGCGGCGGGCCGCGTCGTAGGAGGTGTCGCCGGGCCGGATGAGCCTGCCGTCCAGCCCTTCCGCGAGAGCGTTCCAATCCGATCGGGAGGGTGCTGCCGAGGCGGGCATCCCGGCTCCCAGGGTCAGGGCGGCCATGCCGCCGATCCGAAGAAATGTCCGTCTGTCCGGAGCGGGCCGCATGATCGTCTCCCCCGAGGGTTTCCGTTTTCCTGCCCGTTGAGACGGCCGCCCGGCCCGCCTGGTTGATCACATTCGCATCACATCGACCGCACCCGCCGCGGACCCCTACGATTGGCGGTGGGGGAGGAGATTCTTCCTGCCGGAGACCGGGCGAGACGCCATGGCCGCCGGGCACCGCCGACCGGGTCTTTCCGATCCCCTCGGCGGCTGCGGGGCTGCCACGTTGACGTTTTACGGCTTTTCGGGTGGTATCAGTAGCGGCGGCATGTTCCGGTCAACGGGGATCGGGGCAGATGGCCGCTGGAGGTGTTGTGCCGCGGGCCATGTCCGGTGAGCGGAGTGACGTGAGCTGTCTGGACAGTCCGAGGGGCGCCGGTGTGACCGGACTCGCCCGGCGGCGGCGCAGCCCTTCCCGACCCACCGTGTGGGATGCTGATCCCACCGCCCTCTCCCAGCGAGGATTCGCCGTCTCCGACCAGGAGACCTCCGGTTCTCCGCTGACGGTGGCGAGGGACCGCGGGTCACATGAAGACCCGCGGCGACTGGCCGAGGACCGGCTCACCCATGACGAGACCGCCGCGCCGCCGCGGACGTGTCCCCGGTCGGCGGTCGAGCCCTGGATCGCGACGGAGCCGGGGACGCCGTGCCCCGGAAGGCGCCCGCGCCCGCATTACCTCCCCCTTATGTGGGAACTACGGACTTGGTCCTAGATCCCTAATCAAATGTGGAAAAACCCCTCACAAAGGAGTGAGAGCGACATGCCGCTCGACGAGGCCAAGGACGAGCTGCTGAGGAGTGCCGCCGAAACGTGCGCGCACACACCGGGCAGCGACCACGTGAGTGCTGAGGAGGCGCTCGCCTACCTCAGGCTCTACTACCGGCATGTCGCGACAGAAGACCTGCTGAGCCGCAACCCGGTCGACGTGTACGGCCCGGCGATGGCCCAGCGGCAGCTCGCGGAGAACCGCCCCCAGGGCCGCGCCATGGTGCGGGCCTACACCCCGAGCCTGGAGGAGCACGGCTGGGACCCCGGCTGCTCGGTCGTCGAGGTGGTCACCGACGACATGCCCTTCCTCGTCGACTCGGTGACGATGGAGCTCGACCGGCACCAGATCGGCACCCAGCTCGTCATCCACCCGCAGATGCGGGTGCGCAGGGACATGACCGGCAAGCTGCTCGGCCGGGAGCAGGACGACGTCACCGGGCAGACGCTCGTCGAGTCCTGGATGCACTTCGAGATCGACAGGCAGGCCGATCCGGCCACGCTCAAGGAGCTCGAGACCGACCTGCAGCGCGTCCTGGAGGACGTGCGCTACGCCGTCGAGGACTTCGTCAAGATGCGGGCCCTCGCCGTGCAGACCGCCGAGGACGTGTCGGTCAACCCGCCGCCGCTGGACCTGGCGGGGGTCGAGGACAGCCTGGAGCTGATGCGCTGGCTGGCCGACGGGCACTTCACCTTCCTCGGTTACCGCGAATACCGCCTGGAGGAGACCCCGGAGGGCGACACGCTGCGCCCGGTGGCCGGGACCGGGCTGGGCATCCTCCGCCACGACAAGGCGGGCTCCGACAGCTTCGCCGCCCTCTCCCCGGAGCTGCGGGCCAAGGCCCGGGAGAAGCAGCAGATGCTGATCATCACCAAGGCCAACACCCGCGCCACCGTCCACCGCCCCGCCTACCTCGACTACGTGGGCGTGAAGCTCTTCGACGCCTCCGGCGAGGTCATCGGCGAGCGGCGCTTCCTGGGCCTGTTCACCCACGTGGCCTACAGCGAGTCGATCTCCCGCATCCCGGTGCTCCGGCGCAAGCTGGCCGAGGTCCTCGACCTGGCCGGGTTCGCCCCCGACAGCCACGACGGCAAGGACCTCATCGAGATCCTGGAGACCTTCCCCCGCGACGAGCTCTTCCAGACCCCGGTGGAACAGCTCCTGCCGATCGCGCTCGGCGTGCTCAGGCTCCGCGAGCGCAAGCAGGTCAAGGTCTTCCTCCGCCCGGACGACTACGGCCGCTACATCTCCTGCCTGATCTACCTCCCGCGTGACCGCTACACCACGAAGATCCGCGTCAAGATGCAGGAGATCCTGCTCAAGGCGGTCGGCGGCACCTCCTTCGACTACAGCGCGATGATCGGCGAGTCGGCCCTCGCCCGGCTGCACGTGGTCGTGCGCGGCGAGCGGGGCAGGCCGCTGAACGCCGAGGCGGTCGACGTGGAGGAGCTGGAGGCCAAGCTGGCCGCCGCCACCCGCTCCTGGGAGGACGACCTGGCCGCCGCCATCGCCGAGCTGAGCTCGGAGGAGGAGACGCCCGGCCTCGTCCGCCGCTACGCCTCGGCGTTCCCCGAGGGCTACAAGGCCGACTTCCCCGCCCGGATGGCGGTCGCCGACCTGCGCCGCCTGGAGGCGCTCGCCGCCTCCTCCGACGAGATCGGGATGAACCTCTACGAGCCCTACGACGCCGTCGAGGGCGAGCGCCGGTTCAAGCTCTACCGGATCGGCGCCTCCATCTCCCTGTCGCATGTGCTGCCGCTGCTCCAGCGGATGGGCGTCGAGGTGGTCGACGAGCGGCCGTACGAGATCAACCGGGACGGCGACGCGCAGACCAAGGACGCCTGGATCTACGACTTCGGCCTGCGCTACACCCCCTCGTCGGAGGTGGACAGGGACGAGTTCAAGCGGCTGTTCCAGGACGCGTTCGGCGCGCTGTGGCGGGGCCGGGTGGAGAGCGACGGCTTCAACGCGCTCGTCCTGGCCGCCGGGCTGACCTGGGAGCAGGCCGAGACCCTGCGGATCTACGCCAAGTATCTGCGCCAGGCCGGGACCACGTTCAGCCAGGACTACATCGAGCGGGTGCTGCTCGGCAACGTACGGCTCGCGCGGCTGCTGGTGCGGCTGTTCGAGGCCAGGCTCGACCCCCGGCGCTCGGAGGAGGTCCGGTCGGACCTGGGCGAGGCGCTGAACGAGGAGATCCTCGGCGCCCTGGACGACGTGGCCTCCCTGGACGAGGACCGCATCCTGCGGGCCTACCTGGAGATGATCAACGCCACGCTGCGGACGAACTACTTCCAGACCGTGGACGGCGAGCGCAAGCCGTACATCAGCCTGAAGTTCGACTCGCCGTCGATCAGCGTGCTGCCGCTGCCCCGGCCGAAGTTCGAGGTCTTCGTCTACTCGCCCCGGGTCGAGGGCGTGCACCTGCGCTTCGGCAAGGTCGCGCGAGGCGGCCTGCGCTGGTCGGACCGGATGGAGGACTTCCGCACCGAGGTCCTCGGCCTGGTGAAGGCGCAGATGGTGAAGAACACCGTCATCGTCCCCACCGGGTCCAAGGGCGGCTTCGTGGTGAAGAACCCGCCGAAGTCGGGCGCCCGGGAGGACGTGCTGGCCGAGGGTGTCGCCTGCTACCGGATGTTCATCTCCGGCCTGCTGGACATCACCGACAACCTCGTCGACGGCCAGGTGGTCCCGCCCGCCGACGTGGTCAGGCACGACGGGGACGACACCTATCTGGTGGTCGCCGCCGACAAGGGCACCGCGACGTTCTCCGACATCGCCAACGCGGTGGCCAAGGAGTACGGCTTCTGGCTGGGAGACGCCTTCGCCTCCGGCGGCTCGATCGGCTACGACCACAAGGGCATGGGCATCACCGCGCGCGGCGCCTGGGAGTCGGTCAAATACCACTTCCGCACGGCCGGCGTCGACATCCAGACCACCGACTTCACCGTGGCCGGCGTCGGCGACATGTCCGGTGACGTGTTCGGCAACGGCATGCTGCTCTCCCAGCACATCCGGCTGGTCGCCGCCTTCGACCACCGGCACATCTTCGTCGACCCCGACCCGGACGCCGCGCGCAGCTACGCCGAGCGGGCCCGGCTGTTCGCGCTGCCGCGCAGCTCGTGGGCCGACTACGACACCTCGCTCATCGCGCAGGGCGGCGGCGTGTGGCCGCGCACGGCCAAGTCCGTCCCGGTCTCCCCGCAGATGCGCACCGCGCTCGGCATCGCCGACGGGGTGACCTCGCTGGCCCCCAACGACCTGATCAGCGCCATCCTGCGGGCCCCGGTGGACCTGCTGTGGAACGGCGGCATCGGCACCTACGCCAAGGCTTCGGGCGAGTCGCACGCCGACGTCGGCGACAAGGCCAACGACGGCCTCCGGGTCAACGCCTCCGAGCTGCGCTGCAAGGTGATCGGCGAGGGCGGCAACCTGGGCTTCACCCAGCTCGCCCGGATCGAGTTCGCGCTCAACGGCGGGCTCGTCAACACCGACTTCATCGACAACTCCGCGGGCGTGGACACCTCCGACCACGAGGTGAACATCAAGGTCCTGCTGGACCGGGCGGTCCGCGACGGCGAGCTCACCGACAAGCAGCGCAACCAGCTCTTCCTCGACATGACCGACGAGGTCGCCGGCCTGGTCCTGCGGGACAACTACGACCAGAACGTGGTGCTGGCCGCCGCCCGCGCGCAGGCGACGGAGATGCTGCACATCCACTCCCGCCAGCTCCGCAAGCTGGAGCGGGCCGGGTTGGTCAACCGCGAGCTGGAGTACCTGCCGTCGGACAAGACGCTCGCCGAGCGGCGCCAGGCCGGACTCGGGCTGACCGCGCCGGAGTTCTCGGTGCTGCTGGCCTACACCAAGCTGGTGGTGGACGCCGAGATCCTCGGCTCCGATCTGCCCGACGACCCCTACCTGGCCTCCTGGCTGGTGTCCTACTTCCCGACGGCGCTGCGCGAGCGCTTCCGCGACTACATGGACGCCCACCCGCTCCGCCGGGAGATCATCACCACCGGCGTGGTGAACGATCTGGTCAACTCCAGCGGGACCACCTTCATGTTCCGTCTCGGCGAGGAGAGCGGCGCGTCCACCCCGGACATCGCCCGCGCCTACCTCGTCACCCGCGAGGTCTTCGACCTGCCCAGCTTCTGGCGGCAGATCGAGGAGCTGGACAACAAGGTGGACACCTCAACCCAGATCGCCATGGAGCTTGAGGCGCGCAAGCTGGCCGAGCGCGGCACCCGGTGGCTGCTCGGCAACCGCCGCGCGCCGCTGGACCTGGCCTCCACGGTGAACTTCTTCGCCAAGGGCATGAACGGGCTGCTGGCGCACCTGCCCAAGCTGCTGACCGGCTCCGACCTGGCGGCGTTCGAGGAGCGGCGCGACAGCTTCGCCGCCCGGGGCGTGCCTCCGGAGCTGGCCGAGCGGGTCGCGGCGATGGTCCCGGCCTACTCCACGTTCGACCTGGTGGAGGCGGCCGTGCACACCGGCAGGCCGGTGAACGAGGTGGCCGAGGTCTACTTCGACCTGGCCGACCGGCTCCAGCTCTCCGGGCTGCGCGAGCGCGTCATCGCGCTGCCCAGGGACAACCGGTGGAACTCCATGGCACGGGCCGCGCTCCGCGACGACCTCTACGCCGCGCACGCCACGCTCACCCGTGACGTCCTGGCGCACAGCGAGCCAGGACTGTCGCCGGAGGAGCGCCTGGCGCGCTGGACCGAGGCCAACTCGGCGGCGATGGCGCGGGCCCGGCAGACCCTGTCGGAGATCTGGGAGAGCGACAACTTCGACCTCGCCACGCTGTCGGTGGCGCTGCGCGCGATCCGCACGCTGGTGGCCGCCACCAACCTGCCGCGCAGCGAGGCCTGACCGACCGCCGCGACCTGACCGCCCGCCGTGACCCGGCCCTCCCGATCCGGGGGCCGGGTCCTCTGGCGTGGTCAGGTCGCGGCGGTCGGTCAGGCC
>NZ_NGFP01000078.1 GCF_002149035.1 Streptosporangium minutum
GTTGCGTTGCGCAGCTTGTCGATGTCATAGCGGATCGTGCGCGGACTGACCTCCAGGCGCTGCGCCAGCTCCGAACCTGACCATTCGGGACGGGTCTGCAGCAGCGAAAGCAGCATCAAGAGCCGGGAAGCCGTCATCTAGGAAATTATATTGCCTAGATGAGGTGGAGAGTGATCGTCATGGAAACCTTCAGCATCAACATCCCCCAGGCCGACATCGACGACCTCCGCGAGAGGCTGAGCAGGACGCGCCTCCCCAGCGAGGTCCCCGGCGCCGGCTGGGAGCGGGGCGTCCCCGCCTCCCACCTCACCGAGCTCCTCGAGTACTGGGCCACGACCTATGACTGGCGCGTCTACGAAGCCAGGCTCAACGCCTACCCGCAGTTCCTTACCGATATCGACGGCCAACAGATCCACTTCCTGCATGTTCGCTCGGCCAACCCGGACGCGCTGCCGCTGATCCTCACCCACGGCTGGCCCAGCTCCGTGGTGGAGTTCCTGGACGTGATCGAACCGCTGTCCCAAGACTTTCACCTGGTCATCCCCTCCCTTCCAGGATTCGGATTCTCCGGGCCGCAGCCGGACGCCGGCTGGACGCTCAACCGCATCGCCCGCGCCTGGGCCGAGCTCATGACGCGGCTGGGTTATGACAAATACGGCGCGCAGGGCGGCGACTGGGGATCTGGAGTCGCCCGGGAACTCGGCCGGGTCGCCCCCGATCACGTGGTCGGGATCCACATCAACTATCTGCTGACCTTCCCCACCGGCCCCGTTGACGACCTCGACGAGAAGGACCGCGCCCGGCTCAAGGGCCTCGAGCGCTTCACCGGTGATCTCGGCGGATACATGGCCATTCAGTCCACCCGGCCGCAAACCCTCGCCTACGGCCTGGCCGACTCGCCCGCCGGACAGCTCGCCTGGATAGCCGAGAAGTTCAAGGAGTGGACCGACGAAGAGATCGACCGCGACTACCTGCTCACCAACGTGATGATCTACTGGCTCACCAACACCGCCTCCTCCGCCGCCCAGATCTACTGGGAGTTCACCCACGCCTGGAGCATGCCGGAGCGCTCACCGGTGCCCACCGGCGTGGCCGTCTTCCCGCATGACATCGCACTGCCCGTTCGCAAGCTCGCCGAGCAGACCGACACGATCGTGCGCTGGACGGAGTTCGAACACGGCGGCCACTTCGCCGCCCTGGAGCAGCCGAAACAGCTCGCCGAGGACATCCGCGCCTTCTACCGGGCACTCTAGACAAGCGCGGGCTGCATCCGGATCTTCGCCGACAAGTAATCCGGAAGCTTCACCTTGTACGGCGGATTCGCCTTGTACGACGGATTCGCCGAGAGCTCTTCGAGTTCCACCGCGTACTCCAGCACGTGGTGGAAGACCGCCCGCCTGCGCCGGTAGCCGAGGTGGCCGCCGCCTTGCCGTCCAGGAGCAGTGCCAGCGCTTCCAGAGCCGCCCGCGTGTGCTTCCTCTTCCAGAGCGCTCAGGGGCAGCGAGGCCGCCTCCAGCCACCGCACCGCACGGACGATCTCCGGCGAGGGCTCCGGGCGCCGGTCCTCCGGAAGGAAGGAGAACTCTCGCAGCGCCCGCCGGACGACGTCCTCGTCGGGACGCCCGGGAAGGCCACGCGTGAGAACGGGCGTCACGTTGGCCAGCGCATCCGTCATGCCCTCACGGGTCTTGGCCGCCGCGTGGGGAGTCGTGAAGCGGCACACGCGCCCCGGCACCCGATCAGTGACTGAGCGGCGGTGTCGGCCCGGTGTCGCGCGCCGCCTCATCGTCGACTCCGGCGGAAGGCGCCGATCACGAATGTGGTCAGCAGCAGCCCGGCAGTGAGAGCGAAGACGAGGGGGCGACAGGTCCCCATGTAATCGAATGCCCCGATCCCGTTGACCGCCGCGTACCAGAGCGGCAGGTACAGGGCCTGGAAGGCGCGGTGGGTGCGGGTAAGCGTCCCCAGGGCCAGGGCGAGCGCGGGCACGAACAGCACCCCACCAGCCCAGCCGCCGACTCCGTCCCAGTCGCCCGACACGGCCAGCCGTACCAGGGGAGCGAGCCCGCACGCGGCGGTCAGGGCCACCCCGGACAGCCATTCGACCCACATGCGGCCGGAAGCCGCCGGGTAGGCGGCGAGCAGGCCGTCTAGCCCGTTTTCGGTCCGCTGGGCGCCCAGCCGCGACCAGATGAGGACCGGCAACACCCAGAGCACGGGGAGCAGGTTCACGGGCGCGGCGAGGGCCGCCGCCGAGATACCGCCGACGACGAGCCACCACCATCGCGAGACCCCTCGCAGCAGGATCCGCGTCTCACCGACCAGCAGTCGTCCTGCCGCGGAGCCGCGAGCGACAGCCGTGAGCCCCGAGAAGGCGAACCCGGCCCCGCCCACGTGCACGACCGCCTGCCCGACCGGAGCAGCCCGGCCGACGCCGCGGGCCGGGTCGAACCGCCCGAACCACAGCGCCGGGAGCACGGCAACCGCCACGGCCACCGCGACCAGCAGCAGCCTGGCCCCGGTGAATCCCCAGCCCAGCGCCGCCCCGTGCCACTCGAATGTGCGCAGCGGCCGGTCCACGTACGTCAGGCCCAGGCTGAACTCCCCCTTCGTGCGCACGCCCTCCGCCAGCGACCGCACCACCGGATGGACCCCGAACGCGCCCAGCGCCGCCGACTGCCCGCCCAGCATCACGACCAGCGAGACGCAGAACCACACGATGTTCCCGATTCCGCCCCGCAGCAGCGGCACGCTCTCGAAGAGCAGCGCGAAGGCCGCCGTCAACGCCAGCAGCGGCAGCGCGACCAGGACGAAGGGCTTCAGCAGCGCGACCGGGTCGACGGCGTACGACTCGCCCCTGGCGAGCTGCATGACGACGGACGTCACCGCGAGGGCAGCCAGCATCGACGCCAGCAGGAGCAGGTTCGCCGCGAACTTCCCTGCCAGATAGCGCACATTCCGCAGCGGCGTGGCCGCGAGCAGCTCGCCCACGCCGGTCCGCGCGTCGCGCTGGATCCCGTCGCGCACGACGTAGAACCCGCCGAGCGTCAGCCAGAGCGACCCGGCGAGTGCGGTGACCACGCCGATGTACGCGCTGTTGTAGACGCCTCGGTACCCGCCCACGTCCACGATCGTCCAGTGGCTGCCGGCCATCGGCGCGGCCAGGTAACCGAGACCCACGGCGGCCAGCAGGACCACCGCGTAGACGGGCCTTCGCACCCGGTCGAGCACGTCACCCCAGATGAGCATCACAGGCGGATCACTCCGAGGTAGGCGTCTTCGAGGTCGCCGACGACTTTCACCGCGCCCGTGACCGGCCGGCCCGCCGACAGGATCCGCATCCGGATCCCCTCAGCCACCCGCACCATACGGCTGACCACGTGCCGGGCCTGCAGCTCCGTGACCTCGGCCGGATCGACCAGCGCCTCCCACACCTGCCCCGCGACCGAGCGCAGCAAGTCCGCGGGACTGGCCCGGCAGAGCAACCGGCCCTGCGCGACGATCGCGATGTCGGAGGCCACCGACTCGATGTCGGACACGATATGCGTGGAGAGCAGGACGATCCGGGTGGCCGCCAGCTCAGCCAGCAGGTTGCGGAACCGCACCCGCTCCTCGGGGTCCAGCCCGGCGGTCGGCTCATCCACGATGAGCACCTGCGGGTCGGCCAGCAGGGCCTGCGCGATGCCGACCCTGCGGAGCATGCCCCCGGAGTACTTGCCAAGGGGGCGCTTGCCCGCCTCGGTGAGGTTCACCAGTTCCAGCAGCTCGCCGATCCGCGCCTTGGCCGACCTGGCCGACAGGCCCTTGGCCGCCGCGAGGTAGGCCAGGAACTCCGGTGCGCTGAGACCGGGGTAGACGCCGAAGTCCTGCGGCAGATAACCGAGTGCCCTGCGCAGCGGCTCCGGCCTGGCCACAGCGTCCACCCCTTCGAACAGCAGCTGCCCGCTCGACGGCCTGGTCACGGTCGCCGCGATCCGCATCAGGGAGGACTTGCCCGCGCCGTTCGGCCCGAGCAGTCCGACCAGGCCGGGCTCCAGCCGCAGGCTCATCGCGTCGACCGCCCGTTTGCCGCCCTTGTAGATCTTGGTGACGTCCACGAGTTCGAGGATCATCGCAGGTCGGTCTCCCTGCCGTCACGCAGGACCTTGACGCCGCGCGGTACCTCGACCCGAAACTTCGCGTCGCAGAACGCGAGCCCCGAGCATCCGGCGTTCAGGTCAAGCCGACCGTTTTTCAAGGAGCTGTGCGAGGTGGCGTTGGTCCCCTTCACATCGAACCAGAGGGTGACCTTGACATCCTCGCGGTCGGTCGCGACCAGGTCGGTCGGCGTTTCGTGGGCGGCCACGTCGAGCGTCGTCCCGCTGAACGGGAAGACCTTCTCCTCCGGTTTCGCGGACTCGGCGTTGGCGCAGGCGGACAGGGAGAGGAGTACGGCACAGGCCGCGACTGCCGCTCGTGCGGCTTTCACCAGATGCATGCCACCCAGCATCGAATCGCCGGGCGATCCGTACATCTACCGTTCGGCAGATATATGGGCGATCACCCGCCACCCCTTCTCGTACGGCCCAGCGCTCAGCGACCCGCCCGTCGCGGCGATCCGTTCAGCCAGTCCGGCCAGGCCCGTCCCCCCGCCGCGCCGGGCCGCGGCGAGGGGGGCACCCGAGCCGCCATCGTTCACCACCGTCACCCCGATCGTCGTCCCGCCCCGCACCTCCACGGTCACCCGGGCGGCGTCGGGCGCGTGCCGCCGCACGTTCGTGAGCGCTTCGAGCACGATCAGGTAGATCGCACCCTCCGCCTCGCGCGACGCGGCGAGCTCCGGCTGGAGGTCCAGATCGGCGCGCACCCGGCCCGTGGCCGCGAACCTGGTCACCAGGTCGGGCAGGTCCGCCAGGCCGTACACACGGGTGGACGGGCCTCGTTCGTCCGGATCGCGCAGCGTGCCGACCATGTGGTCCATCGACTCCAGGGCCCGCAGCCCTGCCTCCTCGATGCGCTTGAGCAGCACGGCATCGGAACCGCCCAACTGCGCGGCCTGGGCTTCCAGCACGATGCCTGTCACCTCGTGGGCGACGAAGTCGTGCAGGTCCCTGGCCACGTCGAGCCGCTGCGCGCGCCGCGCCACCGCGACCTCGCGATTGCGTCGGTCCTCCAGCAGGCGCAGGTAGAGCGCGCCGCCGACCACGAACACGGCCGGGAAGAACGCCGTCAGACAGGCCAGGACCGACGCCTCCGGGGCAAGCTGCGGGACCCGCCACAGCGTGAACCGGAGGGGCAGCATGACGATCGCGACACCCAGCGCCGATCCGGCCAACGCCGCATGCCTGGGCGGTGACCGTCGCACCGACCGATACAGCAGCACCAGCAGCGCGGCGAACTCCAGCGGCATCCACAGCGCCGACAACGGCGCCGGCCCGCCGTGCACGGCGTCGACCACCAGCGACATCGCGGCCGCCGCCGGCGGCACCCACGGGTCGCGCCGGCGCACCAGCACGGCCGCGATGACCGCCGCGGCCGTGAGCGCCACGGGCAGAGCGGCCGGTACGGCCGAAGCCGGGCTCACGATGACCGCGACGACTAGCACCGTCCACACGACGCGCCAGGTCACGGGCGCTGCCCGGGTGCGTAACCCATGTCCCAGGCCCAGACCGCGATGCCGACGCGGTTACGCACGCCGAGCTTGCGCTGGATGCTCGCCACATGCGTTTTCACCGTCCCGGCCGAGATGAACAGCTCGGCGGCGATGTCGGCGTTCGTCTTACCCTCAGCCACCTGCCCGGCGATCTCGATCTCGCGCTCGGTCAGCGGCTCGACCTGCCTGGTGTTCGCCGTACGCGTGCCGGTCACATGCTTGAGCAGCCGGACCGTGATCGACGGACTGATCAGCGTGTCGCCGGACATCGCCGACCTGACGGCCTCCACAAGCAGCGCCGGACCCGAGCGCTTGAGCAGGAATCCTGCCGCACCGTGCCGCAACGCCGGATAGACGTACTCGTCGAGGTCGAACGTCGTGACGATGACAACCTTGGTGGACGACCGCTCCAGGCGGCGGGTGACCTCCAGCCCGTCCATCCTCGGCATCCGGATGTCGACGAGCGCCACGTCCGGGTGGAACCGCGCGGCCAGCTCGACCGCGGCGACGCCGTCGGCCGCCTCCGCGACCACCTCCAGGTCAGGCTGGCTCTCCAGAATGCGGCGCAGCCCACGGCGGACCATCTGCTGGTCGTCAGCGATCAAGATACGAACGGGCACGCCGTCCATGCTGCCACGCCCCAACAATGGCCAATCCCTGACAGGACGGCTTCAGCCGACCCGGATCGACGGCCTGAACCGGACCCATTTGTTGATCGCCAGGCAAAAATGTGGCGGCTCGGAATGGTCCCCTGGCGGCCGGGGTTCTGCGCTACCGGACCCTGAGCGGTTCGACAGACCCTCCACTGACGGTGATATCCCGTTGCCACTGGTCGGCCTGGCCGAGCGCGCGCATGCCGGCAGCCTCGTAGACACCCGTGGCGTTCGTGGCGTTCGCGCTGTCGACATCGACACCGACCATGTGGTGGCCACGTGCCTTCAGCTCGGCGAACGCGGTGAGCAGAAGGCAGTGGGCCAATCCTCGCCCTCGGTAGCGCTGCTCGGTGCCCAGCCAGGCGATCCAGCCGCGGTCCGGTTGCGAGCGGGCGACCAGCACGGCCGCCGGGGTTCCCTCGACCTCGGCGATCCACCACAGGCTGGGGTCGTGACCGTCTCGCTGTCGCTGATCGGCCCAGAACTCCTCGAACGCTCGGCGGTGGTGGTTCCAGTGTCCGCTCAGCGCTTCCTCCAGCACCGCGTGCAGGCGGCGCCGATCGTCGTCACAAGCGGCGATCCGAATCTCGGTTCCGGCCCGCAACTGCGGGGGTGAGGGTCGTTTGCCGTTCACGTCGATGATCAGACGGCTGTGACGACGGACAATGTGCCAGCCGTGATCATGGAGGACGGGCGTGGCGAGAGCTTGGGGCATCTGGAAGAGCGTGACGCTCGCACGCTCTCGGCCCGCTGCCGCGGCCTGCCTGTGCGCCCATTCCCCGAGCGGCTGTATCGCTCCAGGTCCAGCCCCGGCGTGAGCAGGATCTGCCGGATGTCGGCCTCGGTGGTCCCTGCCCGCCCGATCTCGGCCAGCTCGATCGCCTGGAACAGCTCCGTCAGGGCTGTCAGGTCGTTCATCATCGCGGCCCGTATCTGCATGTGGGGACTGTCCCAAGGCAAACAGCGCGCGGCAACGTCTTTTCCGCATGCAGCCTGTCGTTCACGGCACGGAATACGCGTCCGTCTCCACGGGTTCCCCTGGTCGCCCTCCTGGCTGGGCCGGTCCGGGATCACGTCACCGACCCGGGACGGAGCCGGCCCAAGCCGTCCGGATGGGGCCACTTCAAGTCGTCATAACCGCGTGGGACGGTCCAATGGACTCCGCCGCTGTTGTCCCGTGCCATCGAACCTTGAGCCTGTGCCGTCGAAGTTTGAGTGGCTCACGGCACCGACGCGCTCGGGCATCGGGAAACTTGCCGCAAACGTCCAGAAACGCGACCAAAGATCATTAGGCTGCGACGATGGAACGCGTAACCGACGTGCCCGAGAGCTTCGAACCACGGGGTCCTGTCAGTCCTGCCTGGGTTTCGTCCGCGACCCAGCCTGCGGATCCAGCCCGGGCCAACGACTACGACAACTTCGCCGAGGCGTACTCGGCGGAGACCGAGAACAGCCTTCAGAACGCGTACTACGCGCGGCCCGCGATCATGGCCCTCGCCGGAGACGTGGCCGGCCGCCGGATCCTGGACGCCGGCTGCGGCTCAGGCCCCCTGTCCGCTGCACTGCGCGACCGCGGTGCTGTCGTCACCGGTATCGACGCCAGCGCCGGGATGCTGGCGGTGGCCAGGCGGCGGCTCGGTGACGACGCGGCCCTGCACGTGGTCGACGTGCGTGATCCGCTGCCGTTCGCCGACGGTGCGTTCGACGACGTGGTCGCGTCGCTTGTGCTGCACTATCTGGAGGACTGGGGGCCGACGCTGGCCGAGATGCGGCGCGTGCTCAGGCCCGGCGGCCGGCTGATCGCGTCGGTGAACCACCCTTTCGTGGAGCACCTGAGCCAGAATCCTCGGCACAACTATTTCGCGACCACCAGCTATACCGACGAATGGACGTTCGGCGGACAGTCCTTCCCGATGATCTTCTGGCGCAGGTCGTTGCACGCGATGACTGATGCCTTCACCACCGCCGGCTTCCGCCTTGCCGTCATCAGCGAGCCGCAGCTCGACCCGGCCGCCCGTGAGCTGTTCCCCGACGACTTCGATGACCTTTCGACCAAACTCAGCTTCCTGTGCTTCGTCGCCGAGGTACCGCAGTCGGCTGCGGGCTCGGACGGCTAGCCAACCACGCCAACGGGCGAGCACCTCACTCCAACAACGCTGTCACACGCTCAAGGTCCGATGGCGCAGGACAGCTGTGCGTGTCCTGATCCGTGGGCTGTGACTGACGCCTTCCGCAGATCACCTCGGCCGCGACCTGACGCCTCCTCGGGTGATCTTCTAATGTCGGGGCTCTCCGCTGGGATGAGCGCGACCTGACCGAGGTGTAAGGGAAGTGCCGCGTGGACCATACCGGCTGGAAGCCGTTCCTGAAGCGCTGGAGTGGGGAACAGCAGATCGCTGAACCGGACGCTGATCCGTGGCTCGGGTTTCCCCCCGCATCTCCTGAAGAGGTGGAGGCTCTTGAGAGGCGTCTGGGATGAATACCATCGGGCTCTTCTTCGGGGCATGCGGAGGGTGATGTGCGTATCGGTGACACGGCCCAGGTTCAGCGAGCCTGCGGGCTGCTCGGGCAGGTGCAGGCCATCCAGCGGTTCAACGCCGAAGCCGGACTGTGCTTCACCCGCATCGGGCTCACCGGCGAGCGCGCCTCCCTGGTCGTGGAGCATCCCGATCACCCGCCGCTGCACCTGGAGGTGGACTACGGCATCTCCCGGCAGGCCCTGCGCGCGCTCCTGACCGCGCAGGGCCTGCCGGTCCCTCCCGAACCAGCCGATCACGATTACGTCATGGTGACACCCCGCCCGAACGGTCCCGGCCCGATCCGGCACGGCTACGCTCTCTGCGAGCTCTGCGACACCGGCGCGTGGACCGACTATCACGAGGGTCGCTCCTGGCAGGGCGAAATCACCGACATCGTCTACGAACCCGCCAGCACCGACCTGCTCGTGCGCCTCGATGGCGTCCCCTGGCGGGTGACGGTGAAACTCTCCGTCCGCGAGCGGGGCGACCTGGTCGGCGCCGCCTACAGCGTGGTCGACCGCATCAGCACCCTGGCGGATACGCCTTCGGCGGTGCAGCGTGAGCAGATGCGCCACGGCGAGGTGCTCACATAAGGAATGCGGCCTTCAGGGAGAACCACGCGCCGATCCGCGCGTGCGGAGATGTGCCCGCAACTGACCGCGCTGCCGCGGGCTGAGCGTGGCATTTCAGGCGGGCGGGAACAACCGTCCATCCCTGCGCCTGGGCGTGACTGGGGTCCCGTTAGCACTGGGGAGATTTTCGACGGATATGCAGGTCGGAACCCCCGTAAAGGCCTTCGGGAACAGTAGGGAAGACGGGCCGCTGACCTGCATGTCCGTTGTTGCCTGCGCCATTGCTACCGGGATCCCTGAGTGTCCTTCGAGGGGAGGGCGTATGCGAGGGCCACACCCAAGCAGAGCGACAGCGCAAGCCCCAGGAGGATGTTGTGGAGGGTGACGCCGAGGCCCATGCCGATCGCGAGGCCGGAGGCCATGCCAACGGTCCAGTTGGGAGCGGTGTTCTTCGCGTTGTTCGTCATGGGTCGATCTTCGCGGAGGAGGAAGGGCCCCGTGTAGACGTCGAAATCATGAGTGAGTGATGACAGAAGTCATGACGCTCGCCGTACGTTCGTCAGGCTCTGAGGCCGGGCGGCCCTGGAGGGGGTCGGCCCGCACAAGCCCAAAGCCCACATTTGGATGATCTTGACGGCCCGACGCTCGGGTGGCCGGGATGAGCCCCGAAGTGTCGCCTCCGACTTGTCGTAGCGAGCCGCGAGCCCTCCATCAGGGGCCACGCCGACGCCTGCGCGGACGAGCTCACTCGGTCGTCATGTCCGAGCAGGGACCATGGATCGCGTTCGGCCCGCACAACAACGCCCCGTCGCCAAGCAACCTTCCGTCCCCCTCACTTGCCGCGCACCGGGTGCGGTGCCGATGGCCCGAATCGCTTCCGCGGTCTGTGCTCGCCGCTTGCTGGGCATGGCCCACTACTCCGTGGTACTGTGTAGTAGTACTCAGTACCACGGAGTACCAGGAGGACGGAAGAGGACCCACGATGGACGACCTGACGGAGATGCTGAAGGGCACGCTTGAGGGCTGCGTGCTTGAAATCATTGGCAGTGAGGAGACCTACGGGTACGCCATCACGCGTCGGCTGAACGAACTCGGCTTCGCCGACGTCGTCGAGGGGACGGTTTACACCATCCTGCTGCGGCTGGAGAAGAACGGGCTCGTCCAGGTGACGAAACGACCGTCCGGGCTGGGCCCGCCGCGCAAGTTCTATGCGCTCAATGACGCGGGGCGCGAAGAACTCGCGACGTTCTGGGCGAAATGGGCGTATATCACATCACGGATCGACAAGCTCAAGGAGGGCAGGAGATGAACTTCTGGGAGACCATGACAGGCAGCGATCTCACCAGGGAATGGAAGGCGTTCGAAGTCCGGGCCGAGGCATTGCCGGCCGACTACCGGGCGGCGTGGGAAGAGATCAAGGGTCATCTTTCTCCCTACTCGGACTTCACAGGTCGAAACCTGATGCCGATTCTCGACGGTGCTCTGGGGCTGCTCGAAGAGACAGCGGCCGATGGGCGGAGCATTCACGAGGTGCTGGGTGGCGACATCGAGGGCTTCTGCGCGGCGCTGGCCGGCGGAGAAGGGGCTCGGAACTTTCGCGACCGGTGGCGCGAGCAGTTGAACAGGAACGTAGCAAGGAAATTGGGCCAGCTAGGAGGCTGACGTGGGCATCCAAGACATCATCGAGGGCAAGAAGCAGTGGCGGGCGCACATGGCGCGGGTCAAGGCGCTCCCGCCGGACTACCAGATCGTCTACAAGGAGATTCAGAGGTACTTCTTCAAGGTTGGACCGATCGACTTGCCTGACGGGTCCCTGTTCTCGGGGATCGTCGATTTCTTCGAGGAGGGCGTCGCGGCCGGCAAGGGAGTCTTGGAACTCATAGGCAACGACGTCGCTGCCTTCTGCGACGACCTGATCAAGGATTCGCGCACCTACGCGGACATCTATCAGGAGTCCATCGGCGGGGAACCCGGCACGGCCGAGAAGTAACACCCGTCGACCCGGCCTTATACGGCTTGACCAGCGCCAGCGCCTGTGTCATCGGTGTATGCACGGTGTTGGCCGACCCGAACTCCAGCGCCTCGATGATCTGAATCAAGCCCGTGCGGCAGTGGTTGGTGCAGGAGGCCTTGAACACGCGCTGCTTGTGCCGCCGGTACGGAGATCCCTTGGCCCTTTACCCGTGCCGCAGCGTCACCGGAGTCCTGTAGCCGCCGGGCACCGCTGGATAGATGACGTCCTCGACTGTCTCGGTCGGTGCCTCCAGCGCGGCCCCGGTCATCCTGAACCTGAACTCCAGGCCCTCACCGGCCCGCTCATCGGCGCGGCCCGGTCGACATCTCCAGCAGGTCGTAGGAACGCCAGCCGGCGCCCCGACATCACGGGCTTCGATCTCGATGCCGCCGACGCCCCGATCATGGCGCGAACAGGACCCGGGATTCGACGTCGAGACGGCAGTGGGTTCGGCGGCCGGCGGCACCCGTCACTGACAGGCGGAGACCTCAGCGCTGTCCAAACTCATCGACAGACACTGTCACTACTCACCTGCGTAATCAGCCGAGCGAGCGAGCCGAAGCGGCGCTACCAGTAGCCCTGGAGACACTCACGGGCCGATCGAGGACAGCGGCGCTGTCGGCCGTGCAAGGCGCGCACGCAGCGGCTTCCCGCCACCTCTCACACGGCGATCAATGCGCTGCAGCGGTACCCGCAGTCCTTCAGGCCGCCGGACAAGGAGGACAGCGTGCCAGCGATGCCGGAAGAGCTCGCCGACCTGGTCGAGCAGAGCGCGGCGGACGGGACTCCCATCCGCGAAGTCGCCAGGCAGGACCGGGTGGAGTTCACCGAGGCATTCCTGGCGAACCATCCGCCGGGTCAGTGGATCAGCCCCGGGCGAGAACGGCCGACCAACACATCGATCGCGCCACGGGCGACACGCCGTGACCAAACAGAGAACGGATATCTGAATGACAGACAATAAGGCCCGAGGGCCTGTGATCCACGTGCAGGGCCTGCAGAAGGCGTACAAGGAGCTGCAAGTACTGCGCGGCGTGGACTTCGACGTGGCGCGGGGCAGCATCTTCGCCCTGCTCGGCTCCAACGGGGCAGGCAAGACCACGGTCGTGAAAATCCTGTCCACGCTGCTCAAGGCTGACGCGGGCACGGCCGGTGTCAGCGGCTTCGACGTCGCCACGCAACCGGCGAACGTGCGGGAGTCGATCAGCCTGACGGGGCAGTTCGCGGCCGTCGATGAGATCCTCAGCGGGCGGGAGAACCTGGTGCTGGTCGCCCGGCTGCGGCACCTCAAGGATCCGGGCAGGATCGCCGATGACCTGTTGAAGCGTTTCTCGCTGACGGACGCGGGCGCGCGGAAGGTGTCGACGTATTCGGGTGGCATGCGCCGCCGCCTCGACATCGCGATGAGCCTCATCGGCAATCCGCCGGTCGTCTTCCTCGACGAACCGACCACCGGGCTGGACCCCCAGGCGCGCATCGAGGTGTGGCAGGCCGTCAAGGAACTCGCCCACCACGGTACGACGGTGCTTCTCACGACGCAGTATCTGGACGAGGCCGAACACCTCGCCGACCGGATCGCGATCCTGCACCAGGGCCGGATCATCGTCAACGGCACTCTGGCCGAGCTCAAGCAACTGCTCCCGCCGGCCAAGGTCGAATACGTCGAGAAGCAGCCGACTCTCGAGGACGTCTTCCTCGCCCTCGTCGGTGACAACGGCAAGAACGGCCATGACCGCAACGTCGGTACGAACGCGTAAGGAACCACGATGACCAAGCATTTCTTCGGTGACACCGCCGTCCTGCTGGGACGATCCCTGCGCCACATCGCGCGCAGCCCGGACACGATCATCACCACCGCGATCATGCCGATCGCCATGATGCTGATGTTCGTCTACGTGTTCGGCGGCGCGATCAACACAGGGTCGGATTCGTATGTGAGCTACCTGCTGCCCGGCATTCTGCTCATCACGGTTGCTTCGGGCATCGCCTACACCGCATTCCGGCTCTTCATGGACATGAAAAGCGGCATCTTCGAGCGATTCCAGTCCATGCCGATCGCACAGTCGTCCGTGCTGTGGGCGCACGTGCTGACCTCACTGGTCGCCAATTCGATCTCGCTCGTGGTCGTCGTGCTCGTCGCCCTCCTCATGGGCTTCCGCTCGGCGGCGGGAGTGCCGGCGTGGCTCGCGGTGGCCGGCATCTTGATCCTGTTCACCCTGGCGTTGACGTGGCTGGCCGTTATCTCCGGTCTGTCCGCGAAGTCCATGGAAGGTGCGAGCGCGTTCTCCTACCCGCTCATCTTCCTGCCGTTCCTCAGCTCGGCCTTCGTGCCCACCGGCACCATGCCCGGCCCGGTGCGTGCCTTCGCCGAGCACCAGCCGGTGACCTCTATCGTCAACGCCGTCCGCAACCTGTTCACCCAGCAGCCGGTCGGCACCGACATCTGGATCGCCCTCGCCTGGTGTGTCGGCATCCTCATCGTCGCGTTCGCCTTCGCCATGAACACCTACCGCCGCAGGATCGCCTAGGTAGCCATCCCCTCAACCGACCAGTCAGCGATTTCGGTGGTACGGTGCCACCACCTCACCACCGAGGAGGCCGGATGCCGGCGGATCCGCCCGCTTCACCTGGGCTGCGCGCGTCCGACGCGGACCGCGACCGGGTCATCGAACTGCTGCACGCCGCCGTCGCCGACGGCCGGCTCGACCCGGTCGAGTTCGACGAACGACTGGACGCGGCGCTGGCCGCCCGCACCATCGACGCGCTGACCCCGCTCATCACCGACCTGATCGCGGTGCCAGGCGGAGATGGCGCACTCACGCTGCCGTTCGCCGGKACGCCGGTCGAGCCGCCGGCCGAACTGCTCACCATCAAGGAACGGCACGGCTCGGTGCGCCGTGACGGCCGGTGGACGCTGCCGCACCGGCTGGCGCTGCGCACCGCGTGGTGCGACGTGATGCTGGACCTGACCAACGCGGTGCGCAGCGCACCCGAACTGGTCATCGAACTGCGGGTGAACGGCGGCAACGTGGAGTTGGTCCTCGCGCCGGGCATGGTGGTGAACGCCAACGAGCTGTCGGTCCGGCACAGCATGGTGGCGATCAGCGGGGACGCGGGCGGCAACACGCCGGAGACGCTGCACGTCCGCTTGGTGGGCCGAATGCGGCACGGCCGGCTCGCCACCCGGTGGCAGGGGACGCACCGGTGACGCGGCAGGGCCCGGATACCGCGGTATCCGGACTCTGACATCTCACGCGTGGTGCGGGCCGACCAGCATTCATCGCCGGCATCGTGCCCCAGCGCGGTGCATCGCCGTACCAGTCCGCTCCGGAAGGATCGTCGAGGGGCGTTGGTCCAGGTGAGAGCGGCCTGAACGATGGCGCCCCGCGATGCCGACGCGGTTTGGGCAGGCGTACCGGCGTCGTGCCCGGCAACTCGTGCCCGTCAGGAGCAATCACGGGGACCGGCAGGTGGCGGGAGATCGCCTCTGAGCTGAAGTGCTACAGGTGACGGGGGCCAACGCTGAGATCTCCTGGACTGGTGGTCAGCTCTGGTCTCTTGTCCGCGCAGCCCGCTTGCTTCGAATGAATTCTGCGGCCATCCATATGACGAACACCGCCACGATGGACACCGCCCAGCCTCCGATGAAAGCCGCGGGGTGAACATCCTGCTTGATCACGATGTGGAGCACGCCAAGACCCACACCCGTGGCCGCCCACGCTCGCACAAGTTCAGACGCGATGAACCGTCTCAGGAGATGTGACGCTTTCTCATTGCTGATGGCCGCACTCTCCTCGAAGTGGATGCTTGCTCCACGATGATCTTATGGTTGCCGATCCGGCTCAAGAGGGATGATGGCTCTCTGACCAGGGCCTTCCGGGCGTTTCGGGATGATCTTCGGTGGGCGAGGCCTGAAGAAAGGTTCCCGCCCTGTTCGGGACGTAGTGCTCTGGAAAACCACCGGCGGCTCGCTGCTCGGCTCCGGCGCGTCAGCGGCTCTCGGCAGCCACGCGCAGGCCCAGGGCGACGAGGACCGTGCCGCTGATCGCGTCCAGCCGGCGCTGGATCACCGGGCGGCGGAACCACGCGCCGGCCCGCCCGACCACGGCCGCCAGCGCCAGGTACAGGACGATCTCGATGGCCACCTGGAGCACGGCGAGCAGCGCGGTCGTGGCGAACAGCGGCCGGTCGGCCGGTACGAACTGTGGATAGAACGCGATCATGAATGCGGCGATCTTCGGGTTGGCCAGCATCACCACCGCTCCCTCGCCGAACGCCCTCCACCAGGTCAGCGCCGAGTCGGGCTGCGGTTCCTCGACCGTGATCTCCTCGGCCGCTCCGCCTGTGTCGCGGCTGCGCCACGCTGAGCGCCAGGCCTTGATCCCGAGGTACAGCAGGAAGCCCGCGCCCACCACGCGCAGGACGAGGAAGGCCACCTCCGAGGCGGCCACCAGGGCGGCGAGCCCGGCGGCGGCGAGCAACGCCCACAGGTACAGGCCGGCCTCCAGGCCCAGCACCGTGGGCACCGCGCCGGAGAAGCCGCGCAGGGCCGCGCGGCGCAGGATCAGCGCCATCGCCGGTCCCGGCGAGGCGGAGATCAGCACCACGGCGAGGACGAAGGCGGGAAGAGAGGAGATGAGATCCATGAGGTTCATCATGGTTGTGCGCGTACTGTCTGTTCAACGCGTTTGCGCGGAACACGGCGGCTGACGGGCTCTGCCACCGTGTCTCCACGTGCCGGACCGGGTCTGAGGATCCGCATCCAACCGGTCCGGGCACCGCCACCGCGACCCGGTGAACCCTTTCGGTCACAGCCGCTGCCCAGTGGCGTGGCCGGTCCGTGAGCCCGGACCTGTCACCGGGGATCAGGGGGAGCGGGTGCCGGCGAGTAGCCGTTCGCAGGCGTCGAGCAGGCGTTGCCGCTGCGGCCGCGCCCGTTCGGCGAATCCCCGCTGCTCGGCGGCGTACTCGGCCCGTCCCTCGGGTGTCTCGATCCGAATCGCCCGGTAGCCGAGCGAGCTCAGGTCGTACGGGCTGGCCCGCATGTCCACGGCGCGGATGTCACGGGCCAGCAGGAAGCAGTCGGCGACCAGCTCGCTGCTCACCAGCGGTGACAGCTTGTACGCCCATTTGTACAGGTCCATGTTGGCGTGCAGGCAACCCGGCTGCTCCAGCTCCTGCTGCTGCTGCCGCGTCGGCTGCAGTGCGTTGAGCGGGCGCGCCTGAGGGGTGAAGAAGCGGAACGCGTCAAAATGACCGCACCGCACGCCTCGCTGCTCCACGACCTCTGCGATCTCGTCCCCGCTGAGCCGCAGTGGCCAGGCGCCGTGCCGTACTTCCGCGGCCTTGTAGACCATCGCCCACTCGTGCAGGCCGAAGCAGCCGAAATACGCCGGCCGTGCGGCCGTGGCGGCCAGCAGCCGCGCGGTCCACTCGACGGCGGGCCCGCGCCTGTCCATCAGCGCCGCGGTGTCGAGCATGGCTCCCTCGGGAGTGTCGAGGTAGCCGCTGCCGAAGTCGCGTGCCCCCTTCAGCACCACCCCGGTGCCCGGATGCCACTGCCGCAGCCGCGCCGGCCGGTGTCCGTAGTAGGTGAACAGGAAGTCCTCGATGGGATGGGTCTCACCTCGTGCTCTGCGCGCCAGGTGTGGCGCCGTCCATGCCTCGACCCGTCGCCGGTGTGCCTCCGTCCGGGCCCGCCACACCTCCGGCTCCAAAACTTCCACCGCTGAATGGTATGCGCGGGCCGGTGGTGTCCGGCAGGCAGCCCGGACGTCCGCGCCGGGAGGGGCCGCCTCCGCGACGGCAGCGTCTACCGCTCCCCGCTCCGGTGGGACATGCGCAGGATGATCTCCTGTGGTCGGGATCCGGAGGGCGCAGCCGTACGCCGTCGTGAGCGGCTCTCGGCCGCTCTCCGTTCTCATCCGTTCGGCAGGCTCGCGATTCTCATCCGTTCGGCAGGCTCGCGATCGCCTTCCGCAGGCGGGCCGCGCGCCCGGCCGGGGTCCGGGCCTTCAGCAGCGGCAGGATCACCAGGTAGCGTCCGGTCTTGCCGAGCGCCTCGAAGCCGGCGGCGGCCTCCGGGTGGGCTGCCAGCGCTTCGGCCAGGTCGGGCGGGACGGTGGCGTTGCGCTGGGCGGTGTAGGCCGCCTCCCAGCGGCCGTCCGCCTGGGCGGCGGCGACCTCCGCCAGGCCGGGCGGCCGCATGCGCCCCGCGGCGGTCAGTGCCTCCACGGTCTCGACGTTCACCCGCGACCATGGGCTGCCCGTGCGGCGGCGTGAGTAGCGTTGCAGGAAGCTGTGCTCGTCGTAGGACTTGCGCTGACTGTCGATCCAGCCGTAGCACAGCGCGACCTCCAGCGCCTGCCCGATCGTGACCAAGGGGACCGCCGACCCCTTCCTGGCGATCTTCAGCCAGACGCCGTCCCCGTCCTCATGGTGCTCGGCCAGCCACGACTCCCACTGGGCGGCGTCCTCGAAGTGCATCATCGGCCCAGGATCTCCAGGTAGTGCCGGTTGTACATGATGCCCAGCACGTTGCCGAACGGGTCGGCCACGGACGCGGTGACGAAACCGGGGCCGTACTCGGTGAGCGGCGTGTACGGCGTGGCCCCCATGGACAGCAGCCGGTCCAGGGTGGCCTGCACGTCGTCGACGTGCCAGTGGACGACCGCGCCCCCGGGGGTGGCGGGCGCGCCCGGCGGGGCGTAACGCCGGTCGATGAGGCCCAGTTCGGCCTGGTAGTCGCCGATCCTGAACTCGTAGTAGGCGGCCGGCTGCCCGTTGCCCGGACGCTCGAAGTACGGCTCGGTGCCCAGCAGTTCGACGTACCACTCCTTGGCCGCCTCCAGGTCGTCGGCCCAGAAGCTGACGGTGGCCAGTCCTCGCAACATGTTGTGCTCCCTTCGCCGCCGGAGACCCGGCCGCTGCCGTTCCGGTTGATGTCCCCGACTTTAGGAGGCCAATAGGTCAGTGAACGTCCTATTAGTGCGGCAGGATGAAACTCATGCGTGATCCATCCGGCCGGCTGCTGCAACTGCTGTCCTTGCTCCAGACTCCGCGTGAGTGGCCGGGCGTCGAGCTCGCCGACCGTCTCGGCGTCACCCCTCGTACCATCCGCCGCGACGTCGACCGGCTGCGTGAACTCGGCTACCCGGTCCACGCCACCCAGGGCAACGTCGGCGGCTACCGGCTGACCGCCGGGGCGGCGATGCCGCCGCTGCTGCTCGACGACGACGAGGCGATCGCCATCGCCATCGGCCTGCGCACCGCCGCCACCGCCGCCGTCACCGGTATCGAGGAGACCTCGCTGCGCGCCCTGGCCAAGCTGGAACAGGTCCTCCCCGTACGGCTGCGCCACCGGGTGACGGCACTGTCGGACGCGGCCGTCGTCCTGCCGCCACGGGACGGCCCGGCCGCCGACGCCGACACCCTGGCCGCGTTCGCCGCCGCCTGTGCCACCCACGAAAAGGTCCGCTTCGCCTACACCAAGGCGCACGGCGAGATGACACGGCGACTGGTGGAGCCGCGTCAACTGGTGGCCTCGGGCCATCTCTGGTACCTGGTGGCCTACGACGAGGACCGGGCCGCGTGGCGCTCCTTCCGTGTGGACCGGATCAGCGAGGTACACCGCACCGGCGTCCGCGTTCCCGGCCGTGAACTTCCCGGCGGTGTCGACACCAGGACCTGGGTGACCCGGGCGATGCCGTCCCGTGACATCCGGGCCCGGTTGCTGCTGCATGTGCCCATCGAACAGGCCGTCGAGAACGTCCCCGCCTGGCAGGGGACCCTGGAACCGGTCGACCGGCGCTCGTGCCGGCTGCACACCCACCCCGACTCCGCGCAGTACCTGGCCTACCGCATCACGCTCCTGACCGTCGACTACACCCTCCTCGACCCTCCCGAACTGGCCGAGCACCTCCGCTCGATCGCCGGACGAGCGGGACGCGCCATCCGCGCGTTCACCGACACGAGCCAGGCGTGAGGTCTCGCTTCCGGCGACCGTGGAGAGCCGGCCAGGGCGGGGACCCGGTTGCCGCGGCGGTGCGGGCCGTACGGCATGAGCATCCAGCGCGTCGCCGCTACCGGTGGAACGGCTCTGAGGATCCCTGACCCCTTGCCCGGCTCGCTGTGATTCCCGGAGGGCGGGCCGGATCGGAGCCGCACATGGTCAGGTTGAATCAGTGTGATATCAAGGTCACCGCAACCGCCGCGGCGATGAGTGGAAGCGCCAGCATCAGAGAGTCGACGGAAATCCGTATCAGGCGATACTTCCGCCAAGCTATGTCGCTGAGCTGGACAAGCAGCTTGGCCTGCTTTAAGTCCGCCCCCAGTTCCGTGGCCAACTCGTCCGGGCTCATGAGATATTTTCGCCAATGCCCGAAGTAATGGCGGCTTGAAAGGTCCTGGCTCATCTGCGGGCGGAGGACCAGGAGCAGGAGCTCCGCCACCACCGTGACCCCGGCCAGTGCGCCTATGGTCAACCAGCGGGCGGCGCCCTGCACGGGGGCGGCTACGGCTCCCGCCGCGGCGGCGGAGAACGCGGTGAACCCGATCCCCGTTATCGTCAGCAGGGCCGTCGCCTTGATGTCCGCCCGCGCGATTTCCTGCCGTGTCAATTCCAGGGAGCCTGAGAGGTCGTTCATGCCTGTGCCGGCCGTGTCGCCGCGCTCTGTGGCTGTCATGTTTTCCAATGGAACCCCTTTACCGGCGATCGTGGCCGTGGTCAGTCCCAACGATATTGACGTGTGACCTCGGCGGGTGGTTCCCCGGGTCGGCCGGAGGGCATCACCGCGTATACACGGAATGGCGCTGAATGCGTTTCCATATACCGCTGTCACCCACCGGTGAACGGATACCACTGTTACCCGCCGGTGAACGGATGGCCCTCGGAGGCCCGCGCAGGCGGTCAGGCGACCTCGTGGCCGCGCCGTCGAAGATCTCGCCTCGGGGGCGTCGGGAGCTGTCGGGAGCCGTCGGTCCGGAGCGTTCCGCCTCGCGGACCCGGTGGATCGGCTCGTCGGATCCGCGGCCGGGGAGCGGGTCGAGGGCCTGCCGCCAGGCGGACTGGCCGAACACGTCAGTCTCTGCGGGAGCCGCCCGTTCGGCGCCTTCCCGATCCCTAGGGCAGCGGGTCGATCTTGATGTGCTGGTCGTACTGGACGAGCTCCCCGCCGCGGTCTGTCAAAATAGGCCATTTGGTGCTCCGAGCACACCAGATGACGTGTCCCGCGGTGATGTCCCGTGATCCGTCGAGAATCTCCGCGATCTCTCCGACCTTTCCGTGGGTGAAATCGTCGATCTTCACGCCGGGTGTCGTGACGAGCTCGAACAACTCCACCTGCGTGGATATCGGGGAGATGGACAGGACGGCTGCCAGGCCGGTCGCCGGAATGCATATCCCGCCGCCGCGGTAAAGGCACATGGCGGCGATGCTCCGCGAGTATTCGGTCTTCGCCACCGCGATGTCGATCAGGGCGCTGACGTCGAGCACCCGGCCGGGAAGCATGATTCAGGACCTCCGGACCCGGCGGCTGCCGATCTGGCCCCATTCCGCCTCGGAGAGCGGGGCGACTCCGAGAGCGCCGGCCGCCGTGTCGAGGTCTTCACGGTGCAGGCTCCAGCGGTGCATCAAGGTGATGACGTGGGGCTTGTTGCCGATCTCTCGTTGGACGGCGGCGTGGACCACATCGGCGATCCTGCTGCCCGTCGATCGTGCCTTACGAGAAAGCGCCTCAAAGTCTGCTTTATCCAGCTCTATGGTGATGGAGGTGTCAGGGGTGGGGGCGCTGATTCCCTCCAGCCCCTCTCTGGACTGGAGATGTGCCAGCCACAGGGGGACGGGAGCCGGCTCCTGCATGGCGGCATCCTGATCAGTCGATTCCGGTGCGTCCGGACCTGCGCCGTCTCGCCAGGCCGGCAGGGAGTGGGCCATACCTCCGACAGTAGCCGTGAATTCCGGAGCGGGCAGTACCTTCCCGTGACTTCGGGGACCAATCAATATGCCGGCGGGAGACGGCAGAAGATTGAGCGATCACATAAGAATCGCCGGACGCCTTTCCGTTCCGGCTCCGTTCTCGGCTCTTTCTCCAGCTCTTTCCGGGTCCGGGCGGATCAAGCCGGCGGAGTGGCGGAGGTGGAGACAGACGGATCGGGAACCACCGGAGCAGAAGTTGGCGGCACGGAAGCGGCCGGATCGGGAACGGCCGGATCGGGAACGGCCGGATCGGGAACGGATGGGTCGGGAACAGACGGATCCGGAACGGAGGGGTCGGCAGTGGGCGGGGTCGAGGCGACGGCGCCGCAGGTCCCCGCGGACTGTCGTAGCCGGGCCAGCTGGTCGACGCCCTGGGTCCGGTACTCCTGCAGTTCCTCCGGTGGCGGTACGTACCGCCACGAGCCGCCCTCGTAGCGGAAGGCGAAGTCGGTCGTGTCGCCGGACCGGGTCGCCTGGACCTGGGCGTCGTCGCCGGTGATCGTGACGGTGGCGATGGCGAACGGGACGTCCGGCACGGGCTGCGGGCACAGCTGGAACAACCTGACGTACTCCGCGCGCGCGACCGCTGCCTGTGCCTGCGCGCTCCACAGGTCCCAGAAGTCCCCGTAGGATCCGCCGGAATAGGCGTCGAGCCCCACCTGGGCGGCCTGGCGGACCGCGGTCTCCGAATGCTCGGAATCCCGGGCCACGGAAGGGCCCTTCGACGAGGCGGCCGGGTCGAGCACCGTCGCCACGGACAGGGCCGCCCCGATGAGCAGGCCGACGGCCATGATCACGATTACGGCCAGCCCTCGGCCCGTCTCGCCTTTCGGCGGCCGGCCGTACGGCGGCGGATAGCCCACGCGAGGCCTCCGGGGGCTGGCGGGAACGGACGAACGTGATCGTAATGCCCGCCACCCGCAGCTGGCCACGGTGATCGTCGGCCCATCCGGCCCGGAACGCGCAGGCGGGCTGCGGACGGCCATGCGGAGCCGGAGGGAAAGCCTGGAATGTCTCATGGTCCGGCAGGCCCGATAATGCGCCCGTGGGTGAATCAATCGGTACGGCCGCCGCCGTCTTCGCCGGGACCAATGTGGACGACATCGTCATCCTGACGGTGCTGTTCCTGGCGTCCCGGGCGGGTGGCGTCCCCCGTCCCTGGCAGATCGTCGCCGGCCAGTATGCCGGTATCGCCATCCTGGTGGCCGTCTCGGCCGTGGCGGCGCTCGGGCTGACCGTGGTGCCGGACCGGTGGGTCGGGCTGCTCGGGCTGGTGCCGTTCGGCATGGGGGCGTGGGGGCTGGTCAGGAAGGACGACGGCGATGGGGCGGGACCGGTGGCCTCGGGCGTGGTCTCGGTCGCCGGCGTGACGCTCGCCAACGGCGCCGACAACATCTCGGTCTACACGCCGATGTTCCGCACGATCGGCCCGGCGGCCAGCCTCGTCACGATCGCGGTGTTCACCCTGCTGGTCGCGGTCTGGTGCGCGGCGGCCTCCTGGCTCGGGTCGCACAAGAAGATCATCGGCTTGGTCGAGCGCTCGGGGAGATGGCTCGTCCCGGTGGTGTTCATGGTGATCGGCGCGGTCATCGTGATGGAGTCGGCCTTTAGGTAAAGATGGGCGATTCGCCCGAATCTACGACACCCCAAATGGGGATTTACTTCGCATGCGTGAACATTTTAGGTTCTACCGGCACCGGTGGTTCAAAGTGTGGATCGCCATGGCGGCACTGTCAGCCGCGCTCATCGCCATGACAGAGGCGGTCGGCAACCGCGCGGTCATGCCCGCGGCCTTCTTCTACGGAGCGGCGGCCGGTCCGGTCGGACTTCTGGTCGCCATCCATGATCGGACCAGGATCGGCGCCAGCGTCCCGGGTGTCACGCTGGTGGGGATGTTCCTGTTCGGCGGGGGCGTCGCCCTTCTGGTCGGTGGATACTTCGACGCCCTGCTCATCCCCGACAAGCACGGCCCCTCGATCCTGCAGGTCGGATGGATCGAGGAATCGGCCAAATGCGTCCCCCTTCTCCTGGTCGCGCTCACCGGCCGCTACCTGACCAAGGCCGCCGGTGTGGCGCTGGGACTGTCCTGCGCGACCGGGTTCGCAATCATGGAATCGATGTCCTACGCCTGGAAGAGCGTCGACGACACAGGAGCCGTCAACGCGGGCATGGTGCTGTTCATGCGCGGCCTCGCCACCCCGTTCAGCCATCTCGTCTGGACCGGCCTGATCTGCGCGGTCGCCTTCGGCGTCTGGCAGGCCAGGGGACGGATCGTGATCACCTTCTCCGTCGTCGGCGCCTTCGCGATGGCGGCCGTACTGCACTCGCTCAACGACGGCCTGCTGACCCTCGACATCCCCGGCCCCGCCCGCCTGCTCTTCCTCGTCGTCGCGGCGGAGAGCTACTGGCTGTTCCATCGAGCCACCCGCGACCTGACCACGGCACCGGTCCTGGACCCGGCGCCGTCCCCCGCCTGACCTCCCACGCGAGCGCCGTACAGGCGGGAAGGCGGCCGTACGGACGGGAAGGCGGCCGCCGTACAGGCGGAGGGCGGCCGCCGTACGGACGGACGGCGGTGCGTCCGTGCGGGCGGAGGAAAAAGCCGTAGCCGTCCGTGCGGGCGGAGGAAAAGCCGGGCGTCCGGGAACGGGGAAACGGGGAGAGGTCCCGGCCTACTCGTAGGGCTCGTCCGGGGTGTCGACCTTCATGAGATCCGTGCCGGAAAGCTGCGGATAGACGACCCCGTTGGGCATCCTGCCGAACGTCTGCGGGATCCAGGTGCCGGTGACCTCGACCCAGGTGTCCGGCGGCGGCGCCTGGATCCCCTTGACCGCGACCTTCAGCGGGAACGCGTCCGCGGCGCAGCAGGCGATCTGCATGCGGGTGACGTACCACTGGCCCTTCTTCTTCGACGGGACGACGAAGCCCGTCAGCCTGACCGTGCGGCCGGTGAGGGACCTGTTGTCGTCGTCCCAGGCCCGGCCGATGAACTCGCCGATCGGCATGTCCACCGGTCCGTCGCCGCTCAGCGGGGTGAAGGCGGTGAGAGCCTGGCTGCGCGGCGGCGGCGTCTCGGACCGGGCGGCGGCGAAGGAGCCCAGGGCGGGCGGGGCGATCATGAAGATCGCGAACACCGGCAGGCACATCAGCCAGGCCACCCGGGGGCCCCCATGCGCGTGGTCGTGCCCGTGCCCCTGGCCCCGTGAGTGCCGCGCGTGCTCCCGGCCCTGGCCGTGCTCCGGTGAGTGCCCGTGCCCCTCGGCGCCGGGGGAGCCCTTCCCTGGCCGCCATGCCTGGATCAGGCCGGCGACGCCGAGGATCATCAGCACCGCCCCGGCGCCGATCAGGAACGGCCGGAAACCGGGCTTCACATAGTTCAGATAGGTCGTGGAGAACGCCGAGATCCGGAGCACGGCGCAGCCGAGCATGATCAGGACCAGGTTCTGGGTCACGCGGTTCACAACAGCAGCCATCCGAAGAGGACGCTCACCAGGACGGCGAGCACGAAGGTCAACGGGACGAACCTGAGCGCGAACGCCCTGCCGAACGTGCCGGCCTGCAGCGCGATGAGCTTCAGGTCCACCATGGGCCCGACCACCAGGAAGGCCAGCTTCGCGGTCGGGGAGAACGCGGTCATCGAGGCCGCCACGAACGCGTCGGCCTCCGAGCAGATCGACAGCAGCACCGCCAGCAGGGCCATGACCACGACGGCCAGCCACGGGACCTCGGCCAGCGCGGCCAGCCACTCGCGGGGGACCATGACGTTGAGCGTGGCGGCGGCCAGGCCGCCGACGATGAGGAACCCGCCCGCGTGCAGCAGGTCATGCCGCATCGCCTCGCCGAACCGTGCCCACTTCGGCCCGTCCCCGTGCGGGCGGGAGGGGATCGGCAGCCACTCGCTCCGGCCGAACCGCAGCCAGAGCCAGCCGACCAGGACCGCCACCGCCAGCGACGCCCCGAACCTGGACACGACCATCAGCGGCTGCCCGGGGAAGGCGACGGCGGTCGCGACCAGCACGATCGGGTTGATCGCGGGGGAGGCGAGCAGGAAGGCCAGCGCCGCGGCCGGTGGCACCCCCCGGGCCATCAGGCCGGACGCGACCGGGACGGATGCGCACTCGCAGCCGGGCAGCACCGCGCCGGCCATCCCCGCGACGGGTACGGCGGCGGCCGGATGCCTGGGCAGCGCTCTGGTCCAGAACGATGCGGGGACGAAGGCCGTGATCGCGGCGGACAGGGCCACGCCGAAGACCAGGAAGGGCAGAGCCTGCACGCAGATCGCCACGAAGATCGTTGCCCAGGTCTGGAGTGCCGGGGCCGTCAGATGCGGGGCGAGGGTGAACCGTCCCACGACCAGCAGGACGACGACGAGGGCGAATCCCCATGGCAGCGTGTGTTTCGGCCCGGTGCCACGTCCCCAGGAGTCCGGGGGGACGGTCGCGTCCTCATCGGCCCAGGGGCTCCGCGGATCGGTTCGAAGCTCGGACATGCCCCATATCGTGGCAGATTCATGGGATGTTCCACGTGGAACATCACAGCTGGGACAGCAGCCACCTGGGGCCGGCGACCATGGCGCCCAGGGTTGTGACCCGCTCGCGCAGGCCCCGGTCGGCGGTGACGACCAGGACGCGCTCGCCGGGCGGGACATCCCGTACGGCCTGCACGATGGCGTCGTCGCCGATCCCGGGGGCGGCGACGACGGAGACGCCGGGGAGCGGCGAGACGTCGCGGGCGGCCCCCTCGACGACCATGACGAAACGGGGGAACCACCGGTCCAGGTCCGGGATCTCGCCGGGCAGGTCGCGCAGGCCGCCGCCGGCGAGGGCGCTCACCTCGGCGACCAGTTTGGCGGCGGCTCCGGCGCGGTCCCTCCACCATCCGTGCTCGGATCGGGCGCCGACGATGTTGGCGGCGTCGAGGACGACCACCAGGGGGCTGAGCGCCCGGCTGATCACGGGCCAGGTCTCGGCGAAGCCGGGGTGCAGGTTCTTGGCGGCGATCTGCTCGGGAGTGAGCCAGCGCAGGTCGACGCTCTCGCTGTTGGCCGGGACCGCGTCCAGCAGGCCGGCGGCCTCGGCGATCACGGTCGAGAAGGACCAGCCGCCGTGGTCGTCGAGGTAGACGCCCTGGACCCGGAGGCCATCGCCGGTCAGGGCCGCCTCCTCTCCGGCCTCGCGGAGCGCGCCGGTGATGGGGTCCTCGTGGCTGTCGAGCGCACCGCCGGGCAGACCCCAGGTGCCGCCGTGGTGGCTCCACACGGCGCGTTCCTGCATCAGGACGTGGGGCGTGCCGGCGGCGTCGTGGTGGACGGCGAGCAGACCGGACGCGCCGTGCACGCCCCAGTGCCGATGTCCGCGCTCACAGTGGGCCCATCCGTCGCCGTCCTTGGCCGCCATGGATCAATGATGCACCACGAGGTATCGACTCCTCAGGGGTGGGCCGTGCCGCTAAAAATTGATATATCCGGATTTCCTGCCGCCCCTCGCTCTGTGTGGACCGCGCCCCTCGCTCTGCGTGGACCGCGGTCGGCGGTCGAACCGGACCAGCGCGGCGGGCGAGCGGCCCGGAAGCACTGTCCGAGGTGGCCCGGAAGTCCGGAAGTGCTGTCCTGGGCGGGCGCCCGCGCAGGCCCGACGGCCCGGATCTCAGCCGCCGCCCTTGCTGAAATGCTGGTAGTCCTTGATGCCCGACCAGTAGCCGCCCCACTCCCAGCCGAGCCTCTCGAAGGCCCTGACCACCCGGTCGCCGGGGTTGATCACGCCGGGCTCGTCCAGGGGGCGCCTGGCGAACTTGCGGGCGTTCTTGTGCGCCACCGAGCCGTCGGCGGACACGTAGGGGTTCTCCCGGGGGTTGATGTCGACGGCCCTGCCGTACGCGTGCTGCGACCAGCTGCTGGACCCGGTCGCCGGGCGGCAGTTGAAGGCCGAGGTGTTGTCCGCGTCGATGGAGTCGAAGTCGTCGCCCTTGTAGACGTCGACGAGCTCCATCTTGCGGATCGGCCAGTGCCAGTCGTACAGGCGCCGGAAGACCGTGACGATGTCGTCGGCCGCGTTCTTGTTCACGACCATCTCGCCGGTGTGGGTCCTGTCGTCGAAGCCCCAGTAGGTCATCGTGATCAGCCGCAGGTCGCCGACCGGGACCGGGCAACCGGGCCGCCAGGAGTATCGGAGCCGGTCGCGGGCGACCTTGGTCACCTTGGCGGAGAACTTCGGCGGGGTGGTGGGAGACGGGCTCGCGGTGGGGCTCGGCGTGGGCGTCCCGGCCGAAGGGGACGGTGACGCGGGGACCGGCGAGGTCACCGGGGAGGGCGAGGAGGGCTGGGCGGGCTGTGACGTGGCGGTCGCGCTGCACGCGGCCGCCGCCAGACAGCCGACGGCCGCCGCGACGATAGCCCGGATGCGTGTCACCAAAGGAGAGCTGCTCACCTGTCGCCACCCCACGACCGACAAAAGGACAAGCCCCCATTGTATTTGACCGGCTACCTGAAGTGATAAGAGGCGTTCCGCACGTGGAGGGCCGTGAGTCCGGGCGGCCCGATCCCCACCGATCGTCGCGGGTCGTGGGTTGACGTCTGCTGTCTGCTGTCTACTGTCTGCTGTCCGCCGGTCGCCGGTTGTCGGCTGTTGGTTGGCGCCACGGTGAACCACCGGTCCACCGGTCCACCGGTCCGTCGGGACGTGTGCTCGATGTCTACCCCGATCCTTGGTAGCCGGCTACTTATCGCCGAACCGTTCTCCTACGGCTTTCGCCCACATTTAAACCACATCGGTAAGCGCGCCGGCATTCTTTAGCTGAGCTTTCTTCGAAAGATATCGCGCCTGTGTTCGAAGCCGCGCTACAGTCGGAGGCATTGGATCGAACACGGGTTCGGGCCAGGTCTTCCCAGGTGAGGGGTGTGTCATGGCGATGCTCGCGACGCGGCCGACGGCACACGCCCCCGCTCCGCGGACTTCCGGCCGCCGGCACGCGACACGCCGTAGCGCTTTCTACGGAAATCTACGTCGGCCGCTATATCCCGTCATAAAGTCCGAGAGCGTGGACCCCGTGCGCAATCCCTACGCCCCCGGTGCGGGGCAGCGTCCCCCAGAGCTCGCCGGGCGCGACCGTGAGCTTCAGCAGTTCGAAATCGTCCTGGAGCGGGTGGCGCGTGGCCGCCCGGAGCGCAGCATGGTCGTCACCGGCCTGCGCGGCGTCGGCAAGACCGTCCTCCTCAACACCTTCAAGTCGATGGCCATGCAGCGGCTGTGGGGGACGGGCAAGATCGAGGCCCGGCCCGACCAGTCGATCCGGCGTCCGGTGGCCGCCGCCCTGCACCTGGCGATCCGTGAGCTGGCGCCGAGACACCGGGCGCCCGAGCGCATCGAGGAGTTCCTCGGCGTGCTCAAGGCGTTCGCGATGCGCGACCCGGCCGCGGCCAAGGGCACCTCGCACTGGTCGCCCGGGATCGATGTGCCCGCCTCCCGCGGCCGGGCCGACTCCGGCGATCTTGAGATCGACCTCACCGAGCTGTTCGTCGACGCGGCCGGGGTGGCCACCGACCTCGGCGTCGGCATCGCCCTTTTCATCGACGAGATGCAGGACGTGCAGACCCCCGACGTCTCGGCGCTCTGCGCGGCCTGCCACGAGCTCTCGCAGAGCGGCGGCCCGCTGATCGTGGTCGGGGCGGGCCTGCCCCATCTGCCCAGCGTCCTGTCGGCCAGCAAGAGCTACTCCGAGCGGCTTTTCCGCTACGCCAGGATCGACCGGCTCGACCGCGAGGCGGCCGATCTGGCCCTCATCGCCCCGGCCGAGAGCGAGGGAGTGGAGTTCACCCAGGAGGCCCTCGACGCGCTCTACGAGGCCGCCGACGGCTACCCCTACTTCGTCCAGGCGTACGGCAAGGTCGCCTGGGACCTGGCGCTGCGCAGCCCGATCACCGTCGACGACATCCGGGTCTCCTCGCCGGAGGCCGAGGAGGAGCTCGCGGTCGGGTTCTTCGGCAGCCGTTACGAGCGGGCCACCCCCGCCGAACGCGACTACATGCACGCGATGGCCTCCATCGGCGACGAGCCCGTGGCGACCGCCGACGTCGCCGAGGGGCTCGGCCGCAAGCCGTCCAGCCTCTCCCCGGCCCGCGACAGTCTCATCAAGAAGGGCCTGATCTACAGCGCGGAGCGCGGGCTGATCGCGTTCACCGTGCCGCACTTCGGAAAGTTTCTGCGTTCCCAGCCTGTCTGAACATATGTTCGATATAGTGGATGAGAGTCTCCTAGACCTCTATACGGCTCTCTAGTGGGGAAGCTAGAGAGCCGTATAGAGCCGAATCCTGCGTGCTAGAGGAATCTACGGGTCTCTAGCGTCATGCCGATACGGGGATAGATTCCTGCAGAGACCCGATCTCGATCGGCCGCCCGGCGGCGTCGACCATCGCCACTCGCACCGCCGGGTGCCGGCCGCTCAGATAGATCGCGAAGACCACGTCCGCCGGGTCGCCGGCGTGACTGTGCCCCGGATAGACGAAGAACCGCCAGCAGAGCTCCCGCCAGCTGTCGACCGGTTCCGTGCTCGACAGCAGTCTCTCGTGCGATCGCCAGGCGGCGCTCGAACGCAGACGGCTGAGCGCGGTCGCCGGGTCCAGCGGGCGCTGCTCGCAGGGGGCGCGGTGCCGGAGCCGGGCGGCGGCCTCCTCGATCTCCGGAGAGAGCGCGGCGAGCACCAGCAGCCCACCGGCCACGGCCAGTAGCTGGGACCAGGTGAGACCGGCCACCACCGCCCAGCCGGGGACCGGCGGCGTCCAGACCGTTCCCACGGCCATGGCGGTCAGCACCATGGTTCGGCCCAGCGAGCGCAGCCCCACCGGGATGGCGCTGACCTCGCCGAAGCAACCGCAGCCCACATCCGGCCGGCGGCGGCGCAGCTCCCACAGGACGTAGGTCGACACCGCGAAGAACGTGGCCGCGCCCCACCGGAACAGGGAGTGGCCGGTCGCCATCAGGCCGACCAGCAGGACCATCTCTCCGGCCGCACAGCCGAGCAGGGCGGGCACGCGCCAGCGGTCGACCACCAGCGCCGCCGGTCCGAGCCTACTCAGCGCACCCGGTTCGGACTCGTTCATGGCCGTCCGCACCTTGGCGAGCGCGCCCGCGGCCAGCAGCGCGCCCAGCACCGGCAACTGCGCGGCGGCGATCGTCGTCAGCATCCCTGTCACCCCAATCCGACCCGGGCGTTGAAACACCCTTTCGTCAGGTCCCCGCCGAGCTCCACGAAGGCGGTCGCCGACAGCTCCACGATCCGGCCCCGTGGCGAGGTGCCGCACTCCAGGCACCGGTCGCAGAACCGGCCGGCCATGCAGCCGCATGCCACGATAGGCAGGACCGAGGTGCGCCCGGCGCACACGTTGCGCACGTTGAGCACCGAGCCCAGCGCGAGATAGGGCAGGCCCGCGCACGACACCCCGGCTTCCTGGCAGTCGGTGTCGGAACGCTCCAACATGGGGTAGGCCGCCCCCTGCTCGTCGTGGTCGAAGGCGTCCGACCAGGTGGCGGTGCCCGAGATCCGTGACTGCGCGCCGCTGTAGCCGGGGGGCGGCTCGGGGACGGCCGTCCACCGGTAGGGCGGCTGCGAGGTCGCCGGCAGCCGGGCCTGGGCCACGCCGTTCTCACGGACACCGATGGCGTCGAACAGGTAGCCGGGCTCGAACTGCGGGTGCCGGACCCGTAGCCGGCCCGAGGCGCGGTAGGGGATGACGACCGTACGCCGCCCCCGGTGCGGTCCGCAGTACAGCTCCATGGTGTGGTCCCCGGAACCGGAGCCGACGGACTGGATCACTCCGGTGATCCGGGTGATGTCCGCCCAGATCCGGTCCACCACCCGGCCGGACCGCAGTGCCCTGATGATCACCTGGGCGCCCGGCGGCAGGTCCGCCGGAGCGACGGCCTCGCCGCGCCATGCTGTCGCCCACGGCGCGATGACGAGCCGTTCCTCGCGGCCATCGGGGGTGTCGATGACTATCAGGTGCGGGCTGACGTCGAGGATCTCGCCGGTGACCGATTGGAGGAGCTCGCCATCGCCGGGGACCGCCCCCGGCTCGTCGAGGGTCCGGCCAAGCGCGGCCGCCGCCAGAACGCGGCGGCGGTCAACGCTGCGGTGCGGCATCGTCACTCCCCATATTTCGGTGAGGTTTCCCCGTTAGCGTCACACGCCTGCCGGGGTCTCGCTGTTCGCTTGCGCCAATAACTCCGGCAGGTGTCCGACCCTGTAGCAAAATTCCCACCCCTGATACAACGCGTTGCCTCCCACTTCGGGACAGACCCGTACCCGCTACCCCGCCCATTTGTGATCACGGGGCTGAGCCGGTTTTTGCCGTTGAGGGGACGAAATATAGGTTCCGGTTCAGCCGAATTATGGGCTCCGGCTGCGATTCTGGCCACGAGACGCACCCAGACCACAGGCTGGTGATCGCGGTGACCGGCGGGACCCACGAGGAGTTCCGCGAGTACGTCGTTGCTCGCGGTCCCACGCTGCTGCGCGCCGCCTACCAGCTCACCGGGCACCCCAATGACGCCGAGGACCTGCTCCAGGCGGCGCTGGTCAAGACGTACCTCGCCTGGGACCGGATCCAGGAGCGCGCGGCCATGGACGCCTACGTGCGCCGGGCGATGGTCAACATCAACATCTCCTGGTGGCGACGGCGCAAGCTGGAGGAGTATCCGTCGGAGGAACTCCCCGAACCGGTTCTCACGGGCGGCTACGGCTACCTGCCCGAACGGGTGGAGCAGGCCCTCGACCGGCTGCCCACCCGCATGCGGGCCGCGGTCATGCTGCGCTACTACGAGGACATGACCGAACCGGAGATCGCCAAGGCGCTGGGGATCAGCGTCGGCACGGTCAAGAGCACGGTCTCACGGGCGATGGCCAAGCTCCGCGGCGACCTCACGATCCCGGAGCAGCGGCAACTGGAGCCGCAGGCCTAGAGCCGGACCCGGCCCCGGCCGGTGATCGGTTCGGGCACGGCCGCCCGCCTCCCCATGCATGTCCGTCAGGAGAGCGCTGCGCTCGATGCGGTCGAGAGAGTCGGGGGAGGGGCCTCTGTCATTCGGACGGGGTGAGCTCGGCTCCCGCCGTGGCGCATGGCCGTACGGCGTCGCGGATGATTCTGAGCGTGTCCAGAAGGGTGCTGAGCTGCTCGGCGGAGAGCAGGCCGGTGAACCAGGTCTCGATGTCCGCCAGGTGCTGGGGGAGCACCGCGCCCAGCCGGTCGGTGCCCGCGTCGGTGATGGCCGCGTAGGACGCCCGGCGGTCGCTGGCACACGCCTGCCGTACGACCAGACCCTCGCGCTCCAGCCGGTCCACGACCCTGGTCACCCCGCTGGTGGACAGGCTGGTCTGGGCGGCCAGGTCGCTCATGCGCAGGCGCTGACCGGGCGAGCGCGCCAGCCGGATCAGCGTCTCGAAGTCGATGTCCGAGAGCCCGACCGCGGCGAAGGACAGGTGCATCTTCGCCGACAGGCCGGTGTAGGCCTCGGCCAGAAGACCCATCGCCGTCAGCCGGGAGTCATCAGATGGGATCACGTTCACACTGTATCCGACGATAGTTGACGTGCGGAATATTCCTCATGTAGAAATCTGTTGTCGCAAACATCCGCACGACAAGCACTTCATCGGGAGTAGACATGATCACTCGGACCTGGGAAGACCTTCAGCTCCCCGCCCCCGGCACCTTCGCCCTCGACGTCGCCCACACCCGGATCGGCTTCATGGCCAAGCACATGATGGTGAGCAAGGTCCGCGGTAGTTTCACCGACTTCTCCGGGACCGTCGCGATCGCCGAGAACCCCCTGGACTCCTCCGCCGAGATCACGATCAGGACGGAGAGCATCACCACCGGCTCCGCCGACCGTGACGGCCACCTGCGCAGCGAGGACTTCCTCGCGGTGGAGAAGTTCCCCGAGATCACCTTCCGCACCACCCGCGTGGTCGGCTACTCCAGCGGCGAGTTCACCGTCCTGGGCGACCTCACCATCCGTGACGTCACCAAGCAGGTCGAGCTCACCGTCGAGTACGGCGGCGCCGGCACCAACCCGTGGGGCCAGGAGGTCTGGGGTTTCTCCATCACGACTGAGATCGACCGTGAGGAGTTCGGCCTGACCTGGAACCAGGCTCTGGAGACCGGCGGCGTCCTGATCGGCAAGAAGGTCAAGATCGAGATCGAGGGCGAAGCCAACCCCGCCGCCTGATTTCCATGATCTACTCGGACTCCTTCCCCGGATGGGGAGGGAGTCTGCACCATGTCCGCTGATTGAGACTTTACGTCTTGCATCGCGGGAATCCCCAGGACATCCACCGCTCCCACCTGGGAAATCCGGACCTTGTCCACAGGTGTGGAGCAAGTTATCCACAGATGGTGGATAACTCCGCCGTTTTTGTTCTCGGCGACGCGACCGGCAATCGCTTTGCCGCCTTGGCAGATGGCCGGTACTCTGTGCTGAGCCACACGGCAACCAGGAGGCTTCGCCTAGTCAGGTCTATGGCGCCGCACTGCTAATGCGGTTTGGGTCTACAGCCCATCCGGGGTTCAAATCCCCGAGCCTCCGCAGGTCAGGGGCCCTCTCCCAGAATCTTGGAAGAGGGCCTTTTTGATCTTCAAGGGCGTCATAGTTGCAGTCCTAGTACTACAGCCAGGCTTTGTGATCTGTAGTCTGAACGCCATGGTTGGTGAGTTAACGTCCGATGATCTCCAGGAGTGGGTCTCGGGGTTGGATGTGCTGTTCGGGCGGGTGGCTGGCCGGTTCGGGCGGGTGGAGCCGCGGCGTCAGGCGCGGGCGTACCTGCTGGGGCTGCTGGCTCCGATCGAGCGCAAGAACGGCTGGCAGTTGGCCGAGGCGGCTGGGGATGCTGCGCCGGACCGCATGCAGCGCCTGTTGAACAGCGCCCGCTGGAACCCTCGCGAGGTACGTGCTGACC
>NZ_NGFP01000079.1 GCF_002149035.1 Streptosporangium minutum
GGGCCGTACGGGCCGCGCCCGTGCGGGGCGGGCTCGAACCAGTGCTCGCCCTGTGCGGGCGGCGACGCGTCAGGCTGGACGTACGGCTGGCGGCGCGGCGGCTCCCCGGGAAAACCCATGCGCCGAGACTAGTCCCGTATCAGAGCCGATTGGCTCAGGAGTAACCGAAGTCCTGCGTCCACCAGGGACCGCCCGGACCTTCCATCGTCCCGACGCCGGTGGCGGTCAGTTTGCAGTTGAGGATGTTGCCCCGGTGGCTGGGGGTCGCCATCCAGCTCCGCACCGTCTCGGCGGCCGAGGCGTAGCCGCGGCCGATGTTCTCCGCGCCCCCGTCGCGGTAGCCGGCGGCTTCCATCCGGTCCCAGGGCGACTCGCCGTCGGGGGAGTTGTGGGAGAAGGTGCCGTTCTTCGCCATCTCCTCCGAGTGGGTCCTGGCCGACTTGACCAGCCGCCTGTCGACCCGGAGCGGAGCGCAGCCGTGCCGCCTGCGTTCGGCGTTGGTGAGCCGGATGATCCCCTTCTCCATCGGGGTCAGGGGAGTGGAGACGGTGGGGCTGTCCTGCCCTCCCTCCCCGTTGAGGACGTAGCGGGAGTCGTCGTCGGTGAAGTCGTCGATCGAGTCGCGAGGAGCCCGGGTGGCGCGCGGAGTCGGCTGCGGCAGTGTCGTCACGGGGGCGGCGGAGGGGCGGACGACCCGGGAGAGCGGGGCGCGATCGACGTTGCGCCCGCCGGCGATCGCGGCGGTGGGGGTGGGCGTCGGCGGCGCGGCGTTGTTCAGGTAGATCTGGCTGGGGGTCTCCCTGTTGAGGCTTCCCCGGCCGATGAGGAACCCGAGCAGCAGCACCGTCATCAGACACGCGAACAGTCCCATGCGGCGCAGGCTGGTCCGCTGGGCATGCCGGGGGTGAGGGGGCTGCCACATACCGCTGTTAAAGATAGAGATGTTTGCATTGGGGAAGAAGGGAATGTCGAGAACGTGTCGGAACCGTTCTGTGAAAGCTGAGTGCGCCGATTCCCGACCAGTGCCTTGACGCCGGTAGACTGCCCAGGGACACCGGCGAAGAGTCGCGTCTTTTTGACCCATGCTCGTCCGCGCCGGTATCCTGCTAGTTCGTTGTGTGCGAATTGGTCTCCTCTGCAGACCGATGCGCGGCGCGTCCGGCGTCATCTCCTCGGTCCTAGGGAGACGGAAGGTCCGGGCTGTCGTGTGCCCGCACCTACCGACCACGTTGCTGTCACTTCCGACAGCGCCGAAGACGCGAGCAAAGAAGGCATACGACCGTGCGCACGTACACACCCAAGCCTGCCGAAGTCGAGCGTCAGTGGCACATCATCGACGCCACCGACATCGTGCTTGGCCGGCTGGCCAGCCACGTCGCGATCCTGCTTCGCGGTAAGCACAAGCCGACCTTCGCCAACCACGTCGACACCGGTGACTTCGTCGTCATCATCAACGCCGACAAGGTCGCGCTGACCGGCAACAAGCTCGAGCAGAAGAAGGCGTACCGTCACTCGGGCTACCCCGGCGGTCTGCGTTCCGTGACCTACGGTGAGCTCATGGAGAAGCGTCCCGACCGTGCCGTCGAGAAGGCCGTCAAGGGCATGCTTCCCAAGAACGCCCTGGGCCGGAAGATGATCAAGAAGCTCAAGGTCTACGCCGGCTCCGAGCACCCGCACCAGGCACAGCAGCCGGTGCCCTTCGAGCTCACCCAGATCGCCCAGTAGTCGCTAGCTGCTTATCGCCAGCAGCGTTGGCCGACGGCCGACGCCGAGTAGGAAAGTTAGAGGAGAACCGTGGCTGAGTCCACCGGTGTCGAGACGCCCATCGAGGGCGAGCAGGAGTACTCCCCGGAGGAGTTCCCCTCCGAGTACACCTCCGAGTCCACTGTCAGCGGCGAGGCCGCCGTCCGCAAGCCCATCACCACGGGCAACTCTTACGGCACCGGCCGCCGTAAGGAGTCCGTCGCCCGCGTGCGCATCGTGCCGGGCACCGGCAAGTGGACGATCAACGGTCGTCCGCTCGACGGCTACTTCCCGAACAAGGTTCACCAGCAGATCGTCAACGAGCCCTTCGTGGTTCTCGGCGCCGAGGACCAGTTCGACGTCATCGCCCGCATCAACGGCGGCGGCGTGACCGGCCAGGCCGGCGCCCTGCGCATGGGCCTCGCCCGCGCGCTGACGGTCCTGGACGTCGAGGTCAACCGCGCCCCGCTGAAGAAGGCCGGCTTCCTGACCCGTGACGCCCGCGCCACCGAGCGCAAGAAGTACGGCCTCAAGAAGGCTCGCAAGGCTCCGCAGTACAGCAAGCGTTAAGTTGGGGCGCCTTTTCGGCACCGACGGGGTACGTGGGGTCGCTGGTCGCGACCTCACGGCCGAGCTCACCATGGACCTGTCCGTGGCCGCGGCTCATGTCCTCGGCGATGCCGGGGCGTTCAATGCCAGCGTCGGGCGGCGAGGCCGCCCCGTCGCCGTCGTGGGCCGGGACCCTCGGGCTTCAGGAGAATTCCTGGAGGCCGCTGTGGTCGCCGGCCTTGCGTCGTCTGGCGTGGATGTTCTCCGGCTCGGCGTGCTGCCCACCCCGGCGGTCGCTTACCTCACCACGGCTCTCGGAGCCGACATGGGCGTGATGATCTCCGCCTCCCACAATCCCGCCCCGGACAACGGGATCAAGTTCCTCACCCGCGGCGGCTACAAGCTGCCCGACGCGGTGGAGAACGAGATCGAGCAGCGGGTCGGCGAGAAGTGGGAGCGCCCTGTCGGCGCTTCGGTCGGTCGCGTGCGCGAAGCGTACGGCGAGGCCGACCGTTACGTGTCCCATGTGCTGTCCACCGTCTCCGGCCGCCTGGACGGCCTGAACGTGGTCCTCGACTGTGCCCACGGCGCCGCCCACATGGTGGCTCCCGAGGCGCTGACCAGGGCCGGGGCGACGGTTGAGACCATCGGGGCCCGCCCCGACGGGCTCAACATCAACGCCGGCGTGGGCTCCACCCACCTCGACAAGCTCCAGCAGATCGTCATCTCCCGCAACGCGGACGTCGGGATCGCCTACGACGGGGACGCCGACCGCTGCCTGGCGGTCTCGCACACCGGCGAGGTGATCGACGGCGACCAGATCATGGCCGTGCTCGCCATGGCGATGCACGCCGAGGGGGAGCTGGCGGGGGACACCGTGGTCGCCACGGTCATGTCCAACCTGGGTTTCAAGATCGCGATGAAGAACGCGGGCATCGACGTGGTCGAGACCGCCGTGGGTGACCGCTACGTGCTGGAGGCAATGAAGGCCGGCGGCTACAACCTCGGCGGCGAGCAGTCCGGTCACGTCCTCATGCTCGATCACGCCACCACCGGAGACGGTCTGCTGACCTCGCTCCAGCTGCTGGCGGTCGTGGCCCGCGAGGGCAGGTCACTGGCGGAGCTGGCGTCGGTGATGACCCGGCTGCCTCAGGTCCTGATCAACGTCAAGGGTGTGGATCGGGCGAAGGCCTCGGTTCCGGAGCTGTCCACCGCGGTCGCGGCGGCGGAGGCGGAGCTGGGGGCGACCGGCCGGGTGCTGATCCGGCCGAGCGGCACCGAGCCGRTGATCCGTGTCATGGTCGAGGCCGCCTCGGCGGAGCAGGCCGAGCTGATGGCGGGCCGTCTGGCGGACGTCGTCCGTACGGCCTGCGTCTGAACGCGGCCGTGACCCTCGCCCGGCGTGCTCCACGCGCCGGGCGGGGGCGGGGCCGGTCGAGCACGCCGGCCCGATGACGGCGGTGACCGGGTGCCGGCCGCGGGATCCGCACGCATGGAGTCCGCCGGCCCGGTGACGGTGAAGGCCCGGTGGCGGCCGCGGGATCCGCACGGATGGAGTCCGCCGGCCCGGTGACGGCCGGGTTCCGGTCGCGGGTCCAGCGCCGTCCCCACGCACATGCGGTTCAATGATCGGTCAAGGTGCGGTGCCCGGGGGCCGGGCTCCCGGCCCCGCCTTCTCCTGATCCCCGCCGGCGCGGGGGGCATGCCCGCCATGGCGGGCGGCCGGAGCGCGGTGCCATTCGGGCGGGTTGAGAGTGCATTGCCCCCGCTTCTGGCGTAGCGCCGCAGCTCTGATCGCCGCTCGGACCGTGCCCGGCGAAATGCCTCATCTGACGCCACGCCGACACTTCCCCTTCGTTGACACTCCGAGTAGTTGATCAGACACTCTGAGTGGCTGTGGCGGAGTTCCCTTTCAGGGATGCCGCCGGCGGACAGAAGCGAGGCTCCCTTCCAGGGATGCCGCTGGCGAACAGATGAGGGACGAATGCTGGCATCCTGCAGAGTTCGACGGGTGCATTCCAGAGGGCCGGCGCCCGGGAGCCGGTCCGTGGTCATGACGGGTTCCGCGGCCACGACAGGCGCACGGAGGGCCGTGACCCGCCCATCCGCCCAGCCGCGTGGCGGGCCCGGTGACGGTTCCGGAACCGAGACCCCGTCCGGCGCGCGGCCCGTCCGCCCGGCTCCGGCCACGCCCGGATACTCCACACCCGGATACGCCACGCCCGCCCTGTAGGACGCGCCCCGCAGGGGAGCACGCCCGCGCCCGGCGGCGTCACCGGTGATCCGTCGCAGATCCGGCTCGCGGCCGTCCGCGCACGGGCCGGTCCCGGCCCGGCCGCCCTGTGCCGTCAGCGAGGCCCGAGCCGCCGCTCTCGCCGCCTCCGGCCGCGCGTACCGGGCCCGCGTCGCCGGAGCGAGGTCCGGCCCCGTCGCCGCACCCCGCCGGTCCGGCACCGGTCGGCCGTCCCGGCTCCCGGCGACCGCCGCAGCGCCCTGCTCCCGAGGGAACTCCAGGCGGAAAGTCGCCACCATCACGATCAATCGAGGGATTGGCGTTCCTTTGTCCATCGCTGTCCCCGTCCCCGCCTGTGACTCGGCCGAGGTGACGGACCCGCAGGCGTCCCGTTCCTCCATGGGCCGGTCCCGGCCGCCGTCGCGAAGCTCGTGCGGGCCGTTCCGGTCCGCCGGGACCTCCCCATGAGCGGGCGGGCGGGCGACCGGGCGGGCACGCGCCCCGGACGGCGAGGCCGGGCTGTCGTCGGCGCGGTGACATGGGCGCCCCGCCACAGAAGAAGGGCCGCCCGGATCATGGCCCTGGCCCTGACCGGTTCGGCGCTGACCGGCCCGCCGGCCGTACCGGCGTCCGCGACGGCGGCCGGCACGGTCCTGTTCAACCAGCCCTTCCACAACAGCGCGGCCAACGGGACCGGCGCCGTGGTGCTGCCCGCGCTGCCCAGCGGCACGGGCACGACGAACTTCGCGTGCCTGACCGCCTCCGGCAACACCAGCACCGGCGTCCTGCGCAGCTGCACCACCAGCACCGACAGCGCGGGCTCCGGCAAGCTGCGCCTGACGAACGCGACCACCAGCAAGGCGGGCGGCGTCTTCAGCGCCACCAGCGTGCCCGCCTCCCAGGGCCTCGACGTCACGTTCAACACCTACCAGTACGGCGGGGGCGGCGCCGACGGCGTCACCTTCGTGCTGGCGGCGGTCGACCCGGCCAACCCCCAGTCCCCGGCCAACATCGGCCAGCTCGGCGGTGCGCTGGGCTACTCGGCGAGCGGCGGCTCCTCCGGCCTGGCCTACGGCTACCTCGGCATCGGCCTCGACGTGTACGGAAACTTCAGCAACAGCACCTACCAGGGGAGCGGCTGCACGAACCCCGCCTACATCGGGACGGGCAGCGTCCGGGTGCCCGGCCAGGTCCTCGTCCGCGGGCCGGGCAACGGCACCGTCGGATACTGCGCGCTCAACAGCACGGCCACCTCGACCAGCTCCAGCGCCCTCGCCCTGCGGGCGACCGCCCGCACGGCCGTCCCGGTCCAGATCGGTATCAACCCCACCGGCTCGGTCCTCACCACCGCCGCCGGCCTGGCGATCCCGGCCAACAGCTATCGGATGGTGGTCACCCTGGTGGGCGGTACGACCAGGACGCTGACCGGCACCCTCCCCTCGGTCACCTCGGGCCTCTACCCGTCGAGCTGGTTGAACGCCAGCGGGATCCCCCGGCAGCTGGCGTTCGGCTGGGTGGCCTCCACCGGAGGCGTGACCGATTTCCATGAGATCGACGAGGCCACGGTCTCCGCGATCAGTGCCGTCCCCGAGTTGACGGTCGCGCAGACCGGCTACAACGCCTCGACGCTGTCGCCGGGCGACCCCGTGACCTACAGTGTCGTCGCCGGCGTCGCCGCGGGCCTCCCGGAGACCTCTCCGGTCTCGATCACCCAGACCCTGCCGGCCGGGACGGTGCCCGTGGGCGCCTACGGGACGGGATGGACCTGCGACGCCCCGTCCGGGCGTTCCATAACCTGCACCAACGGCAACGGCCCGTTCGCGGCCGGGGCGGCGCTGCCGGCGCTCACCGTGGTGGGCGTCGTCACCGGGGGCAACGTCACGCCGGCGCTGGTCCAGAGCACGACCGTGGCCACGGCCTCGTCGATCGACGCCAGCCCCGCCTATTCGTCGTCGACGACCGCCGGCACGCTCCCGGCCACGCCCGGCGGCATCACCCTGAGCCCGGTGCTGGGCTCGATCGCCGGCGGCACCACCGTGACCGTGAGCGGCGCGAACATCGCCAACGCCACCGCCATCGAGATCGGCACCACCGCCCAGCAGGAGGCGGGCACCCCGGTCGTCCTGCTGCCCTGCGCGACCGGGGTCACCACCGGCTGCTTCACGACCAACGCCAACGGCACGCTGACCATCCCCTCCATGCCCGCCAGGGCCGCCAACGGCGCGGTGAACATCAACGTCGTCACGCAGGGACTGGACGCGGCGGCCACCTACACCTACGTCGCCAGCCCCGGCGCGCCCGCCGCGCCCACGGCCGTGGCCGGGGTGACCAGCGCGACGGTGAGCTGGACGGCGCCGGCGAGCAACAGCGGCACCATCACCGGCTACATCGTGACCCCCTACCGGAACGGCGTGGCCCAGACCCCGGTGACCTTCAACGCCTCGGCCACCAGCCGGACACTGACCGGGCTGACCGCCGACGTGCCGTACACCTTCACCGTCGCCGCGGTGAACGCGATCGGCACCGGTTCGGCCAGCCCGGCCTCCAACCCGGTCGTCCCCTACAACGTCCCCGGCCGGCCCGTCATCACCGCGGCCACCGCCGGAACCTCCTCCGCCACCCTCACCTGGACGGCGCCGGCCGGCAACGGCAGCGCCGTCACCGGCTACGTCGTCACGCCCTACATCAACGGCGTCGCGCAGCCCACCCAGACGTTCAACAGCACCGCGACCACCCAGACCGCCACCGGACTGACCCCGGGGACCGCGTACACGTTCACCGTGACCGCGGTGAACGCGGCCGGCCCCGGCCAGCCGTCCGAGCCCTCGACCACCGCCACCCCCAACTCCCCGCCGGCGTTCACCTTCTCCGCGCCGCCGGCCGGCGAGGTGGGGGCCGCCTACGGCGTTCCGCTGACGGTCAGCGGTGGTACGGCGCCGTACACGTGGTCGGTCAGCGCGGGCAGCCTGCCGCCGGGCCTGACGCTGAACGCCTCCACCGGTGTGCTGTCGGGCACCCCGACCGCGGCGGGCGGCTACTCCTTCACCGTCCGGGCCACCGATGCCAGTAACGTGAGCACCACCCGGGAGGTCGCCCTGGTCATCGCGCCGAAGCCGGCGTTCACCTTCTCCGCGCCGCCGGCCGGCGAGGTGGGCGTCGCCTACGGCGTTCCGCTGACGGTCAGCGGTGGTACGGCGCCGTACACGTGGTCGGTCAGCGCGGGCAGCCTGCCGCCGGGCCTGACGCTGAACGCCTCCACCGGTGTGCTGTCGGGCACCCCGACCGCGGCGGGCGGCTACTCCTTCACGGTGAAGGTGCTCGACGCCCAGAACCAGAGCGACACCACGGCGGTGAGCCTGACGTTCGTGCCGCAGCCGGCGTTCACCTTCCCCGCGCCGCCGGCCGCGCAGGTGGGCGTCGCCTACGGTGTCCCGCTGACGGTCAGCGGTGGTACGGCGCCGTACACGTGGTCGGTCAGCGCGGGCAGCCTGCCGCCGGGCCTGACCCTGAACGCCTCCACCGGCGAGCTGTCGGGCACCCCGACCACGACGGGCAGTTCCCCGGTCACCTTCCGGGTGGTCGACGCGAACGGCCAGCCCACCACCAAGGCGGTGACGCTGGTCGTCACGTCCGGCCCGCTGGTCGTCGTCAAGACGGCCAGCACCTCCTCGGCGGTCGCCGGCGGCACGGTCGGCTACACGATCACCGTGAGCGACACCGGGCCGAGCGCCTTCACCGGTGTGACGGTGAACGACGCGCTGGCGGGGATACTGGACGACGCGGCCTACAACGGCGACGCGACCGCCACCGCCGGCTCGGTCTCCGTCGTCGGCCAGACCCTGACCTGGACCGGCAACGTGGCCGCCGGCACGACCGTGACCATCACCTACTCGGTCACGGTGAACAACCCCGGCACCGGCAACAAGGTGCTGGCCAACGCGGTGACCTCGCCAACGGTCGGCAGCACCTGCCCGGCCGGCGGCGGCGATCCCCGATGCTCCACCACGGTGACCGTCGCAGGGCTGTCCATCGTCAAGACCGCCGACGTCACGACGACGACCCCCGGCGGGACGGTCCGCTTCACCATCACGGCAACCAACAACGGCCAGACCCCGTACACCGGGGCGACCTTCGGCGACGCCCTGGCGGGCGTGCTGGACGACGCGGTCTACAACGGCAACGCGACCGCGACCAGTGGCAGCCTGTCGATCGGCGGCGCCGGCCTGACCTGGACCGGGAACCTCGCGGTCGGCGCTAGCACCACCGTCACCTACACGGTGACGGTGCGCAACCCCGATCCCGGAGACCGCAGCCTCGCCGGCACGGTCCTGTCCGGCGCCCCGGGAAGCACCTGCCCCCAGGGGAACCCCGGCCCGCAGTGCACCGCCGCGGTCACCGTCCTGGTCCCGGCGCTGGCGATCACCAGCAGCGCGGACGTCACCACCACGACCCCCGGAGCGGTCGTGCGCTACACCTTCACGGCCTCCAACACCGGGCAGACGCCGTACACCGGGACGAGTTTCACCACCTCCCTGGTGGGCGCGCTGGACGACGCCACGTTCAACGGCGACCTCGCCGCGACGTCGGGCGGCGCCGTCCTCAACCCCGACGGCACCGTCACGTGGACCGGAGACCTGGCCGTCGGCGCGGCGGTCACGGTCACCGGATCGGTCACGGTGAAGTCCCCCGACACCGGAGACAGGGTGCTGAGGACCTCCGTCACCTCCTCCGCGCCGGGCGGCACCTGCCCGGCGGGCAACCAGGCGCCCGCGTGCCTCACCGGCGTCTCGGTCCTGGTCCCCGGCCTGACGATCACCAGGACGGCCGACGTGTCGACCACGACCCCCGGATCGGTCGTGCGCTACACGATCGCGGTCACCAACTCCGGGCAGACGCCGTACACCGCCGCGACGGTCGCCGACGCGCTGGCCGAGGTGCTGGACGACGCGACCTACAACGCGGACGCCGCCGCGACCAGCGGTTCGGTCGGCTCCGCCGGCTCCACGCTGACCTGGGTCGGCGACCTGGACGTCGGGGCGAGCGCCACGATCACCTACTCCGTCACCGTGCGCGACCCCGACCCCGGCGACAGGACGCTCACCGGCACGGTCTCCTCGCCGGCCACCGGCGGCAACTGTCCCGCCGGGAGCGGTGATCCCCGGTGCGCCGGCAGCGTGACGGTCCTCGTTCCGCAGCTGACGATCACCACCACGACCGGCGGGGCCACCACGACCCCGGGCGCCGTCGTGCCGTACACCGTCACGCTCGCCAACACCGGGCAGACCCCGTACACGGGCGCCGCCGCCAGATTCGTCATCGCCGACGTGCTCGACGACGCGGCCTACAACGGCGACATCACCACGGACTCGGGCAGCCTCAGCGTGGCCCCGGACGGCGCGATCCTGTGGACCGGGGACATCGCGGCCGGCGCGACGGTCACCATCGCCGGCTCGGTCACCGTGCACGCCCCCGTCACCGGAGACAGGGTGCTGAGGACCTCCGTCGCCTCCGCCGCGCCCGGCAGCACCTGCCCGGTCATCGGCGCGACGTCGCCCGGCTGCTTCACCGTGGTCACCGTCCTGGTCCCGGCACTGACGATCACGAACACCGCCGACACCCGGACGGCCACGCCGGGAGACCGGGTCACCTACACGATCACGGTCGCCAACACGGGAGAGACCCCCTACACCGGCGCCCAGGTGGCCGAGTCGCTGACCCGGGTGCTGGACGACGCGGTCTACAACGGCGACGCGGTCGCGACGGCCGGTACGGTCGCCTTCGCCGGGTCGGATCTGAGCTGGAGCGGTGACCTGGCGGTCGGGGCGAGCGTCACGATCACCTACTCCGTCACCGTGCGCGATCCGGGCCCCGGCGACCGGCAGATCGTCGCCGTCGTGCTCTCGCCCACCCAGGGCGGCAACTGCCCCGCCGGCGGCACCGACACCCGGTGCGCCGCGGTGGTGGCCGTCCTCGTGCCGGAGCTGACCATCGCCAAGAGCGCGGACGCGACGACGGCGGCGCCAGGGGCCACCGTCCGCTACACGGTCGCCGTCACCAACTCCGGGCAGACGCCGTACACCGGCGCCACCGTCACCGACCTGCTGATCGGTGTGCTGGACGACGCGGTCTACAACGGCGACGCGGCCACGACGGCCGGTACGGTCGCCTTCGCCGGGTCGGATCTGAGCTGGAGCGGTGACCTGGCGGTCGGGGCGGGCGCCACGATCACCTACTCCGTCACCGTGCGCGGCCCCGACCCCGGCGACGCCCAGCTGACGAGTACCGCCGTCTCGCCGGCGCGGGGGAGCAACTGCCAGGCCGGGAGCGCCGACCCCCGGTGCACCGTCTCGGTGCCGGTGGCGCGCCTCGTGCTGGAGCAGGGTTACACCCAGACCGGCGCGGCACCCGGTTCCGTGGTCCGCCTCAACGCCACCTTCACCAACACCGGGCAGGTCCCCTACACGGGGATCAGGGTCTTCAGCGCCAGCGGCGACACCGTCGACGACGCCATCCCCAACGGCGACCAGGTCGCCGACTCGGGCATGCTCGTCCTCGACGCCCAGGGCATCACCTGGACCGGCAACATCCCCGTCGGGGGCGTCGTCAACGTCACCGGCACCCTGACGCTCAAGAACCCGCCCACGGGCAATCGGACCCTCACCGGCACGCTGGTCTCCGGCGCGCCGGGCAGCACCTGCCCTCCGGGCGGCTCCGACCCCCGCTGCACGTCCCGCCTCGACGTGCTCGTCCCCGGTCTGACGATCACCAAGGCCGCCGACACCGTGGCCACGGTCCAGGGCGGCGCCGTCGGATACACGGTCACCGTCACCAACTCGGGGCAGACACCGTACACGGGGGCGGCGTTCACCGACGCGCTGGCCGGGGTGCTGGACGACGCGGTCTACAACGGCGACGCGGCCACGACGGCCGGTACGGTCGCCTTCGCCGGGTCGGATCTGAGCTGGAGCGGTGACCTGGCGGTCGGGGCGAGCGCCACGATCACCTACTCCGTCACCGTGCGCGGCCCCGACCCCGGCGACAGAAGCCTGACCGGCACCGTCTCCTCGCCCGTCACCGGCAACAACTGCGCCCCGGCGAGCGGCGACCCGCGATGCACCAGCAGCGTGATCGTCCTCGTCCCCGCTCTGACGATCACCAAGAGCGCCGGTCCCACGACGGCGGTGCCGGGAAGCACGATCACCTACACGATCACGGCCGCCAACACCGGGCAGCTCCCGTACACGGGGGCGGCGTTCACCGACGCGCTGGCCGGGGTGCTGGACGACGCGGTCCACAACGGCGACGCGGTCGCCACGGCCGGTACGGTCGCCTTCGCCGGGTCGGATCTGAGCTGGAGCGGTGACCTGGCGGTCGGGGCGAGCGCCACGATCACCTACTCGGTCACCGTCGACAACCCGGTGACCGGCGACAGGAACCTGGCGAGCATGATCACCTCCGCCACCCCCGGCGCCACCTGCCCCGCCGGAGGGACCGACCCGCGCTGCGGCACCGGCGTCCCGGTCACCCAGGCCACCACGCTGACGTTCGACAAGTCCGCGGACGCCCGCTCGGTCGCGCAGGGCCAGGTGGTCACCTACACCATCACGATCAGCAACAGCGGGCTGACCCCCTACGTCGGCGCGGCGTTCACCGACCCGCTCGCCGGGGTGCTGGACGACGCCGCCTACAACGGCGACGCCACAGCCGGCACGGGCCTCGTCACCGTCTCCGGCTCGCTCCTGAGCTGGAACGGGAACGTCCCGGCGAACGGATCGACCACGGTCACCTACTCGGTGACGGCCGACACCCCGGGCACCGGTGACGACATCCTCACCGGCACCCTGGTGTCCCCATCCCCGGGCGGCAACTGCCAGGCGGGCGGCGACCCGCGCTGCGCGGCCACGGTGACCGTGGCCAGGCTGTCCATCGTGACCACGGCCAACGGGCCGACCGTGAAACCGGGCGACGTGGTGCGCTACACCACGGTGATGACCAACACGGGGCAGACGCCGTACAACGGGATCAGCGTCCTGTTCAACGGGTACGACGGTCTCGACGACGCCGTCCCCGGCGGCGACCAGGTCGCCACCTCCGGGTCGCTGTCGCTGGGCCTCGACGGGCTGACCTGGACCGGGAGCATCCCCGTAGGGGGCAGCGTGACGCTGACCGGCAGCGTCACGGTGAACAACCCCGACCTGGGCGACAGGGTGATCCCCCTCACCGTGGTCTCCGCGGCGCAGGGCAGCTCCTGCCCCGCGGCCACCGCTGCCGGCTGCACCGTCACCGTCAACGTGCTGATCCCCGAACTGACGATCACCAAGCTCGCCGACCGGAACGCCGCCGTCCCCGGCGGCGCCGTGGCCTACACGATCACGGTCGCCAACACCGGGCAGACCCCGTACACCGGGGCCACCGCCACCGACTCGCTCGCCGGCCTGTTCGACGACGCCGTCTACAACGGCGACGCGACCGCGACGACCGGCACGGTCGGCTTCGACGGCCAGACCCTGACCTGGAGCGGCGACCTGGCGGTGGGCGCGACCGCGACCGTCACCTACTCGGCCACCGCCGACTCCCCGGGCGTGGGCGACAAGCTCCTGACCAACTCCGTCGTGTCCACCGAGGCAGGCAGCACCTGCCCGCCCGCCAGCGCGAACGCGGCGTGCAGCGCGAGAGTCGTGGTCCTCACCCCCGCGCTGACCATCGTGAAGACCGCCGACAGGGCGTCGGCCACGCCGGGCGGCACGGTCACCTACACGGTGAACGTCACCAACACCGGACAGGTCCCCTTCGCGGCGGCGGGCTTCACCGACGCGCTGGCCGGAGTGCTGGACGACGCGGTCCACAACGGCGACGCGACCGCCACGACCGGCACCGTCACCTTCGACGGCCAGGACCTGAACTGGACCGGCGGCCTCGGTCCGGGGCAGGCGGCCACCGTCACCTACAGCGTCACGGCCACCGCCCCGGGCACCGGCGACCAGCGGCTGACCAGCGCGGTCACCTCCACCACCGCGGGCACCACCTGCCCGGCCGGCGGCACCGACACCCGCTGCTCCAACACGGTCCTGATCTCCAGGATCACGATCACGGCCTCGGCGGACGTCGCCACGGCCATCCCGACCGGGGTGGTCCACTACACGGTCACGATCACGAACACCGGGCAGACGCCGTACGGCGACGCCATCGTGGACGGCCTGCTCGCCGACGTCTTCGACGACGCCGCCTACAACGGCGACGGGACGGCCTCGGCGGGCAACCTCACCTTCGTGCCCGGGAGCGGCCAGGCCAGATGGGAGGGCCGGCTCGCGGCCGGCGACACCGTCACCGTCACCTTCTCGGTGACGGTACGGAACCCCGACCCCGGCGACAAGGTCATGAACGCCGTCATGACCTCCGGCACCCCGGGGAACAACTGCCCCGCCGGGAGCGCCGACCCGGCCTGCGCCTCGGCGGTGACCGTGCTGACCCCGGTCCTGGCCGTCTCCAAGAGCGCCGACAGGACCACGGTCACGCCCGGCGGCACGATCGCCTACACGGTCACGGTCGCCAACGCCGGCCAGGCCCCCTACACCGGGGCGACGGTGACCGACCGGCTCACGCAGGTGCTCCCGGACGCCGTCTACAACGGCGACGCGGCGGCCACGGCCGGTACGGTCGCCTTCGCCGGGTCCGACCTGACCTGGAGCGGCGACCTGGCGGTCGGCGCGAGCGCCACGATCACCTACACGGTCACCGTGCGCGATCCCGACCCCGGTGACAAGCGGATCGTCAACAGGGCCTTCTCCGACACCCTGGGCAGCACCTGCCCGGCCGGCAGGTCCGTCCCGGCATGCACGACGCTCGTCACCGTGCTCGTCCCGGCCCTGCGGATCGTCAAGGTCGCCAACACCGTCGTCGCCACGCCCGGCGAGACGGTCGGCTACACGGTCACGGTCACCAACACCGGGCAGACGCCGTACACCGGGGCGACCGTCACCGACGCGCTGGCCGGGGTGCTGGACGACGCGGCCTACGGCGGCGACGCGGTCGCGACGAGCGGCACGGTCGCCTTCGCCGGGTCCGGCCTCACCTGGACCGGCGACCTCGCGGTCGGGGAGTCGGCGACCGTGGACTACTCGGTCACCGTCGACGTCCCCGACACCGGCGACCGGCTGCTCACCGGCGCCGCCACGTCGAACGCGCCCGGCAGCACCTGCCCGGCGGGAACCACCGATCCGGCGTGCGCCGCGACGGTCACCGTGCTGATCCCCGGCCTGGCCGTCTCCACCGTCGCCGACCGGGCGACCACGACCCCCGGCGGCACCGTGCGGTACACGGTCACGATCGCCAACACCGGCCAGACCGCCTACAGCGGCATCAGCGTCAGCGACGTGCTGACGGAGGTGCTGGACGACGCCGCCTACAACGGCGAGGCCACCGCCACGGCGGGCACCGTCGTGTTCGGCAGTCCCGTCCTGACCTGGACCGGCGACCTGGCGATCGGCGAGACGGCGACCGTCACCTACACCGTGACCGCCGCCGGCGCCGGGGACGGGCTCATGACCGGCACCGTCGCCTCGTCGGCACCGGGCAGCACCTGTCCGGTGGGCTCCACCGCGCCCGCCTGCGGCGCGACCGTCACCGTGCTGATCCCCGCCCTGGACATCGTCAAGTCCGCCGGCGCGCCGACCACCGTCCCCGGCGGCACGGTCGGCTACACGATCACGGTCACCAACACCGGGCAGACGCCGTACACCGGGGTGAGCGTCGCCGACTCGTTGCGGGGCCTGCTGGACGACGCGGTCTACAACGGGGACGCCGTCGCCACCACCGGTGTGCTCGCCTACACCGAGCCGGTGCTGACCTGGACCGGCGACCTGGCGGTCGGCGCGAGCGCCACGATCACCTACTCCGTCACGGCGAACGGCGCCGCCACCGGTGACAAGGCCCTCACCGACGCCGTCACATCGGACGCGCCGGGGAGCACCTGCCCCGCCGAGGGCTCCGCGCCGGGGTGCTCCACGATCGTGCGCCTGCTCGTGCCCGAGTTGACGATCGTCAGAAGCGCCGACCGGGCCACCGTCGTCGCCGGCGGCACCGTCCGCTACACGATCACGGCCACCAACACCGGCGAGACCGGCTACCCCGGCGCCACGATCACGGACCGGCTGGCGGGGGTGCTGGACGACGCGGTCTACAACGGGGACGCCGTCGCCACCACCGGTGTGCTCGCCTACACCGAGCCGGTGCTGACCTGGACCGGTGACCTGGCGATCGGCGCCACGGTGACGATCACCTACTCGGTCGCCGTGGCCTACCCGGCCCCGGGTGACCGGCTCCTGTCCGGGACCGCCGTCTCCGCGCTACCCGGCTCGACCTGCCCGGCCGGCGGGACCCACCCGCGCTGCACGGCGGCGGTGACCGTCCTGGTCCCGGCGCTCGGCATCACCAAGACCGCGGACACCAGCGGCGAGGTCGTCGCGGGCGGCGCCGTCCGCTACACGATCGTCGTCACGAACACCGGCGAGGCGCCCTACGACGCCGCCGCGTTCGCCGACTCGCTGGCGGGGGTGCTGGACGACGCGGTCTACAACGGGGACGCCGTCGCCACCACCGGTGTGCTCGCCTACACCGAGCCGGCGCTGACCTGGACGGGCGCGCTACCCGTGGACGCCAGCGCGGTCGTCACCTTCAGCGTCACCGTCGCCGACCCGGCCGCCGGGAACGCCGAACTGGACAACCAGGTCACCTCGGCGACCACCGGCAGCACCTGCCCGGCCGGTGGGACCGACCCGCGCTGCTCCGTCGTGACCTCCGTGGCAGCCACGAGCATGACCCTGACCGGCGTGACCGAGGACTTCACGCTGACCGGCCCGCCGAACACGACCGTGCGCGGCGAGGACGTGGTCACGATGACGGTCGTCACCAACAGCGTCGACGGCTACACCGTCACCGCGCGGGCGACCGCGACCGAACTCGTCCCGGTGCAGCCCGGGGTGACCGCGGGCATCCCCGTCGCCAACCTGCGCGTGCGCGAGCACGGCACCTCGATCTTCCGGTCCCTGTCCACCACCGACCCGGTGCGCGTGTACGACAAGCCGCTCCCGTCGGCGCCGGGCGGGGACGGCATCAGCAACGACTACGAGGTCGACATCCCCTTCGTCCCGACCGGCCGCTACACGATGACGATCGACTACATCGCGACGGCCAGATGACGTGCCGCCGGGGGCGCCGGCGACGTCCCACCGCACGCACCAGAGTCCATGAGCCCCGAACCCATGAGTCCCGAATCCATGAGTGACACGAAGGAGAAACCATGGCAGAGACCCGTTCCCCGGGCATCGCGCCGTCCGGCACCGCCCGGCGCGCCGCCGCCGTGTGCGGCGCCGGCGCGGCCCTGATCCTCGTTCTCGCCGCACCCGCGGCGGCGTCCCCGTCCAAGCCGCACCCGCACGAGGACGGCGGGAAGAAGGCCGCGGAGACAGTCCCCACGCTGAGCATCAGCGTCGACAACGGCCGCACCAGCGCCAAGGAGGGCGACAGGCTCAGCTACACCGTGACCGTCCGCAACATCGGCACGACCGACGCGAGCGACCTCCGTCTCACCCAGACCCTGCCGGCCGGGCTGAAGCTCGTCTCGGCCGACCGTGACGGCAGGGCGAAGGCGGGGAATGTCACCTGGACCGTCGACCTGAAGGCCGGCAGGGACGCCACCTTCCACACCACCGCCGACGTGCGGGCCACGCCTGACGACCTCCTGCGCCTGGCCACCGTCGCCTGCGCGAGCGCCGAGGCGGACGACAAGCCGATCGTCTGCGCCACCCACTCCGACCAGCTGCCGGCCGGCGCCGCGGCGGACGACGCCGCCGCCCGGGCGGCGGCCACGCCCGCGCCCGCGCGCCCGTGGTACGTCCTGGCGGGGGCCGGGCTGCTGGTCCTGATGGTGTTCGGGCTGTGGACCGGTCGCCTCACGAAGCTCGGCGACCGCCCGCGGCGCTCGCCCTCGTGACGCTCCGAGCCCCACGTACGGCCCGCACCCCGGTGCGGGCCGTACATGTTGTTGCCGATCCCCATGAGCCGGTCGAACTCGGTGAAGTCACGAGCAGGAGCGGGTGACCGCTCCAGAAGGCCGGAGGAGACGATCGTGCCGAGATCGCCTTGAGTCATCAAGCTGGGATAGCCCTCCATCTCCGGAAGTTTCCGAAGGCGGGAAAGGCCGGTGTCGCGGTCACGGGAGCAGACGACGACGTGCTTGTGGTCCTCCGCCTCCAGCGCCGAAAGCAGGGCGGGACAGCACCTCAAGCCCGTCGAGGGCGTTCGACTTCCCGCTGCTGTTGCGGCCGATGAGCGTCGTCATGCCGCCCAGGGGAAGAGCCGCGTCCCGAAAGGTCTTGAACTCGGTGAGGCGCAGTTCCAGCAGGCGAGACTTCATACGTGAACCGTACATGTGCGCCCCCTGCCGCAGGGGGCGCACACGGGGTCACTCGTCGCCGGTGAGGGAGAAGCTCCGCAGGCGCTGGCCGGCCCAGACGACGGCGCCGACGGTGACGATCAGCAGGGCGGGTACGGCGAAGCCGAGGGTGATCTCGGTGGAGAAGAACGGCGAGGACGACAGCTGGTCGGCGATCGACTGGGCCCACTGCTGGATGGAGAACCTGCGGGCGCCGGGGACGAAGTTGCCCACCACGCCCTCCCAGACCAGCGCGTAGACGATGCCGATCGTCACGGCGTGCCGGGTCAGCACGCCCAGCAGCATGAACACCGCGGCGTACGCGACGCCGCCGACGAGGGCGCCGACGGCGAAGCCGGACGCGACCCCGGATTCGAGGCCGACCAGCAGGTAGGCCGCGACGAAGGTCGGCACGGCGGCGAACAGCGCGAGTATCGAGGCGGCGACCAGGAACTTGGTCTGCGCGATGACGGGGCGGGAGATCGGCTTGGCCAGCAGGTGGATGATCGTGCCGTCGTCGATCTCGGGAGCGATCACCCCGGTCCCCGCGATCAGGCCCAGCAGCGGCAGCATGGTGCCGATGGCGAAGGTCCGCATGAGCGTGATCGTGGCGTTCTCGCCGCCGCTGCCGATCACCCGCAGGAGCACGGCCAGCCCGATCAGCACCACCGGCAGCATGATCAGCAACCAGATCCGCCGACGGCCGAGCAGCGCCCGGTAGGAGATTCCGGCGATGACACCGTTCATGGTCAGCTGCTCCTGTTGATCAGATAGGAGAAGACGCTCTCCAGGTCTTCGTCGGCCGGGGAGATCTGCCAGACCCGCACGCCGGCGTCCCTGGCGACCCTGGGCAGCAGCCAGGTGAAGCGCCGGAAGTCGACGGCCTGCACCTCCAGGCCGGTCTCGGTGAGCGAGACCGAGCCCGAGGACGCGTCGGCGATCAGCGCCGAGGCCAGGCGGCGGTCGTCGCTGGAGCGGACCCGGAACACGTGGGGCCGGTCGGTCATCCTGCGGCGGATCTCGCGGAAGTCACCGGAGGCGGCGTGCCGGCCGGCGACCAGGACCTCGATGTGCTGGGCGACCCGCTCCACCTCCTCCAGGATGTGCGAGCTGAACAGGATGGTCTTGCCCGCGGCGCCCATCGCGCTGATCAGGTCCATCAGGTGCAGGCGCTGGCGCGGGTCCATGCCGTTGAACGGCTCGTCGAGCAGGAGCACCTCCGGGTCGTGCACAAGCGCCGCGGCGACCTTGACCCGCTGGCGCATGCCCTTGGAGTAGGTCTCCACCCTGCGGTCCTTGGCCGGCTCCATCTCGACCATGGCGAGGGCTTTGCGCGCGGCGTCGTCAGGGTTGGGCAGGTGGTGGAGCCTGGCGCTGGACAGCACGTACTGCCAGCCGGTGAGGAAGCCGTAGACGGCCTCGCGTTCGGGGACCAGTCCGATCGAGCGGTAGATCTCGTGGTTGCGCCAGATCTTCGTGCCGTCCAGGGTCACGGTGCCGCCGGAGGGCGCCAGGAACCCGGCCATCATGTGCAGCAGCGTGGACTTGCCCGCGCCGTTGGGGCCGAGCAGGCCGGTGACGCCCGGCCCGATGGTCATGGTGACGTCGTTGACGGCGACCACGTTGCCGTACCAGCGTGAGACCTGGGCCAGTTCGATTCTCATCGTGCGGCCGCCTTCCGGTAGCGCAGGACCAGGGCGGTCACCGACAGTGCGATCAGTGCGAGCATCAGCAGGATCGCCACCGCGACGCCCGCCCCCGCCGGGTAGGTGGTGGGCGCCGAGGGGGCCGCGCCGAAGAGTCCCACCTGTACCGCGGCGTCGACGAGGAAGAACGGGTTGATCATCCAGGCCCACGCGGCGGCGGTGTAGTCGTTCACCGACTCCAGCGTCGCGGCGACGACGGTGGACACGGCCGAGGTGAGCAGGTAGAAGGCGATGACCGAGGCCACGCCCAGGCCGCGCCTGGGGGTGAAGGAGGCGATCGCCACGCCGAGGCAGGACAGCAGCACCGCGTAGGCGACGGCTCCGGCCATGCTGGTCAGGTAGGCGGAGGTGTGCGCCGGTCCGGGCAGGTCGATGACCAGCTCGCCGACGAACAGCACGGTGAGCGGGACCGCCAGCAGCAGGAACATCGCCACGACCATGGCCGCCAGCTTCGCCCCGACGTAGTCGATCAGCGTCACCGGGCGGGACAGGTAGAGCGGCAGCACGCGGAAGCGCAGGTCGGGCGCCACGGTGTAGGGCGACTGCGAGGCGAGGAAGATCGCCAGTACGGCCTGCATGGTGACCGCGTACGTGGTGTAGCCGATCGCCTCCTGCTTGATCAGCGCCATGATCGCGATGGAGACGACCGCGGGGAGCATCATGACACCCGCGAGCAGGAACGGGATGATCTTCGCGCGGGCCGTGCGGCCCAGCCCGAACACCCCGCGCAGGCTGTGCAGGGCCAGTGCCAGGGTGGCGTGGGCGCGGCCGAGCCGTACCCCGTCGTAGTGGCGGTATCCGATGTCGTGGATGACACCTGTGGGCTCAGACATTGACCGGCTCCCTGAAGACGTCCTCGATGCGCTGGCGGCCCTGTTCCATGCGGACGAGGCAGAGGTCGAGCTCGCAGACGGCGTCGCGGAGGGTGTCGAAGGTCTCCGGCGCCCGGACGTGGACCAGGAGCATCCGGCCGTGGGCGGTGACGGTCTCGCCCAGCTCGGTGAGGCGTGCCGCCAGCGCCTCCTGGCCCTCCTCGACCTCCACGGTGACGGTCTGGGTGGTCTGGGTGAACTCGGCGATGGACGACGAGCGCAGCAGCCTGCCGCCGTCGATCACGATGACGTGGTCGCAGACCCGCTCCAGCTCGCCCAGCAGGTGGGAGGTGACCAGCACGCTGATGCCGAACTCGGTGCCGATCTTGCGGATCAGCGCGAGCATCTCGTCGCGGCCCTGCGGGTCGAGGCCGTTGGTGGGCTCGTCCAGCAGGACCAGGCGCGGGTCGTGCACCAGGGCCTGAGCCAGCTTGACCCGCTGCTTCATGCCGGTGGAGTAGCCGCCCATCGCGCGGTAGCGCTCCTCGTAGAGCCCCACGTGGCGCAGTACGTCGGCGGCGCGCTCCCGGGCCGCGGTGCGCGGCAGCCCCGACATCTGGGCCATGTGGACGGTGAACTCGGTGGCGGACAGGTCCGGCGGCAGGCAGTCGTGCTCGGGCATGTAACCCACGATCCGGCGGATCTCGGCGCCGTGGGTCGTCACGTCCATGCCGAGCACCTGCGCGCTTCCGGCGGAGGGTTCGAGCAGGCCCAGCAGGATCTTTATCAGCGTGGACTTGCCCGCGCCGTTGGCTCCCACCAGGCCGGTCACGCCGGGGCCGACGGTGACGGTGAGCTGGTCGAGTGCCGTCACCCGGGGGAAACGTCTGGTCAGTCCCTCGGTGGCGAGGATAGTCATGGTCGGACACTACCTACCGGATGGAGCGAATTCCTCCGTCCCACGAAGGAGTCGTCCCTCATCCGCGAGGTAGGGCGCTACCCCTACTTCCGGTCAGGGTCGCGCGGCGGCCGCGCCGGAAGCCGCGTGCCGAACCTGGACCAGTAGGCCCTCTGGACGACCAGCGTCACCGTGCCGGAGATGACCATGCCCGCGATGTTCACCGCGAGCTGGGCGACCGATGCCGCCATGTCCTCCCAGCGGGTCAGCGCCGCAGCGACCGCGAAGTATCCGGCGGCGGGGACCGTGGTGACCGAGATGAAGACGCCGACCAGGGCCGAGGACTTGCCCGCGGTGACCGAGAGCACCCCGGCCGCGCCCGCGAGCAGCGCCACGATGAAGGACCACCTGTCGGGCTTGACGATGAACTCGATCTCCTTGTGGCCGGTCAGGCTGGACGGCCCGATCCAGCCCAGCCCGCGCGAGACCAGCGCGCAGGCGAAGGTGATCGTGATGGCGGTCGCGAAGCCGATGGCCAGTGCGCGCAGAGCGCGGCCGATCAGGTGCCGGTCACCGCGGAGCAGGCCGAAGCAGATGGCCGCGATGGCCCCGAACTCCGGCCCCAGCACCATCGCGCCGACGATGAGGATGGGCGAGTCGACGACCACGCCTATCCCCGCGAGCTGGGTGGCGATCGCCAGGAACGCGAGGAAGGCCCAGGTGAGACGGGAGTCGTCGCTGACCCGCTGGGCGAGCTCCGCCCAGACCACGGCGTCGTCCCCCTCGCCCGGAGCCTCCCGCTCGGCGCGGTCGGCCGCGTCCGAGAGCGACAGGTCGACCTGCTCGGCCATGATGGAGCCGTCCGAGCACAGGCCGAGCCGCCGGAGCCGCTCGATCACCTCGTTGGCCGCCTCCCTGGCGACGTCGAACTGGATCAGGTCGCCCTCGGGGGAGCGGGCCACGCCGGGGAGCACGACCAGGTTGACCACGCCGACGGCCCCGTCGAGCAGCGCCAGGACGTCGTCCGTCAGCTCAGCCGGACTGATCACGCGTAGATGCAGCACGGGCCAACCCTAGGTCGTGACCGGCGGCTCCCCGAAGCCCGGGACCGGTCCGCGGCCCTCGCGCGGCGCGGCGGACACGGGGTCGAAGAACCGCCGGGGCGGCCCCGGGGTCAGATGCGGCGCAGCCGTACGCGGCGGATCGAGTGATCGGCGCTCTTGTGCAGCACCAGGCCGGCCCTGCCCCGGGTGGGGGCGATGTTCTGCACGAGGTTGCGCTCGTTGACGTCCTGCCACACGTTCCTGGCGAACGCGGTCGCCTCGTCGTCCGACAGTTCGGCGAGGTGCTTGAAGTAGGACTTGGGATCCTCGAAGGCCGTGCGGCGGAGCTTGTGGAAGCGGTCCACGTACCAGTCGCGGATGTGCTCGACCTTGGCGTCGACGTAGATGGAGAAGTCGAAGTAGTCGTTGACGGCGAGCGCGGCGGGCGGGGCGGGCTGCAGGACGTTGAGGCCCTCGACGATGAGGATGTCGGGCCGGCGCACGCTCTGGACGGCACCGGGCACGATGTCGTACTCCAGGTGGCTGTAGACGGGCGCGCTCACCTCGGGCAGGCCGGCCTTGACGTCGGCGACGAACCTGACCAGGGCCCGCCGGTCGTAGCTGTCCGGGAAGCCCTTCCTGTGCATGATGTCCCTGTCCGAGAGGACCTTGTTCGGGTAGAGGAAGCTGTCGGTGGTGATCCGGTCCACCCGGGGGTGCTCGGGCCAGCGGGCCAGCAGGGTGTGGAGCAGCCGGGCGGTGGTGGACTTGCCGACCGCGACGCTGCCCGCGATGCCCAGGATGTACGGCGTGGGCCGCTGGCTGGCCCCCAGGAAGGTGTTGAGCGCCGCGCTGCGCTGCCTGGCCCCGGTGAAGTGCAGGTTGAGCAGCCGGGTGAGCGGCAGGTAGATGTCGGTGACCTCGGCCAGGTCGATCGGGTCGTCGACGCCGCGCAGCTCCTCAAGCTCGTCCTCGGTGAGCGTCAGGGGCGTGTTCTTGCGGAGCTCGCTCCACTGCGCCCGGCTCAGCTCGACGTACGGCGTCGCGTCCCACCCGTTGGCCATAGTCCCGAAGCCTACTGATCGGTCGGAAGTGCTTCCGTGCGGGTACGGCGTTGCCCGGCTACGGGCAGGATTCTTGGGTTCCCCGGGGGGTTCTCCATAGGCTCAATGGCCGATCTTTCCCATGACAAGAGGGGGTTGGCCATGTGCGGAATCGTGGGATACGTCGGCCGGCGGCAGGCGGTCGAGGTCGCGATCGAGGGGCTCGGGCGCCTGGAGTACCGAGGGTACGACTCGTCCGGGATCGCCCTGGTCGGGGCCGACGGGGCGCTGACCGTGGAGAAGCGGGCCGGGAAGCTGGTCAACCTGCGCTCCATACTGGCCGCGCGGCCCGCGCCGCCGGCGACGGCGGGGATCGGGCACACCCGGTGGGCCACTCACGGCGCGCCGACCGATCGCAACGCCCACCCGCACACCGACTGCGAGGAGCGGATCGCGGTCATCCACAACGGCATCATCGAGAACTTCGCCGAGCTCAGGGCGGAGCTGGAGAACGACGGCCACAAACTCGCCTCCGAGACCGACACCGAGGTGGTGGCGCACCTGCTGGAGCGGTTCGCCGGGGACGGCCTGGCGGAGGCGATGCGCCGGGTGTGCCGGCGGTTGGAGGGGGCGTTCACGCTGCTGGCGGTCTCGGTGGACGAGCCGGACGTGGTGGTGGGCGCGCGGCGGAACTCGCCGCTGGTGGTGGGGCGCGGCGAGGGAGAGAACTTCCTCGGCTCGGATGTGGCGGCGTTCATCGCCTACACGCGGCAGGCGGTCGAGCTCGGCCAGGACCAGGTGGTCGAGCTGCGGACGTCGGGGATCACGGTCACCGACTTCCACGGCGCCCCGGCCGAGACGCGGGACTACCACGTGGACTGGGACGCCTCGGCCGCGGAGAAGGGAGGCCACGACTACTTCATGCTCAAGGAGATCGCCGAGCAGCCGAGGGCCGTGGCCGACACCCTGCTCGGCCGGATCGGGCCCGACGGGCAGCTGATGCTGGACGAGATGCGGCTGTCGGACCAGGAGCTGCGGGACGTCAACAAGATCATTGTGATCGCGTGCGGGACCTCCTACCACGCCGGGCTCATCGCGAAGTACGCCATCGAGCACTGGGCCGGGGTGCCGTGCGAGGTCGAGCTGGCCAGCGAGTTCCGCTACCGCGACCCGATCCTCACCAGGGACACGCTGATCATCGTGATCACCCAGTCCGGCGAGACGATGGACACGCTGATGGCCGTACGGCACGCCCGCGAGCAGCGGTCCCGGGTGCTGGCCATCTGCAACGTGAACGGCTCCACGATCCCGCGCGAGTCCGACGCGGTCCTCTACACCCACGCGGGTCCGGAGGTCGCCGTCGCCTCCACCAAGGCCTTCCTCACCCAGCTCGTGGCCTGCTACCTGGTGGCGCTCTACCTGGCCCAGATCCGGGGCACCAAGTTCGGCGACGAGATCTCCCAGATCATCGACTGGCTGGAGCGGATACCGGCGAAGGTGGAGGAGGTCCTCGGGACCGTCGAGCCGGTCCGCGCGCTGGCCCGCTCGCTGGCCGCCGAGCGCTGCGTGCTCTTCCTCGGCCGTCACGTGGGCTTCCCCGTGGCGCTGGAGGGGGCGCTGAAGCTCAAGGAGCTGGCCTACATGCACGCCGAGGGCTTCGCGGCGGGGGAGCTCAAGCACGGTCCGATCGCGCTGATCGACGAGGGCCTGCCGGTCGTGGTCATCGTCCCGTCCCCGGCGGGCCAGCGCGTGATCCACGACAAGATTGTGTCCAACATCCAGGAGATCCGGGCCAGGGGCGCCAAGACCATCGTCATCGCGGAGGAGGGGGACGACGCGGTCGAGCCCTACGCCGACACGCTGATCCGCGTCCCGGCCGTGCCGACGCTGCTCCAGCCCCTGGTCGCCACGGTGCCGCTGCAGGTCTTCGCCTGCGAGCTGGCCGCGGCCAAGGGGCACGACGTCGACCAGCCCCGCAACCTGGCCAAGTCCGTCACCGTGGAGTAGGCGCACGCGCCCCGGCCGCCTGCCCGGGTGATCCATGGGCGTTGTCCACAGCCTGTGGACAACGCCCATGGATTACCCGGGCGTGGAAGTGGGAAGGGTGTTGAACCGCCATACGGGCCGGGCGTTCCCCGTCAACCAGCCGGAAACGGTCGCGGTGCGCGGGTTTCGCTAACCTGGAGCCGTGATCGTGGGCATCGGCGTGGACGTCGTGGACATGGCGCGGTTCGAGGCGGCGCTGGAGCGGACCCCCGAGCTGCGGATGCGGTTGTTCACCGAGGTCGAGCGGGTGCTCGCGGTGCAGTCCCTGGCCGCGAGGTTCGCGGCGAAGGAGGCGGTGGCCAAGGCGCTCGGCGCGCCTCCCGGCCTGGCCCACCTGGAGGCCGAGGTGCGGACCGGCGCGTACGGCCGCCCGGAGCTGTACGTGAGCGGCCGGGTCGCCGAGGTCGCGGCGGCACTCGGCGTGACGCGCTGGCACGTGTCGCTGACGCACGACGGGGGCGTGGCGGTCGCCTACGTGATCGCCGAAGGCTGACCTGCGCTGTGGCATGTGCGGACGATCGGCGGCGGCCCGCGCCGGGGCGCGAGGACGATCGGCGGCGGCCGGCCGTGCCGGAGCACGCGTCGGCGATCGGCGCGGGATAGCGTCGGGATCATGCTGACCGCGTACACCACCGATCAGATCAGAGCGGCCGAGGCGGCGCTGATGGCCGGACTGCCCGAGGGCACGCTCATGGAACGGGCGGCCGCCGGGCTGGCGGTGATCTGCGCCAGGACGCTCGGCCGGGTGTACGGCTCCCGCGTCGTGCTGCTGATCGGCGGCGGTGACAACGGCGGCGACGCCCTCTACGCCGGCGCGCGCCTGGCCTCCAGGGGGGCCAGGGTCGACGCGATCCTCGCCGGGTCGCGGGTCCACGGGGCCGGACTGGCCGCCCTGCGGCGGGCCGGAGGCCGCGTGACGGATCTCCGCGCCGCCACCGCCGCCGACGGGACGTCTCCGGAGGGTGAGGCCGGGACCGGCGGGGACGCGGTGGCCGGAGGCGGCGTGGCCGGCGGGACCGGCAAGAACGCCGTGGCCCGAGGCGGCGTGGCCGGCGGGATCGGCGGGGACGCGGTGGCCGGCGAGCTGGTCCGGGCGGCCGACCTGGTCGTGGACGGGCTGGTCGGGATCGGCGGGGCGGGAGCCCTGCGCGAGCCGTACGCCACCCTGGCGGGGCTGACCGCCGAGGCGGCCGGCGCGGTGGTCGCGGTGGACGTGCCGAGCGGGGTGGACGCCGGCAGCGGGCAGGTCGGCGGGGCGGCGGTCCGGGCGGACGTCACCGTGACGTTCGGGGCCTACAAGATCGGATTGCTCGTCGACCCGGGCGCGGAGCACGCGGGCCGGGTGGAGCTCGTCGACATCGGGCTCGGCCCCCACCTGCCGGGCCCCGAGACGACCGCACTGACCGGCGCCGACGTTGCGCTGCTGCTTCCCCGGCCGGACGCGGGCTCCGACAAGTACAGCAGGGGCGTCGTCGGCGTCGCGGCCGGAAGCCACCGGTACACCGGGGCCGCGGTGCTGGCCGTCGGCGGGGCGATCCGGGCCGGGGCGGGCATGGTCCGCTACGCGGGGGCCGCCGAGCCGGTGGACCAGGTGCGCGCCCGCTGGCCCGAGGCCGTGATCACCCCGCTGGAGCCCGGCGAGGGGATCGAGGAGGTGGGCCGGGTACAGGCGTGGGTGCTCGGTCCCGGGCTCGGCACCGGGCCCGAGGCGCTCGCCGTCGCCCGTTCGGTGCTGGCGAGCGACGTCCCCGTGCTCGTGGACGCCGACGCCCTGACGCTGGTCTCGCGGGACAGGTCGCTGCTGCGCCGTGCCGCGCCGGTGCTGATCACCCCGCACGCGGGCGAGCTGTCCCGGCTGCTGGACGTGCCCCGGGCGCGGATCGAGGCCCGGCGGCTGGAGCACGTACGGCGGGCCGCGGCGGAGCTGGGCGTGACCGTGCTGCTGAAGGGCTCGACCACCCTGGTCGCGCAGGAGGGCCGGCCGGTCAGGGTCAACCTCACCGGCAGCCCCTGGCTGGCCACCGGCGGCACCGGCGACGTGCTGGCCGGGCTCGCGGGCGCGCTGCTGGCCGGCGGGCTCGACGGATATGACGCGGCCTCCTGCGCCGCCCACCTGCACGGAATCGCCGGGCAGCACGGCCCGCTCGCCGCCTGGGACGTGGTCGAGGCTCTTCCCGCGGTCATCAGGTCACTCGCCGATGGTCTTCGGGAAGGCTTTTGACCTGCCAGACTGAAAAGATGAGTTTCCCGATGACCCCGGCCGAGGCGCGGGTAGACCTCTCGGCGATCCGAGACAACGTCGCCCTGCTCGGAGAGCACGCACCCGGTGCTGAGATCATGGTCGCGGTCAAGGCCGACGGCTACGGACATGGGATGGTCGCCTGCGGGCGGGCCGCTCTGGAGGGCGGGGCCACCCGGCTCGGCACCGCCTACATCCGTGAGGCCCTGGAGCTGCGGGCCGCGGGGGTGACCGCGCCGATCCTGTCGTGGATCATCCCGCCCGGCGAGCCGCTGGACGAGGCGGTCGGCCAGGGCGTGGAGCTCTCGGCCGCCACCCCGGCCCTGGTCGACGAGATCGCCGCGGCGGCCGGCCGTACGGGCGTGGTCGCCCGGGTGCACCTGAAGACGGACACCGGCCTCGCCCGCGGCGGCGCGGCTCCCGCCGACTGGCCCGCGCTGGTGGACCATGCCATGGCCCGGCAGTCCGAGGGGACGGTCGAGGTCGCCGGGCTCTGGTCGCACCTCGCCTGCGCCGACATGCCGGGGCACCCGTCCGTCCACGCCCAGCTCGCCGCCTTCGACGACGCGCTGGCCATCGCGGAGAAGGCGGGCGCCGGGGGCTCCCACGTGATCCGGCACATCGCCAATTCGGCGGCGACGATGCTGCTGCCGCAGGCGCACTACGACATGGTCCGGCCGGGCCTCGCGACCTACGGCCTGAGCCCCGTGCCCGAGCTCGGAGACTTCGGTCTCCACCCCGCCATGACCCTGGTGGCGCGGATCGCGCTGGCCAAGAGGGTCCCCGCGGGTTCCGGAGTGTCCTACGGGCACCTGTACGTGACGGAAGACGAGACCACGCTTGGACTCGTCCCCCTCGGGTACGCGGACGGCATCCTGCGGCACGCCACCAACCGGGCGGAGGTGCTGGCGGGCGGCCGGCGACGGCGGATCGCCGGACGGGTCTGCATGGACCAGTTCATGATCGACGTGGGGGACGACCCGCTGGCGGAGGGGGATGAGGTGATCCTGTTCGGTGACGGTTCGCGGGGCGAGCCGACCGCGCAGGAGTGGGCGGATTCCCTTGGCACGATCACGCATGAGATCGTGACCAGGATCGGTTCGCGGGTCCCACGCGTTTACCGGTGAGAGGCATTTCAGGGGGTCGCATGAGTAATACCGCACGGCGCAGGGTCGGGATCGCCGGCGCGGTCGTCGGTGTGGCGTCAGCCGGGCTGGCCACCGCGGCCTTCGCCAAGCGGTACGCCATCGGTCGCATCAGGCTCCGGCCCGACCTTGAGGCGAACGAGCCGCTGGGCGAGCTGCGCGGTCGGCCCACCACGGTCGTCACCTCCGACGGCGTGTCCCTCTACGCCGAGGTGGACGGCGTCGACGACGCCCCGCTGACCGTGGTGTTCTGCCACGGCTACACCCTCAATCTCGACTCCTGGCACTACCAGCGGCGCGACCTGGGCGACTCCCATCGTCTGGTCCTGTGGGACCAGCGCTCGCACGGGCGCTCGCCGCGCACCACCGCCGCGGACTCCACCATCGACCGGCTCGGTGACGACCTGGCCGAGGTGATCGCCGCGCTGGTGCCCGGGCCGTGCGTGCTGGTGGGGCACTCGATGGGCGGCATGACGATCATGGCGCTGGCCGACCGGCACCCCGAACTGTTCGGCGACAAGATCAAGGGTGTCGCGCTGATCTCCACCTCCTCGGGCAGGCTGGCCGAGGTCTCCCTGGGCCTGCCCGCGCTGCTGGCCAAGGCGGTGCACAAGGTCACCCCGGGCACGGTCTCGATGCTGAGCCGGGGCGGCGCGCTGGTGGACAGGGGCCGTGAGGCGGGCACCGACGTGGCCTTCCTGGCCCTGCGTCACCTGGGGTTCGGCGACGCCAAGAACGTCAGCCCCACCGTGGTGGACTTCGCCGAGTCGATGATCCGCTCCACCCCGTTCGAGGTGATCGCCGACTTCTACCCGGCGTTGATGTCGCACGACAAGCTGAACGCGCTGAGCGTCCTGGGTGACGTGCCCACCTCCATCATGGTCGGTGACAAGGACTGGCTGACGCCGGTGGACCACAGCAGGGCGATGGCAGAGGCGCTGCCCCGAGCCCAGCTCACCGAGGTGCCCGACAGCTCGCACCTGGTGCAGCTGGAGCGGCCGACGGTCGTCAACGACGCGCTGCGCGATCTGCTCAAGCGGGCCGCCGCCGACAGCGCCGCCGACGGCACGGAGCGGTGAGGCGGATCCGGAGCACGTGCGAGCATCGACGGGAGTGATCGAGCAGTGAGAATCGTGGCAACCGCCGAGGAGATGCGGGAGCTGGGCGTGGAGCTGGCGGGGCTGCTCCGGCCGGGAGACCTGGCGGTGCTGTCCGGCCCGCTCGGCGCGGGCAAGACGACCCTGGTCCAGGGGATCGCCGACGGGCTCAAGGTGCGCGGGCCGATCACCTCCCCGACCTTCGTCATCGCCCGGGTGCACCCCTCGCTGTCGGGTGGCCCCGCGCTGGTGCACGCGGACGCCTACCGGCTGGGCGGTGACCTGGAGGTCGACGACCTCGACCTGGACGCCTCGCTGGAGGAGTCGGTGACGGTCGTGGAGTGGGGCGAGGGACTGGTCGAGGGGCTCGCCGACGACCGGCTGGAGATCTCCATCGAGCGGGGCGAGTCCGGTGAGGAACGGACGGTGCGGTTCCGCGGGATCGGCGCACGCTGGGAGGGCATCGTCTGATTCGCCCCCGTAGGCGCGGGAATCCTGGCACGCTGGCACTCCATCCCACTTGATATAGATCATCGGGGTTGATGATCGACTCTTGCGCTTTTGCCCATGTTTAATGGGGAAGTGGTGGGAAGTTGTGCCGGGCGAGGGTCGTCGGCCGGACTGCGAAGTGGAGTGCGACGGTGCCAAGGGTCAAGCGTGTCGCGGTTCTAGGGACCATCACCCTTCTCGGGGTGGCGGGCATGGTCGGATGCACGGCCGAGGCCAACTCGGGCAGTCCCGGGGGCACGGCCTCGCCGGCCGTTCCGGAGACGGGGATCAGCCGGCAGGACATCGAGGTCCAGCTGCAGCCGGCCCGTGTCAAGGCGGGACAGAAGGTGTGGGTGCTGGCCAACTGCCCGATCCCCGAAGGGGGGCCCGAGCACCGCGGCACCGCGTCGTCGCAGATCTTCCGCACCCCGGTGACGCTCGATCCGATCCTCACGACGCCCAGCCCGGCGCCGTCGGCGAGCGCCACCCCCGTGGCGAAGCCGTGGGTCCGCGGCCAGGCCACCGTCGCCGCCGGCAGCAAGGCCGGCGTCTACGACGTCAACGCCAGGTGCGAGGGGACCAACGACACCGGTAAGGCCAGCCTCAGGATCGTCACGGACGTCAAGCCGACCCCGAAGGACACCCCCACCTCCAAGCCGACCAGGACCATCATCAGCACCCACGCACCGGGCACCGGCGGAGGCGGCACCGCGGCCGGCGGCCCCCAGGACTCGGGCATGCCGCTCGGGGTGGGCGGGGCCCTGCTGGCGGCGGTCCTCGCCGGCGGCGTCGGCTTCGCGGTCGTGCGCCGCCGCCGTACGTAGTTCCCGATGGCCGAATCCTCCCGCTGGTCCCGGATCATCGTGGCCGGGGTCATCACCGGCGCCGTCATGGTCGCGTTCAACAGGGGTGGCGGGGACACCCCGCCCGCCCGGTCCTCGGTCGTGCCCAGCCGCATCGACATCCCGTCGCTCGGCATCAAGGCGCCGCTGATGAAGCTCGGCGTGACGGACGGCCAGATCGACCTGCCGCCGTACGAGAAGCCGGACACGGCGGGCTGGGTCAAGGACAGCGCGATCCCCGGCGATCCGGGCTCCGCGGTGATCCTCGGGCACGTGGACACCAAGACCGACCCGGCGGTCTTCTACAGGCTCAAGGACATCCGGGAGGGCCAGGTCGTCAAGGTAGTGCGCAGTGACGGCAGGACCGCCCAGTACCGCGTGGACTCCGTCGAGCAGGTGAGCAAGAACAGTTTCCCGGCGGACAAGGTCTACCTGGAGGACGGCCTCCGGCTGATCACCTGCGGCGGGAACTTCGACTGGGACAAGCATGAATACCGCGACAACGTGATCGTCTACGCCACCCTGGTCAGGCCGGCCGGCTCCAAGGCCTGACCGCCTCCGGGCCGGTGGAGTGGGCCCGGGTGCCGCCCGACGGACTAGGCTAACTGTTCGTGCTGGTCCTGGCCTTTGATACCGCAACCCCCGCCGTCACCGCAGCGCTGCACGACGGTGAGAGGGTCCTCGCCGAGTCGACGACCGTTGACGCGCGTCGCCACGGCGAGCTGCTCGTGCCCACGATCGAGACGGTCCTGCGAGAGGCGGGGGTCGCGCTCGGCGACGTCACCGCCGTCGTCGCGGGCTCCGGCCCCGGCCCCTACACCGGCCTGCGGGTCGGTCTGGTGACCGCCCAGGCCCTCGCGACGTCGCTCGGCGTGCCGGCCTACGGCGTGTGCACGCTCGACGCCGTCGCCTACGGCAGCGGGCTGGCCGGGCCGTTCCTGGTGGCCACCGACGCGCGGCGCAAGGAGGTGTTCTGGGGCCACTACGAGGATCCGAGGGTCCGCCTGTCGGGTCCCTCGGTGGACAGGCCGCAGGACCTGCCCGGGGAGCTCCCGCTCGTCGGCGCGGGCGCGCGGATGTACGCCGAGATCGTCGGGCCCTCCCGCGTGACCGGCGCGCCGGAGTATCCCTTCGCGGGGGCCCTGGCGGCGCTGGCCGCCGAGCAACTCGGCGAGCCCGACGTCAGGGAGGTCGTGGAGAGCGGCACGCACCCCGTGCTGAGCCTGCCCCGCCCGATCTACCTGCGCCGTCCCGACGCCCAGGTGCCCTCGGCGCCGAAGAAGGTCTCCGCATGACCGCGGTGCTGCGCCAGATGACCTTCGACGACCTGCCGGCCGTGATGAAGATCGAGAGGGAGACCTTCCCCCGCGACGCGTGGAGCGAGGGCATGCTCCGCGCCGAGCTCGACGACCAGCCCAGGACCCGGCACTACGTGGTCGCCCTGGTGGACGATGAGATCATCGGCTATGCCGGGCTTTTCGCGGCGGGGGACCAGGCGGACGTGCAGACCATCGCCGTCGCGGCCGACCGGCGGCGGGCGGGGGTGGGCGCGGCGATGCTGTCCGAGCTGCTGGCGGAGGCCGTACGGCGGGGCGCGCGCTCGGTCTTCCTGGAAGTGCGTGCCGACAACCCGGACGCGGAGGCGATGTACGACCGGTTCGGATTCGAGCGGATCGGCCTGCGCCGCCGCTACTACGAGGACGGCACCGACGCGATCACGATGAAGAAGGATCTCAATGCGTGACGAACCCCTGGTCCTGGGAATCGAGACCTCCTGTGACGAGACCGGAGTGGGCATCGTCCGGGGGCACACCCTGCTGGCCAACACGATCGCCTCCAGCGTCGAGCAGCACGCCCGGTTCGGCGGCGTGGTGCCGGAGGTGGCCTCCCGGGCGCATCTGGAGGCGATGACCCCGACCGTCGAGCGGGCCCTGGAACAGGCGGGCCTGCGCTTCGCCGACATCGACGCGATCGCGGTGACCGCCGGGCCCGGCCTGTCGGGCGCGCTGCTGGTCGGCGTCGCCGCCGCCAAGGCCTACTCGCTCGGCCTGGGCGTGCCGCTGTACGGCGTCAACCATCTGGCCGCCCACGTGGCCGTGGACCAGCTCGAACACGGCGCCCTGCCCAAGCCGTGCATCGCCATGCTGGTCTCGGGCGGCCACTCCTCCCTGCTGCTGGTGCCCGACGTCGCCAAGGACATCGTCTCCCTGGGGTCGACGGTCGACGACGCCGCGGGTGAGGCGTTCGACAAGGTGGCCCGCGTGCTCGGCCTGCCCTTCCCCGGCGGCCCCTACATCGACCGGGCGGCCCAGGACGGTTCCGGCACGGCCATCGCGTTCCCGCGCGGCAAGCACGACGACGGGACGCTGGACTTCTCCTTCTCCGGGCTGAAGACCGCGGTGGCGCGCTGGGTGGAGGCGCGGGAGCGGAACGGCGAGTCGATCCACGTGCCCGACGTGGCGGCGTCGTTCCAGGAGGCCGTGGTCGACGTGCTGACCCACAAGGCCCTGCAGGCGTGCCGCAGGCACGGCGTCCGGGACCTGCTGATCGGCGGCGGCGTGGCGGCCAACTCCCGGCTGCGCGCCCTCGCCCAGGAGCGCTGCGACGCGGCCGGCGTACGGCTGCGCGTCCCCCGCCCGGGACTGTGCACGGACAACGGGGCGATGGTGGCCACGCTCGGCTCCGACCTGGTGGCGGCCGGCGTCGCCCCGTCCCTGCTGGACATCCCCGCCGACTCCTCGCTGCCGATCACCACCGTCCACGTGTGACCTCCCGCCCCCCTGCGGGGCGGGCTCCCGGCGATGTGCGCTCCCGTCCCCGCGCGGGGGCGGATTCTCACGCGGGGCGGGCCCTCACGCGGGGCGGACAGGGTGGAGGGCG
>NZ_NGFP01000008.1 GCF_002149035.1 Streptosporangium minutum
AGAGGCCGATGGCCGAACCCGCCGGACGGCCGCCCGGCGCGCCCTTGGGGCCGGCGGTGGCGGCATGACCAAGAGCATTTCCCGCCGGTATTGATTACGTTGCGTGAGTTGCATGTGTGCGAAGAGTGACTAAGGGGAATCTTGAGCTAGATCATTGTCACGGAACGACATGTAGCGATACACGGCGATTCAGGAGGTGGGCGCATGCAGTCCGTCGAGAGGTGCTGTCGCGCCGGCGTGATGGTGGCGGGCCTGACCTGCTGCCTGATCACGTGCGCGGCCGTCCCGGCCGTCGCCATGCGGGACAGGGTGGGGCCATCCGCCGAGGAGGTCGCCAGGGCCCGGTCCAAGGCCGGTGAACGGAGTAAACAGCTCGGTGAGACCACGGCCCTGCTGGCGAGGGCCCAGGCTGAACTCGGCGCGCTGAGCGGCCGGGCCAGGAAGCTGGTCGAGATCTACGAGGGCGAGCGCGCCAAGGCGGCCCGGGCCGAGGAGCTCCTCCGGGAGGCGAGGGAACGGGCCGGGGCCGGCAGGGCGGAGAAGGTCCGCCAGGCGGCGGCTGTGACCCCTGTCCGGGGAGACGGCGGGACGCTCTGGAACCATCCCCAGGGAGGTGGGGCGGTCATGATCCCCCGCCAGGGTGACGGCGGGTCGGTCGCGATCCCCGCGCAGGAGGCTGCGACCGCCCTCAAGACCCAGACGGAGGCCGCTGCGACGGAGGCCGTCCGGACGGGGACCGCCGAGGCGGAGGCCGTTCAGCAAGGGGCCGCTGGGATGGAGGCCGTTCAGCAGGGGACCACTGAGGCGGAGGCCGTCCGGACGGGGACTGCCGAGCCGGAGGCCGTCCGGACGGGGACCGCCGAGGCGGAGGCCGTTCAGCAGGGGGCCGCCGAGACGGAGAACGGCCGGGTGGAGGCCGCTGTGGCGGAGGCCGCCTGGTATGAGCGGCGGAAGGCGGCGGAACGAGCGGCTGCGGCGAAGAAGGCGGCCGAGGAGGCCGTGGTCAGGCAGGTCGCCGAGACCCGGCGGATCGAAGCCGACAGGGCGCGGCTGGACAGGCAGGCGAAGGCGGAGACGATCGTCGCCGAACGGCTCGCCGGCAAGCGGGTGGCCGTGCTCAAGTGGTCCAGGGTCGCCAAGCAGCGCGCCCGGCAGGGCAAGCGCCGGAGCGCGGCGGTGGCACGGAACAGAGCGCGGTTCGTGGCGGCCAGGGGGACGGTGCCGACCTGGCCGCTGAACACGACCTGGCAGGCCGCGCGGGGCGACATCGCCGCCGACTGGGCGCTCACCCAGCTCGACAAGCCCTACCTGTGGGCGGCCACGGGGCCCGGCAGCTACGACTGCTCAGGGCTGACCATGCAGGCGTGGGCGCGGGCCGGGATCAGGCTCGACCACTGGACGGGCACCCAGTGGACCTCGGGGCGGCACGTCCAGCTCAGCCAGGTCCGCCGGGGCGACCTGCTGTTCTTCGGGCGGATCACCCGCGATCCAGGCGACATCTCCCACGTGGGGATCTACATCGGCAGGGGCCTGATGGTGCACGCCCCGCAGACCGGGGACGTGGTTCGGGTCGCGCCGATATGGCGCAGGGACCTCATCGGCGCGACCCGTCCGGACTGACGATCAGTGCTTGTGGTCCTTCTCGCGCCTGATGGAGCGGACGATCTCCTCCTCGGCCTCGACCCGGCCGACCCAGTTGGCGCCCTCGACGGACTTGCCGGGCTCCAGGTCCTTGTAGACCTCGAAGAAGTGCTGGATCTCGAGACGGTCGAACTCCGGCACGTGGTGGATGTCGCGGATGTGCTCCATCCGGGGGTCCGTGGCGGGAACGCACAGGACCTTGTCGTCGCCACCCTTCTCATCGGTCATGCGGAACATGCCGACCGCGCGGCACTTGATCAGGCAGCCGGGGAAGGTCGGCTCCTGGAGCAGCACCAGGGCGTCGAGGGGGTCGCCGTCCTCGCCGAGGGTGTTCTCGATGAAGCCGTAGTCGGCGGGGTACTGCGTGGAGGTGAAGAGCATCCGGTCGAGCCTGATCCGCCCGGACTCGTGGTCCACCTCATACTTGTTCCGTTGCCCCTTGGGAATCTCAACGAGAACGTCGAACTCCACCGCTTTTCCTCCGCTCAAGCCCCCCCGGGCACCCCCGGCTGGGCATTAGTGTCTCGTAAGCGTTAATACCTGTTGGATACCGATTGATGAGAGGTCGGCGACGTCATGCGGCGCGAGCGGTGGGTGGCCTTGGTCACTCTCGTCTTGCTGCAGCTTTTCGTCGTCGCGGCCGGCGCCCACCTGCTGACCAGCGGTCTGCTGGTCGAGAAGGCGACCGGATCGGCCGCTCCGGTGGAGCCGCCTCCCGTCCCGGTCATCACCGCGAGTCCGGTGCTGGCCGCGGGGGGGAACGGACCTCTCCCGGCCAAGAGTACTTTGGCGGGGCGGCTCACCGAGGCGCTGGGGGACCCCGCACTGGGCGGGCACGTCGGCGCCGCGATCCTCGACGCCGAGACCGGCGCCACGTTGTTCGGCAGCGGAGCCGACGGCGGCGTCACCCCGGCATCCACCACCAAGCTGGTCACCGCGGTCGCCTCGCTGGCCTCGCTGGGGCCTGACGCCCGGTTGAGCACCCGCGTGGTCCGAGGCTCCTCGCCCGCTTCGATCGTCCTGGTCGGCGGCGGCGACCCCACCCTGACGGCCCGTAAGCCGTCCGCGGTCCCCGTCTACCCCCAGCCGGCCTCGCTCGCCTCCCTCGCCCTGCGGACGGCCAGGGCTCTGAAGGCCGCCGGGACCACCAAGGTGACGGTGGCCTACGACGACGGTCTCTACACCGGGCCGACCATCTCCCCGGTGTGGAAGCCCAACTACGTGCCCGACGGCGAGGCCGCTCCCGTCACGGCGCTCATGGTCGACGAGGGCAGGGTCGCGCCGGGCGTCCGCCAGCGGGTCGCCGACCCCTCCCGCACGGCACACGGCGCGTTCGTCTCGATGCTGTCGAAGCAGGGCATCGCGGTCTCCAGGTCCGCCCGCCGGGTCAAGGCCCCGGCCGGCGCCCAGGAGATCGCCCGGGTCGACTCCGCCCCGGTCTACGCGCTGGTCGAGCGGGCGCTGACGATGAGCGACAACGACCTGTCGGAGGCCCTGGCCAGGCAGGTGGCGATCAAGGAGGGCAGGCCCGTCTCCTTCGACGGAGCGGCTGCGGCTGTCCACCAGGTGCTGGTCCGGCTGAAGGCGGACGAGGGCGTGCGGGTCTTCGACGGCAGCGGGTTGTCGCCCAAGAACCGCATCACTCCCATGGGCCTGGCCCGCCTGATCGCGGTGGCGGCCTCCCCGGCGAATCCCCGCCTGCACCCGATCGTCAGCGGCATGCCCATCTCCGGGTTCAGCGGCACCCTCGGCCACCGGTTCGGCAAGATCCACTCCGCCTACGGGCTGATCCGCGCCAAGACCGGCACCCTCAACGGGGTCAGCACGCTGGCGGGTATGACCACCACCAGGGACGGCCGGCTGGTGACTTTCGCCTTCATGGCGGACGACATCCCCCCGGGCAGGAACGCGGAGGCGGCCCTCGACAGACTCGCCGCCACGGTGGCCGGGAGCTGACCGCGGGCTCGGGGCGCGCGGCCGGGAAGGAGACCGCGTACGGTGGACGGTATGCAGGTGATCGACTGGGACCTTGCCGTAGCGACCGGAACGCGCCTGGTGCGCCCCGGGCCGCAAGTGAGCCGAGAGGAGGCCCGGCAGGCGGTCGCGGAGTTGCGACAGCTATCCCGTGAGGCCGAAGGGCACGTCCGGGAGTTCACCCGGATCGACACCGAGACCGCGCCGCAAGCGGCCACGATCGTCGACCGGTCCGGCTGGATCAAGGCCAACGTCGAGGGTTTCCGGGTGGTCCTGGAGCCGCTGACCGAGCGGATGGCCGCGCGCAGGGACCAGACGCCGGCGATCGTGAGCGCGGTGGGCTCGCGCATCACCGGGGTCGAGGTCGGCGCGGTGCTGGCCTTCCTCGCCTCCCGCGTCCTCGGGCAGTACGAACTGTTCCTCCCGCCCGACCCCTCGGGCCAGGAGGCCATCGGCCGGCTCACCCTGGTCGCGCCCAACATCGTGCACGCCGAGCAGGAGCTCGGCGTCCACCCGCGCGACTTCCGTCTCTGGGTCTGCCTGCACGAGGAGACCCATCGGGTGCAGTTCACCGGTGTCCCCTGGCTGCGGGAGTACATCCGCTCCCAGATGACCGAGTTCCTGCTCGCCTCCGACCTGGACCTGCCCACCCTCCTGGAGCGGCTCCGCTCGGCCGCCGACGCGGTCGCCGACGCTGTCCGGGGCGGCGAGGGCAACCTGATCGACGCGATCCAGACCCCCGAGCAGAAGGAGATCCTCGACCGGCTCACCGCGGTGATGACCCTGGTCGAGGGCCACGGCGACTACGTCATGGATGCGGTCGGCCCCTCGGTGGTCCCTTCGGTCGCCGACATCCGGGCCAAGTTCCACCACCGCCGTGAGGGAGGCTCCCGTCTCGACCGGACGGTCCGCAAGCTGCTCGGCGTCGACCTCAAGATGAAGCAGTACGCCCAGGGCTCCAGCTTCGTCCGCACCGTCGTCGACCGGGTGGGCATGGACGGCTTCAACAAGGTCTGGACCTCCGCGGAGACCCTCCCGACCCAGGAGGAGATCGCCCACCCCGACCGCTGGATCGCCAGGGTGATCGGCGCCCCGCCCCTTCCCGGCGCCGGGGCCGACGGCGCCGCGGGTCTTCCGGGAACCGGGACCGACGGCGCCACCGCCCGTCCCGAGACCGAGACCAAGCCCGAGACCAAGACGGCGACCGAGACCAAGCCCGAGACCAAGACGGCGACCGAGACCAAGCCCGAGACCAAGACGGCGACCGAGACCGAGACCGAGACCAAGACGGCGACCGGGAGCGAGGCCGAGACCAAGACTGCGACCGGGAGCGAGGCCGACGGCGCCGCGGGCTGACCAGAGGCCGGACAATGGCGGCATGGGTCCGCCTCCCGCCGTCGCCGACGTCCGCCGTGCCGTACGGCATGCCCTGGACGGCCTGGAGCCCGGCGATCTCGTGCTGGCCGCGTGCAGCGGCGGCGCCGACTCCCTGGCGCTCGCGGCCGGGCTGGGGTTCGTGGCGCCCCGCGCCGGGCTCCGCGCCGGGCTGCTGACCGTCGACCACGGTCTCCAGGAGGGCTCTCCGGACCGGGCCGCCGACGTCGTACGGCTCGCGTCCGCCTTCGGGCTCGACCCCGCCGAGGCGCTGAGCGTCTCGGTCGGCACCTCGGGAGGGCCCGAGGCGGCCGCGAGGGAGGCGAGGTACACCGCGCTTTCGGAGGCCGCGGGGCGGCTCGGGGCGGCGGCCGTGCTTCTCGGGCACACCAGGGACGACCAGGCCGAGACCGTCCTGCTCCGGCTGGCCCGGGGGAGCGGGACGCGGTCGCTGGCGGGGATGCCGGCGCGGGCGGGGCTCTACCGGCGTCCGCTGCTGGAGCTCGGCCGGCGGACGACCGTGGCGGCCTGCGCGGCGCTCGGGCTGTCGCCGTGGGACGACCCGCACAACCTCGATCCCCGCTACACCCGGGTCCGGGTCCGCGAGCGGCTGCTGCCCGCCTTCGAGGACGAGCTGGGCCCGGGGGTCGCCGAGGCGCTCGCCCGGACCGCCGCCCTCTGCCGGGACGACGCCGACGCGCTCGACGGCTGGGCCGACGCGGTCTACGCGCGGGCGGTCGTCTCCGATTCCGCTCTAAGCGATATCGGGGCGGTGGCGGTGGCCGTACCGGAGGTGGAGGACGTGCCGGCCGCGGTGCGGCGGCGGGTGTTGCGCCGGGCGGCGATCGAGGCCGGAGCCCCGCCGGGCACGCTCGCCGCGTTCCACATCCTTCAGGTGGACCGTCTGGTGACCGACTGGCGGGGGCAGCGGCGCGTGGAGGTCCCCGGGGGGGTGGGAGCGGTCCGGCGGTATGGCACCCTGATATTCGCCAGACAGCCAGCAAGCCCCGTCTCGTAAGGAAATCCCAGGTGGACGCAGCCGACATGGGCAAGGATCTCTCGAAGGTCCTCATCCCGGAGGAAGAGCTCCAGGCAAAGATCAAGGAGCTCGCGAGCCGGATCGACGAGGATTACGCGGGCAAGGACCTGCTGATCGTGGGAGTGCTCAAGGGGGCGGTCATGGTCATGGCCGACCTGGCCAGGGCACTGCATGTGCCGGTTCAGATGGACTGGATGGCCGTCTCGTCCTACGGCGCGGGCACCAAGTCCTCGGGCGTCGTGCGCGTGCTCAAGGACCTCGACACCGACATCGCCGGCCGGCACGTGCTGGTCGTCGAGGACATCATCGACTCCGGCCTGACCCTGTCGTGGCTGGTGCACAACCTGAAGTCGCGCAATCCCGCCTCGGTCGAGATCTGCGCCGCGCTGCGGAAGCCGGACGCGGTCAAGGTGCCGATCGATGTGAAATACATCGGTTTCGACATTCCCAATGAGTTCGTCATCGGTTACGGGCTCGACTACGCGGAGCGATATCGCAACCTTCCCTTCATCGGGACCCTCGCCCCGCATGTGTATGGAGCGGGCTGAAAAGTACGCCCTGCGCGAAGCGCGCCCCCCAAGGGGGCCGACATTGCTCATAGCGGCGGGGAACACCGGGCTACTTGACGTACGTTGGTAGGGCAAAGCCGGTACCGCCCGGGCAGTTACTCTGCGCGGCACGCCGGTGTACCTTCGGACACCAAAGAGATGACCTTTCGGGGTGTCTCTGGGGAGTCAGTTGGAGCGGTTAGGGATACCGCGAACCCCGGGTTCGCCCGGGGTGTCAGGCCTTGGTCAGGAAGGGACGGGCCCGCCGGGGTTCCGCATCGGATGGATCTCAAGCGATTTACACGTGGGCCACTGCTGTGGATCCTGGGCATCGTCGTGCTGCTCCTGCTCGTCACCACGATGTGGGGCGGCGACGGCAACTACGAGAAGGCCGACACTTCGAAGATCATTAGTTGGATCGACGAGGGCAAGGTCGCCAACGCGAAGATCATCGACAAGGACCAGCGCATCGAGGTCACTCTGACCGACAAGAAGCGCTACTACTCCTCGTGGGTGACCGGGCAGGGTGTCCAGCTCGCAGACAAGCTCGAATCCGCCGCGACCAGCGGCAAGCTCACCGGCGGCTACACCGTCGACGTGCCGAAGGAGAACTTCCTCCTCGGCCTCCTGGTGAGCTTCCTGCCGATCGTCATCATCGTGCTGATCTTCCTGTTCATCATGAACCAGATGCAGGGCGGCGGCTCCCGGGTGATGAACTTCGGCAAGTCGAAGGCCAAACTCATCACCAAGGACACCCCGAAGACCACCTTCGCCGACGTCGCGGGCGCCGACGAGGCCATCGAGGAGCTCCAGGAGATCAAGGAGTTCCTGCAGGCCCCGGCCAAGTTCCAGGCGATCGGCGCGAAGATCCCCAAGGGCGTCCTCCTCTACGGCCCGCCTGGAACCGGCAAGACCCTGCTCGCCAGGGCCGTCGCCGGCGAGGCCGGCGTGCCGTTCTACTCGATCTCCGGTTCCGACTTCGTCGAGATGTTCGTCGGTGTCGGCGCCTCGCGAGTCCGTGACCTGTTCGAGCAGGCCAAGGCGAACGCGCCGGCGATCATCTTCATCGACGAGATCGACGCGGTGGGCCGTCACCGCGGCGCGGGCCTCGGCGGCGGTCACGACGAGCGCGAGCAGACGCTGAACCAGCTCCTCGTCGAGATGGACGGCTTCGACGTCAAGGGCGGCGTGATCCTGATCGCCGCGACCAACCGGCCCGACATCCTGGACCCGGCACTGCTGCGTCCGGGACGTTTCGACCGCCAGGTCACCGTCGACCGCCCCGACCTGGAGGGCCGCAAGGGCATCCTCAAGGTGCACGGCCGCGGCAAGCCGTTCGCCGAAGGCGTCGAGCTCGACATCATCGCCCGCCGGACGCCCGGTTTCACCGGCGCCGACCTGGCGAACGTGATCAACGAGGCCGCGCTGCTCACCGCCCGCGCGGACCAGAAGCTGATCACGATGGAGATGCTCGAGGAGTCCATCGACCGCGTGATGGCCGGCCCGGAGCGCAAGACCCGCGTCATGTCGGACCAGGAGAAGAAGATCATCGCGTACCACGAGGGCGGTCACGCCCTGGTCGCGCACGCGCTGCCCAACTCCGACCCGGTCCACAAGATCACGATCCTGTCCCGCGGACGCGCCCTCGGTTACACGATGACGTTGCCGATGGAGGACAAGTTCCTGGCGACCCGCTCGGAGATGCTGGACCAGCTCGCGATGCTGCTGGGCGGCCGTACGGCGGAGGAGCTCGTCTTCCACGAGCCCACCACCGGCGCCTCCAACGACATCGAGAAGGCCACCTCCATCGCCCGCCGCATGGTCACCGAGTACGGCATGAGCGAGCAGCTCGGCGCGCGGAAGTTCGGCAGCGGCAACGCCGAGGTCTTCCTGGGCCGTGAGATGGGTCACGAGCGCGACTACTCCGAGAAGATCGCCTCCACGATCGACGAGGAGGTGCGCCGCCTGATCGAGGCCGGCCACGACCAGGCCTGGGAGATCCTCGTCGAATACCGCGACGTGCTCGACAACCTGGTGCTCGAACTCATGGAGAAGGAGACGCTCTCCCGCGACATGGTGCTGCAGATCTTCGCGCCGGTGGTCGTCAAGGAGAAGCGCCCCTCCTACTCCGGCTACGGCAAGCGGCTCCCCTCGGACCGCCCGCCGATCCTGACCCCGAAGGAGCAGTCCGGCAACGGCGCGCTCCCCGCGGGTGCGGGCCACGTCGACTCCGTGCCCAGGGACGGGAACTGAGAGTGAGTGTGAAGCCGTTGCAGGTCGATTCGGCCCGGATCGAGAGAGCCGTCCGCGAGATCCTGATCGCGCTCGGTGAGGATCCGGACCGGGACGGTCTGCAGGACACCCCCGCCCGCGTCGCCCGTGCCTACGCGGAGCAGTTCGCCGGGCTGGGGCAGTCCCCGGAAGACGTACTGACCACGGTCTTCGACGTCGACCACGACGAGATGGTGCTGGTGCGCGACATCGAGGTCTACTCGACCTGCGAGCACCACCTGGTGCCGTTCCACGGTGTCGCCCACGTCGGCTACATCCCGAACGAGAAGGGTCAGGTCACCGGCCTGTCCAAGCTCGCCCGCCTCGTCGACGTCTACGCCCGCCGCCCCCAGGTGCAGGAGCGGATGACCTCCCAGATCGCCGACGCGCTCATGAGCGTGCTGGAGCCCCGCGGGGTCATCGTCGTCATCGAGTGCGAGCACCTCTGCATGACCATGCGCGGTGTCCGCAAGCCCGGCGCCAAGACCATCACCTCGGCTGTGCGCGGTGATTTCCGCAACAGCGACAAGACGCGGGCCGAAGCGATGGCGCTCATCCTCCGCTGATCCCCGCTCCTCGCCCGCAGATATCCCGCCTTGCTCGGGCCGCCACGGCGGCCCGAGCAAGGTTTCTGTTTTGGGGGCCGGTTCGAAAGCCCTCCAATCCCGCTTTGCTCGGGCTAATATCTCCACACTTGCCAAGGTCCGGCATGCTCCGAACTCCTGATCCGAATGCCCTCCGATCGGTTGACCGGGACAGATGCGGCCCAACCGGGGAGATGATCGCCAGAAATGTCACCGATTGTCCACGTCGGCCCGTCGCCTCGGCGGTCGCCGGCCCGGTCGGGCGGGTCACTGTGACGGTCGCCGCGTCCGGGCAGCCGGGGCCGGCGCGGATCGTCACCGGACGGCGCCCGTCGCGGGCGGGGGCGGCGGAGCCCGGCGGAGCTTCAGGATCTGGGCGGAGGAGAACATGACCGGCGGATGCCCCGATCGGCGGACGTCCGCCCCGGGATGGACGGGCTGTTTCGTTATGGCACAAGCTGGACCCGCGAGATGGGCGAAGAGTGGACTACGCCTAGGCTTGTCCGCATGACTACGTGGAGTGTGCCGGGGATGCCCGCGGAGGGCCGATGCCTGGTGATGGGCGTGGTCAACGTGACCCCCGACTCGTTCTCCGACGGCGGCCAGTGGTTCGACCCGGTGACGGCCGTACGGCACGGCCTGGAGCTGGTCGAGCAGGGCGCCGACATCGTCGACGTGGGCGGGGAGTCCACCAGGCCCGGGGCGGCGAGGGTGTCGCTCGAAGAGGAGCTGGCCAGGGTCGAGCCGGTCATCAGGGAGCTGAGCCGGGAGGGTGTCACGGTCAGCGTCGACACCATGCGGGCCGAGGTCGCCCAGGCGGCCGTGGCGGCCGGGGCGAAGCTGGTCAACGACGTCAGCGGCGGCCTCGCGGATCCGGCGATGCCGCGCGTCGTCGCCGCGTCCGGCGTGCCGTACGTGGTGATGCACTGGCGGGGCCACAGCCACGCCATGAACAGCAGGGCGGTCTACGGCGACGTCGTGACCGAGGTGCGGGAGGAGCTCTCCAAACGGGTCTCCTCCGTGCTGGCCGAGGGGGTGGCCGACAATCAGATCGTGCTTGACCCGGGCTTGGGCTTCTCCAAGAACCCCGAACACAACTGGGCTCTGCTCGCGGGGCTGGACCAGCTCGCCGAGCTGGGTTATCCGATGATCATCGGGGCCTCGCGGAAGCGTTTCCTGGGCCGCCTGCTCGCGGACCCGGACGGCGCTCCGCGTCCTTTCAGTCGCAGTGACGACGCCACGCTGGCCGTGACCGCCCTCGTCGCACAGGCGGGGGCATGGTGTGTGCGCGTGCATGACGTACGCCCGAACGCGGACGCCGTCCGTGTGGCTGCCGCAGTTCAGGGAGCGAGAGCATGAGCGTCGACACCACCGCCGTCGAGACGGTCAACCAGGCGTTCTACACCGCGATCGAGAACGCCGACCTCGACAGGATGACCGAGATCTGGGCCGAGGACGTCGACGGCGAGCAGGTGAGCTGCGTGCATCCGGGGTGGCCGATCGTGAACGGCCGCCAGGAGGTGCTGCGCTCCTGGGCGCTCATCATGGCCAACACCCCCTACATCCAGTTCGTGCTGACCGACGTCCGCGTCATGGTCCTGGGTGACGTGGCCATCCTCACCTGTGAGGAGAACATCCTCACCGCGGGGGACGAGGGCGACTCCAGCTTCGCCGCGGGCAAGGTCGTGGCGAGCAACACCTTCATCAGGACGGAGTCGGGGTGGCGGCTCTGGCTGCACCACGGCTCACCGGTGCTGCAGGGCGACGAGGACGAGGAAGAGGAAGCCGCGTGACCGACCGGATCAGTGTGAAGGGCCTGCGGGCGCGGGGGCGGCACGGCGTGCTGGCCGCCGAGCGGGAGCTCGGCCAGGAGTTCGTCGTCGACGCCACGCTCTTCCTCGACACGGCGCCCGCGGCGGCCGGGGACGACCTGACCAGGACCGTTCACTACGGCGAGCTGGCCCAGGACCTGGTGAAAGTTGTGGAGGGCGAGCCGGTCAATCTGATCGAGACCCTGGCCCAGCGCCTGGCGGATGTCTGCCTGGCCCGCGAGCAGGTGCTGTCGGCGGAGGTGAGCGTGCACAAGCCGGCCGCGCCGATCCCGCTGCCGTTCGACGACGTGGTCGTGACGATCACGCGGAGCCGGGGATGAAGGTCGTGCTGGCGCTCGGCAGCAACCTGGGCGACCGGTTCGACACGCTGCAGGGCGCGCTCGACTCGCTCTTCGACGCGCCGGGCCTCGAATTCGTCGCGGTGTCGCCGGTCTACGAGACCGACCCGTTCGGCGGCCCCGAGCAGGGGCCCTACCTCAACGCGGTGGTGATCGCGGACAGCATCCTGGAACCCAGGGCGCTCCTCGATCGTGCTCAAGGTGTGGAGAACGCCTTCGGCCGGGTCCGGACAGAGCGCTGGGGAGCGCGCACCCTGGACGTCGACCTGATCACCGTGGGGGACGTCGTCTCCGACGACCCCGAGCTGACGCTGCCGCACCCCCGGGCACACGAGCGCGCGTTCGTGCTGGTGCCGTGGTCGCGGGCCGACCCGGACGCGGTCCTGTCCGGCCGCAGGGTCGACGACCTGCTGGCCGCGCTGGACCAGGACTACGTACGGCTCCGCGCCGACCTGACGCTGCAGAGGCCCATTTGAAACCGACCCGCCCCGGCGTGCTCGTCGGTCTCCTCGTCGTGTTCGCGATCATCACCTGGGCACTGCTGAAGCCCCTCTACTCGTCCCTGCCGACCGTGCCGTGGACCGCGATCCCCACGGTGCTCCTGCTGGCCGTCGGCGAGATCTACAGCGGATGGATGACCAAGGCCCGGATCGAGCGCAGGGGCGACACCAAACCCGTCGAACCGCTGGCCGTGGCCCGGCTCGCGGCCCTGGCCAAGGCCTCCGCGTACGGCGGGGCGATCTTCGGCGGGATCTTCGCCGGATTCACCCTCTACACCGCCGAGCTGCTGGATCAGGGCGTGCCGCGCCGCGACTTCCTCATCACCGGAGGCTCGTTCGTCGTCTGCGTGCTGCTGGTGTGCGCCGCCCTCTACCTGGAGTACTGCTGCAAGGTGCCGAAGGACTCCTCGGAGGAGGACCGCTAGATGATTGCTTCCAAGGCGTGGGCTGCGTGGGCTTGAACCCGACGTAACGAGAAGTTCTAGCGTTGCTGTTGCGCCGTCGGTGCGGTGTCAGCGTGTGTAGAGACCATCGAGGCGGCCGCAGGCCAGGACCGGACCGGCTCTCGCCGCCGCGCTTGCCGACGTGGGGCCTTGGGGATGACGCTCTCGTGTTCGGAATCGGAGCTGTGAAGGCCCAGCACCCCCGGTCCGATTCCGCTCGCCGTGCAGCACCATGGGGGACTGTCTCATCGGGCTCCGGCAGTACGCCGATATTGAGGAATGGTGCTGTAGCCGATGCCGTGCGGGCCTTGTGCCGGTTGGGCCGCTCTCTCACCAGCGGACGGCCGTGAAGTCGATCGGCCCGGGCCGTAGCAGTCGCGTGCGTTCGGCCAGCGCTCGCAGCCGCCGGGACATCTCGTCGGCGGCCAGGCGTTGGCGGTCACCGTGGCCTGGCAGGATCCATTCGAATCGCAGCCGTCCGGCCGTCCTGGCCAAGGAGGCGGCCAACTCCTCGATGGAGTACCAGGTCACACTCTCCGCGACTTCCAGATCACAGGTGGTGCGCGACCAGTAGAAGCTGTCTCCGCTGAAGCAGTACCGGTCATCCGCGAGGTAGAGCACGCTGCCCCGGGTGTGGCCGGGCAGTGGATGAGCGGTGACTCCCTCGCTGATCTCGAGAGGTTCCAGGCCCCGGATCACGTGGTCCGCGTCCGGTGCCGCGTCGAGGTCGCCCTCGTGGATCCACAGGTGGGCGCCGAAATAGTCCGCGTATTGGCGGCCGTGTGCGGCGTGGTCTCGGTGTGTGAGCAGCACATCGGTGACCAGACCCGATGCCGCGTAACGCTCGGCGAGTTCACGGCTCCAGCGCGGTGTGTCGATCATCATGGCCGTGCCGGACGGCCGCAGCAGCAGGTAGGAGTTGGCCCCGGCGGTGTGTCGGGAGTTGTGCCCGCACATCAGTACGCCGTTGTCCAAGGCCATCGGAAAAGGGTCGAGTGCTTGGTTCGGCGGCCCGGACGCCGGGCGGATCGAGCGTGTGGGGCAGGCGAAGGCGGCCGCGTGGAGGCGCCGTGTCTCCGCCTCACCGTTCGGCGGGCGCAGGATCTGCGACCTTCCGCCGGCCTCGCCGATCAGGTCTGGCGCGAGCTGTCGGGCGGCATCGCAGTTAATGCAGCGGTCGTCCACGTACCAGCCGTCCATGGCAGGACTCCTTCCCAAGGGGAACGACCCGGACCAGGGCCGCCATTGCCTCTCCGAGTCGCAGAGGCAACGCATCGGATAAAGTAGCTGCATAGCTAAGTATCTGAATCGCGAAGATAAATGGAACCTCGCATGCCCGTCAAACCGCAGGACGACCAGAACGACGAACTACCCGACCGGATCATTACGTCCATGACGGACCTCGCCGGAGCCCTGGGACGCCTGAACGACCTGATCGCCCAGCATCTCGGCATCGCGCAGACCGATCTGCTCTGCCTGCACGTACTCAACCGCGCCGGAGCCTGCACCGCCGGTGCACTCAGCTCTCAGCTCGGGCGTACCACCGGCGCGGTCACGCACATGCTCGACCGTCTGGAGAAGGCGGGATACGTCCGGCGTAAACCCGACCCGCAGGACCGCCGCCGCGTACTCGTCGAAGCCTCGACCCCAGGGCTCGAACGGATCGCTTCGTTCTACGACGGGATCGACGCCCGCGGCCGCCGATTGATGGCCACCTTCTCCGGCGACCAACTGGCGGCTATCCACACCTTCCTTCTGGGTAGTTACGAAAGTGCCGCCGAAGAGTGTGATCACCTGACTCGATAGCCAGGCCCCACGTCGCACCATGTTCCTCAGCTTGGGGGAGACGGAGACATCGGTGAAGCCGGACCTCGACAGCTTGGCCACCGCACTGTACGTGGGATTCGGCGACCTGCTGAAACAATCACCTCAGCTGGCGCCCTGGCGCCCGTCGGTGGGCATCGCACCGAAGCTCAGCGACGCGGAGCTGGTCACGCCGGCGGTGTTGCAGGCCCTGCTGGGCTTCACCTCCGAGCGGCGGTGGATCCGTCATGCCCGCGCTCACCTGCGGCATCTGTTCCCGTACCTACCGATGGCTCTCGGCTACAACAAGCGGCTGCGCAAGGCGGCGGCCCTGCTCCAGCAGGCCATACGGCTACTGGCGATCTACGCCACGCTGTGGAACCTCCGGCTGCTCCGGCCAGCCCGCGAAAGCGAGGGGGAGCGGCCAGGCGCACCGATGCTCAAGCCATTGCGGCAGGTCATCGAGTCGATCAACGAGACTTTCAAAGGCCGGCTCGATCTGGAGCGCCACCGCGGACGCACCCCCAGTGGCGTGATCGCTCGCGTTCTGCAGCGCGTCCTGACGCTGACCGCCGCGATCTGGCACAACGACCACACCGGCCAGCCCGTCAAACGTGCCTTGACCGCCTACGACCACTGAACCCCTTAGCCGCAATCATCTAGGGTCCGCCCGCGCGGTCACTTGTCGATGTCGCCCACGACGAAGAACATCGAACCGAGGATGGCCACCATGTCGGCGAGCAGATGGCCCGGTAGCATCTCGCGCAGCACCTGGACGTTGTTGTAGGAGGCCGAGCGGAGCTTCAGCCGCCACGGGGTCTTCTCGCCGCGGGAGACCAGGTAGTAGCCGTTGATACCGAGCGGGTTCTCCGTCCAGGCGTAGGTGTGGCCCTCGGGGACCTTGAGCACCTTGGGCAGGCGCTGGTTGACGGGCCCCTGTGGCAGCTCCCGGAGCCGCTCCAGGCAGGCGTCGGCCAGGTCCAGGGAGACCTTCACCTGCTCCAGGAGCACCTCGAAGCGGGAGTGGCAGTCTCCGGCCGACCGGGTCACGACCCGCACCGGCAGCTCGCCGTAGGCGAGGTAGGGCTCGTCCCTGCGCAGGTCGATGTCCACCCCCGAGGCGCGGGCGATGGGGCCGCTCACGCCGTACTGCATGATCGTCTCGCGGTCCAGCACGCCTATCCCGACCGTGCGGGCCAGGAAGATCTCGTTCCCGGCGATCAGGTTCTCGATGTCGGGCAGCCGCCGCCGCACGTCCGCGACGGCGCGCGAGGCCCGGCCGGTCCATCCCTCGGGCACGTCCTCCTTGAGGCCGCCGACCCGGTTGAACATGTAGTGCATCCGCCCGCCGGAGATCTCCTCCATCACGGCCTGGAGGGTCTCGCGCTCCCGGAACGCGTAGAAGAGCGGGGTGATCGCGCCGAGCTCCAGCGGGTAGGAGCCGAGGAACATCAGGTGGCTGAGGACCCGGTTGAGCTCGGCCAGCAGCGTGCGCATCCAGACGGCCCGGACGGGCACCTCCATGCCGAGCATCCGCTCCACCGCGAGCACGACGCCCAGCTCGTTGGCGAACGCCGACAGCCAGTCGTGCCGGTTGGCCAGCATGATGATCTGCCGGTAGTCGCGCACCTCGAAAAGCTTCTCCGCGCCGCGGTGCATGTAGCCCACGATCGGCTCGGCCGCGCTGATCCGCTCCCCGTCCAGGGTGAGCCGCAGCCGCAGCACCCCGTGCGTGGACGGATGCTGCGGCCCGATGTTGAGGACCATGTCCTCGGTCGCGAGCTCCTTGCCGCGCGCTCCGTGCACGGCGTCCGCTCCGGCGCCGATCCCTACGCTGATCTCCCGGGGCGGGCCTGCGGCACGACGCTCAGTCATACGGCCATGCTGTCACGTCAGGCCCGGTTGAGGAGATCCCGGAGGGCGGCGACCAGACGGTCGACGTGCTCCTCGGTGGTGCCGATCCCGATGGAGGCGCGGACGGCGGAGGCGGTGACGTCGTCGCAGCCGCCGTCCTTGGCGCCGAGGAGGTGGCGGACGAAGGGGTGGGCGCAGAACTTGCCGTCGCGCACGCCGATGCCGTACTCGCCGGACAGGACCTCGGCGACCTCACGGGCGGTGAAGCCGTCCACCACGAAGGAGACGATGCCGACGCGGGGGTGGTCGGGGCCCCACAGGGAGAGCTCGTGGACGCCCTCGATGGCGGCGAGCCCGGCGCGGAGACGGCCGATGAGGCGCTCCTCCTCGCGGAGCAGGGCGCTCCAGCCGGTGGCGTTCAGCGCGTCGCAGGCGGCGGCCAGGGCGATGGCGCCCAGGACGTTCGGGGTGCCGGCCTCGTGGCGGGCCTCGGGGTCGACGTGCCACTCGGTCTCGTCGTCGTTGACGGCCTTCACCGCGCCGCCGCCCCGCAGGTACGGCTCCGCCGCCGCCAGCCAGTCCGTCCGGCCGATCAGGGCGCCGGTGCCGAAGGGGGCGTAGAGCTTGTGGCCGGAGAAGACCACGTAGTCCAGGTCCAGCGCCGTCAGGTTGAGACGGCGGTGCGGGACGAGCTGGGCGGCGTCGACGAGGATGCGGGCGCCGTGGCGGTGGGCGATGTGGGCCAGGGCGGCGATCGGCCAGAGCTCGCCGGTGACGTTGGAGGCGGCGGTCACCACCAGCAGCTTGGGGCCGTCGATCCCGGCCAGCGCCTCGTCGGCGGCGCGGACCGCCTCACCGGGGAAGGCGGGGGGCGCGAGCCGTACGGCGTCGGCCCAGGGCAGGAGCGAGGCGTGGTGCTCGGTGTCGAAGACCACGGCGGTGGTCCCCTCGGGCAGGCTGCGGGCCAGCAGGTTGGTGGCGTCGGTGGTGTTCCGGGTGAAGACCACCGAGTCGTCGGGGCGGGCCCCGACGAAGGCGCGGACCGTGTGCCGGGCCTGCTCGTAGCGGGCCGTGGTGAGCTGGGAAGCGTATCCGGCGCCGCGGTGGACGCTGGAGTAGGCCGGGAGCGCGGCGGCGACGGCGGCGCTCACCGGTTCCAGACAGGGCGCGCTGGCGGCGTAGTCGAGGTTGGCGTAGGGGACGAGCCTGCCGCCCTTGACCGGGACCTCGAGGTCCGAGCCGAGCACCGCGGGGATCCGCCGGTCCTCGGAGGCGCGGGTCGCCGGGACGGTCACGGCTGCGGCGGTGGTGGCGGCGGAGGTGAAGATCGTCAGTGCGGACACGCCAAGGCTCCCTGAGAGGTCATCGGACCCCAAGCCGTGGCATTGGTGCGTGGAGCCCGCGCTTGCCCGGCACACATCGTGCCGGACCAGGTCCTCACCCGGGGCACCCCGCCGCGGACGCGAGGGTTGCCGGCCAGCGAGCCGGGGCTTGTCACTGGCACTCATGACCTACAGGGGAACTATAACCGACAGCCGGCCGGGCTCCGCAAGTCTTCAAAATGCGCAGATGTGATCCTGGTTCAGGAACTCCTGGAGGTCTCCACCCGTCTAGGCAGTGACCCCGTAACGCTTGATGAAGGAGCAGATGATGGATTGGGTGACCAACCCGGAGATCTGGATAGGGTTTGTCACCCTTGTCGGTCTGGAGATCGTGCTCGGCATCGACAACATCATCTTCATCTCGATCCTGGCGGGGAAGCTCCCGCCGGAACAGCGGGACAAGGCGCGCAAGCTGGGCCTCCTCGCCGCCCTGCTGAGCCGGCTCGCGCTGCTGCTGGCGCTGTCGTGGGTGGTGAAACTCACATCGCCCATGTTCGAGGTCTTCGGCCAGCCGATCTCGGGGCGCGACCTGATCCTGATCTTCGGTGGTCTCTTCCTGCTGGCCAAGAGCGTCTTCGAGATGCACGACAGCCTTGAGGGCAAGTCGGGGCACGCCAGCGGCAAGGTCGCCTCCTCCTTCACCTCGGTGATCCTCCAGATCATGGTCCTGGACATCGTGTTCTCCCTCGACTCGGTGATCACCGCGGTCGGCATGGTCGACGAGCTCGGCGTCATGGTCGCGGCCGTCGTCGTGTCGGTCGTCGTGATGCTCTTCGCCTCCGGCCCGATCAGCCGCTTCGTGGACAAGCACCCGAGCATCAAGATGCTCGCCCTGTCGTTCCTGGTGCTGATCGGGGTCGTACTCATCGCCGAGGGCTTCGAGCAGCACATCTCCAAGGGCTACATCTACTTCGCGATGGCGTTCTCGCTCGCCGTGGAGCTGCTGAACATCCGGCTGCGCAGCAAATCCAACGGGGAGAAGCCGGTTGAGCTGCACCAGCGTTACGAGGCGGACAAGCAGGCTGAGTCTTAAGTCAACATTACGATGTTGACGTGCGCTTTGATCCTTGGAATCCGGAATTCGTCGCCCATCCCTATGACGTCTACAACGAGCTGAGGCGGGAGCGGCCGGTCAGCTTCTTCGAGCCGACCGGCCAGTGGCTGATCGCCCGGCACGCCGACGTCAACGCGCTGCTGCGCGACCGCAGGCTCGGCCGCTCCTACCTGCACGTGGCCACGCACCAGGAGTTCGGCAGGCCGGACGACCCCGGGTTCCAGGACCCGTTCTGGCGGGTGGTCAGGGCCGGGATGCTGGACGTCGAGCCGCCGGTCCACACCCGGCTCCGGCGGCTGGTGTCCAAGGCGTTCACCCCGCGCATGGTCGAGGCGCTCCGCCCCAAGGTCGCCCGGATCGCCGGGGAGCTGGTGGACCGGTTCGCCGAGCGCGGCGGGGGAGACCTGATCGCGGAGGTGGCCGAGCCGCTCCCGGTGACCGTGATCGCCGAGATGCTCGGCGTGCCCGAGGCCGATCGGCACCTGCTGCGGCCCTGGTCGGCCGACATCTGCGGGATGTACGAGCTCAATCCCTCGATCGAGGCGCAGCACACCGCCGTGCGCGCGGCCGAGGAGTTCTCCGACTACCTCGTCGGACTGGCCCGTGCCCGCCGGGCGGACCCCGGTGACGACCTGATCAGCGCGCTGGCCCTGGTGGCCGACGAGGGCGACAAGCTCACCGAGGAGGAGCTGGTCGGCACCTGCGTGCTGCTGCTCAACGCCGGGCACGAGGCCACCGTCAACGTCACCGGCAACGGCTGGTGGTCGCTGTTCCGCAACCCGGCCGAGCTGGAGCGGCTCCGCGCCGACCACGGCCTGCTCCCCACGGCGATCGAGGAGCTGATGCGCTGGGACACCCCGTTGCAGATGTTCGAACGCTGGGTCCTTGAGGACATCACGGTCGGCGGGGTGGACATCCCGCGCGGCACGGAGGTGGCGCTGCTGTTCGGCTCGGCCAACCGCGACCCCGAGGTGTTCGCCGACCCCGACCGCCTGGACGTCGGCAGGGTCGACAACCCGCACATCTCATTCGGCGCGGGCATCCACTTCTGCCTGGGCGCGCCGCTGGCCAGGATCGAGCTGATCGAGTCGTTCGGCGCGCTGCTGCGCAGGGCGCCGAAGCTGGAACTGACCGCCGAGCCCTCGTGGGGACCGGGCTACATCATCCGGGGACTCACCTCACTCGACGTGCGGGTCTGATCCATGTAATCGCCCCCGAATCCCTCGGGGGCGATCAACCACGCCGAGCCCGTGCCTACCCGGCTAACAGCTCCTGACGGAATGACTTTCGCTGTGCCCCCTGCCCGTCTCGACGCCGGAGAACTTTTCAGCAGGATCACGCATCTAACAGCTCATGATCGAAATGACGGGCAAGAGAGCGATGGTATCGATCATCGCAACGGCGGTCATGGTGGCCTCGGCGGTCGGCGCGGCCAGTACGGCCCAGGCGGAGACCGTCAAGATCCCCAAAGGGTTTCTGCTGACCGAGGCCGAGGCGACCAAGCCCCTCACTGAGGATCAGGCGGCCGATGAGTGGTGGACGGTCAGCGACAAGCTGACCAAGCCGCTTGAGCTCATCCCCTGCCGCTCCAAGGAGAAGCCCCGCGATGGCCGCATCGCGATGCGGACCATCACCGAGGGGACCAGCGCCCCCTCGTACGCCACCGAGCAGCTCGTGCTGTATCCCAGCGCGAAGAACGCCGGGGCCGTGTTCCGCAGGCTCCGCGCCGACGTGGAAAAATGCGCCAAGGCCAAGACTCCGCAGACGGCGATCGTGGCCGGGGGCTTTCACCGCTACACCGGCAAGAAGGTGAACATCGCAGACGAGGCCCTGCTGGTCAAGGGGAGCTTCTACGAAAGGGGCACGGAGGAGCCCCTCAAGGGCGAGCTGTACATTTCCAGCGGAGATCGGTACGTCGTCGTCCGCCGCGGGAGCGCCTTGGTCCTCTACACCGCCGACTCCTACTGGGCCGGCGAGGACACGACCAAGATACTCACCAACAGGGCGAAGAAGATGGCCAAGAAGGTCTGCGACCTTCCCGGCGTGTGTACTCGGCGAGGATGATTGCCGGCTCTCGGCCGATGTCGACGCAGGACGGCCGCGCCCCGGTCCCTGGAGGTCTGCCCCTGCAGGAGTATGGCAGGGGAGACGGGCCCGCCCGGGGTCAGGCGGGCGTCTGGCGCAGCACCAGGGAGCGGGTACGGTGTTCCACCTAAACACGGCCGGTCAGAAGTGAGCGATGACGCGGCGGGCGGGGCCGTCCACGGTCACCAGTCCGCCGTAGGGCAGGACCCACTGGGGATCGGTGTGTCCGAAGTCGACGCCGAACACCGCCATGGCCTCGGGGCTGTAGTGGTCCAGCGCCCGCAGGATCGCCTCGCGCTGCTCGGTGCGGTAGCCGTCCCGCTCCTCGGGCGTGGTGCGGCGCATCAGGCTGCTGGCCTTGGCCGTACCGACGAGGACGGCCGGGAACTGCGCGAGCAGCCCGCGTTCGCCCGCGTTGCGCAACATGTAGAACACCTCCTGGGCCGAGGGCATCTCCTCGGAGGTCTCCAGCAGCAGCACGCACCCGGCGTAGTCCTCGACCGGACGGATCCACCGGTCCGTGGCCAGGTTCCAGTGCAGGATCTCCAGGTTGCCGCCCCACGTGGGGGCGGTGACGACCCGGTCGGGCCGGTGCCAGGTCCAGCCGGGGCTGGGCAGGGTCGGCGCCGCGCGGTCCGACGACGCGGGATCGCCCCAGTCGAGCTCGTCCTCGCTGAACACCTCGACCGGATGCAGCTCCATGTCCCCGCCGGTCAGCAGCGCCGCCCGCAGCGAACCGGCCGACACCGGGTGCAGACCGCCGCCGCGGCCGAGGTGCACCATCGTCGATCCGCCGTGGTAGCCCGCCACACCGAGGTTCCACAGCCAGTTGAGCAGGTTGGTGTTGTCGCTGTAGCCGACGAACGGCTTGGGGTCGGCGGTGACCACGGCGGGATCCAGGAAGGGCAGCACGCTGAGCTGGTCGTCCCCTCCGATCGTGGACAGCACCGCGCGGATGCCCGGATCGGTGAACGCCTCCGTCAGATCGGCCGCCCGATCTCGCGCCGTGGCGCCCAACCGGCGGGTCGTCGGATACTCCACGGGTTCCAGCCCGAACTCGTCGCGGAGCCGCCGCATCGCCAGCTCATGCACGGCCGGGAACATCCCCGGCGCCGCGAAGGAGGGGGAGACCACCGCCACCCGGTCTCCGGCCGTCAGCTTCGGAGGGAGGGTTAGATCAGGGCGCATCCCCTTATTTAATACGCAAGATCTAATACTCAAGTGACATTTTTGGATCGTGGTTGGGATCCGCGCCGGCAGGGGGATCGCTGAGCTCGGGCTTGATGCCGGCGTCGCCGTTGTGACCGGCGGGAGGCCTCATTGATCCGCCGGATCGGACAGGGCCCTTTCCAGATCCGCCTTCAAGCCCGTCTGAGCCGGGGGCTGGTGGATCTGCCGGCCGCCCATGCCGCCCACTCCTGCCGGGCGGTACGGCGTGGGGCTCGCCGGCCGTCGGCAAGCCGTTCGCGCTGGGCATCGCCAGGACCAAGGCGCCCGAGGCCAAGGGGGCTTGGTCGCTTCCGGCGTTCTGCCGCTCCGGCTCGCGGATGCGGGCTCGTCAGGTCCGGGTCTGGGACAGCCAGCCGAAGCCGCCGAGTCCCCCGGCGGCGATCAGCTCGGCCTCCTCGGAGGATCTGGCCAGGGCGCGGAGATAGCCGCGCGGGTCGCTGCGGGCCTGCTCGACGGGCGGGCGGACCCCGGTGACGCCGAGGGCGCGCAGCGCCTGCCGCTGCGTGGTCAGAACCGTCGTGGCGGCCCCGGCACGCTCCCCGGCTGCCGCGCAGGCGTCCAGGGCCACGTGCGCGGTGATGTCGCACGATCCGTCCGGCAGGGGCGCGACGGCCGCCCCGTCACGGTAACCGGCCAGCGTCCCGCACGGCGGACGGTCGTCCACAGGGTGTGCGTAGTCGATCGCGACCGCACGCCCGCGTGCCAGCCGTACGATCACCGATGCCCAGGCCTCGTCGCGTGGCCTGCCGATCTCGGCCCGCTCGCCCGCCGCCCGCATCGGCCACCAGCGGGCCAGCCAGGCCAGATCGGCGTCCTGCGGCCTGTCTCCGAGTCGTTCCGCGCCGTTCGACGGGTCGACCAGGACCAGCCGGGGGCCGTCCGCCGTCTGCTCGGCGACGTCCACGGGCACGTTGTCCAGCCACTCGTTGGCGATCACGAGCCCGTGGACCCCGTCCGGCACGGACGCCGTCCATCTGATCTCCTCCGGCAGCCGGGCGGGCCGGTGGGCCAGGTCCACCCCGGTCACCCGCAACCGGGAGCGGAGGCCGGGCGGTGCGGCGGCGAGCACGCCGGCCGCCAGGACGCCCTCGCCCGCGCCGATGTCCACCAGGTCGATCACCGGCGGGGCACCGAGCGCGTCGTCCACCGCGACGAGCTCGCGCAGCACCGCCTCGGCGAAGACGGGGGAGGCGCCGACCGAGGTCCGGAAGTGCCCCGAGGGTCGCTCCCGCAGGTAGAAGCCGTTGTCGCCGTAGAGCGCATGCTCCATCGCGTCGCGCCAGGTGAGCCACACGTCAACAGACGCTACAGCGCCCGGCCCGCTCACCTGAGGAGTACGGCCCAGGTCACCCCATGACCGGCCGGATACCCGGCGGACGCGGGGCTGAAGGGAGGGGCGGCACCCGTCGCCGTTTTCCGATTCACGCCGTGACGTGGCTGGAACGGCTCGGCCCGTTACGCTGGTCACCTGGGCAAGGAGCCCAGATGGTCGAAGGACGGGACGTCGTGACCCCTCGACTCCCTGAAGGGAGCGGCTTCTCGCTTGCCTCAGCCGAGGTGGGCGACGCACAAGCCCTGCCCGTTTCGGACGAAAGAACGCTATCAGTCAGTGTTTCCTCCTCCGCCTGAAGGCGGGGGTCTCCACGCTGGAGATATTCGATGAGGCGATTCCCCTGGCGGATAAATCCGACAGTTCGCTCGCTAGATCTGATGGGCATCTGATGGACACACGTGATCGCCCGGCACGGCTGGCCGTCGGAGTGGTCGGCGCGGGCCGGGTCGGCTCGGCACTCGGCGCCGCGCTCGCGCGAGCGGGCCACCGGGTCGTCGCCGCGAGCGGGGTCTCCGACTCCTCCAGGGAACGGGCGGCGGAGCGGCTCGGCCTGGTCCCCACCCGCCCCGAGGACGTGGTCTCGAAATCCGACCTCATCCTCCTGACGGTCCCCGACGACGTCCTGCCCGACCTGGTCTCCGGCCTGGTGGGCACCGGCGCCGACCTGCGGGGCAAGCTGGTGGCCCACACCAGCGGCGCGTACGGCCTGGCGGTGCTGAACCCCGCGATCAAGGCGGGGGCGCTCCCGCTGGCCCTCCACCCGGTGATGACCTTCACCGGCAAGGACGACGACCTCCGCCGGCTCGTCGGCATCTCCTACGGCGTCACCGCGCCCGACCCGCTCCGCCCGGTGGCCGAGGCGCTGGTCATCGAGATGGAGGGCGAGCCGGTCTGGATCGAGGACGAGGACCGGGCGCTCTACCACGCGGCCCTGGCGGGAGCGGCCAACCACATGGTGACGCTCGTCGCGGAGTCCTCCGAGCTGCTGGAGAAGATCGGCGTGGAGCAGCCGGGCCGGATGCTCGGCCCGCTGCTGGGCGCCGCCCTGGAGAACGTGCTGCGGCTCGGCATCGCCGGGCTGACCGGCCCGGTGGTGCGCGGAGACGCGGGGACCGTCCGCAAGCACGTGGACGCGCTGATCCTGGCCGCCCCCGAGGCCGCGGACGCCTATGTGGCCCTCGCTAGGCTCACGGCGGACCGGGCGCTGGCGGCCGGGCTGCTCAAGCCCGAGGCCGCCGAGCGCCTCCTGGACGCCCTGGGAGGCAACATATGGACGTGATCGTGGCGGGTGACCGCGCCGAGCTGGCCGAGGCGAGGCGGGCCCTGGGGATCGGCGGGCCGGTACCCCCGGGGAAGGCCGCCCTGGCGCTGGTGCCGACCATGGGCGCGCTGCACGAGGGCCACCGCTCGCTCATGCGGCTGGCCCGCGAGCACGCCGAGCACGTGGCCGTGAGCATCTTCGTGAACCCGCTGCAGTTCGGTCCCGGCGAGGACTTCTCCCGCTATCCCCGCACGTTCGACGACGACCTGGAGGTCTGCGCCGCGGAGGGCGTGGGCATGGTGTTCGCCCCCGCCGCCGAGGACATGTATCTGCCGGACCGGCAGGTCGGCGTCTCGGCGGGGGAGATGGGCGCGATCGTCGAGGGGGCGTTCCGGCCGGGGCACCTCGACGGCGTGCTGACCGTGGTGCTCAAGCTGTTCAACCTGGTCCGGCCGGACGTGGCGGTGTTCGGGCAGAAGGACGCCCAGCAGCTCGCGATGATCCGCCGGATGGTCGCCGACCTCGACCTGCCGATCTCGGTCGTCGGGGCGCCCACGCTCCGGGAGGCCGACGGCCTGGCCATGTCCAGCCGCAACCGCTACCTGTCCCCGGAGGAGCGCGGGACCGCGACGGTCCTGTCCCGGGCCCTGTTCGCGGGGGCCGGGCAGCGGACCCCCGGGGAGATCCGGCGGGTCGCGCGTGCCGTGCTGGCGGAGGAGCCCTCGGTGGCCGTCGACTACCTGGTCCTGGTGGACCCGGCGACCTTCGCGGAGGTCGGCGAGGGCCACACGGGTGAGGCGATCCTCGCCGTGGCCGCCAGGCTCGGCTCGACCAGGCTGATCGACAACGTGACGATCGGCCTCTAGGGACGTCCGGACTTCAGGGACGGCGGGTCTCAGGGACGGCGGGTCTTCGGGGGGCGGTCGGGCTTCAGAGACGGCGGGTCCGRCCGGCTTCAGGGAYGGCGGGTCTCAGGGACGGCGGGTCTCAGGGACGGCGGGTCTTCGGGGGGCGGTCAGGCTTCAGAGACGGCGGGTCCGACCGGCTTCAGGGATGGCGGGGCTTCAGGGACGGTCGGGCTTCAGGGATGGCGGGTCTTCAGGAACGGTCGGCCTTCGGTGATCGGTCTTCAGGGAGCCCGGAGGGACGGAAGCACTGCGGCGTTTCCGGGGTGTCGGATATATTCCGCGCAGGCGTGCACGCCACCAGGCGGCGCGACCGAGTGAGAGGTGATCGACACATGCTCCGCACCATGCTCACGTCCAAGATCCATCGTGCCACCGTCACCCAGGCCGACCTGCACTACGTGGGATCGCTGACCGTCGACGAGGATCTGCTGGACGCGGCGGGCCTGCTCCCCGGTGAACAGGTCCACGTGGTGGACATCGACAACGGCGCCCGGCTGGTGACCTACACGATCGCGGGCCCCCGCGGTTCCGGGATCATCGGCATCAACGGCGCGGCCGCCCGCCTCGTCCACCAGGGCGACCTGGTGATCATCATCGCGTACGGCCAGCTCGACGACGCCGAGGCGCGGACCTTCCGGCCCAGGGTCGTCCACGTCGACGGTGGCAACCGGATCGTCGATCTCGGCCACGACCCCGCCTCGGCTCCGGAGCCCGCCACCGGTCTCCTGCGCGGTGACAGGCTCCACCGGCCGGCGGACTGAGAGCCCCTCACGGGGAAATGCTCCGGCGGAGTCGGATGTCGGCGCCGGTAGGACGGCGGCCCGTCCGGCTCCCCTTACCCAACCCGCCGCACGTATGCGGGCGGGCTCTGTCAGGGCTCATCCTCGCCGCTGCCCACGAGCGTGGAATCCCAGTAGTCCTTCACGCCCTTGGACAGGTCGGGGTAGACGAGGCTGCTGGGGGCACCGGGGATGAGGGTCTCGATCTCCGCGGGAAGCGCGTCGTAGGCGGCTTTCACGTATTGGTTGAGGTCGCGCAGGTAGTCGCGGGCGCGGTCGTGCGCGCCGCCGCCCGACGGGAGCAGCCAGTCCGGCAGGTCGTCGTCGAACTCCCAGTCGCCCAGCTTGACCACGGATTCGAAGTTCACCTGATATCGGTGGATCACGTTGGCCAGCCAGATGATCGTTTCACCGGTCGTGCCGATGGAGTGGGCCAGCGCTCTGACGCTGGCGTGCACCTTGCGGAAGGCCTCCAGGGCGAGTTCGGACGGCTCGCCCGACCAGACGTCGGCCAGCTGCCTGGCGCGCTCCTCGATGAGGGACTGCAGACTGATCAACCACGCGGCCAGCTCGGCGCACTCGCCGCCCTTACGCAGCATGGTCGCCACATCAAAGCTGAACAGCATGGCCTTGATCTTGGGGGCGTCATAGTCCGAGATGTTGTCCGCCTCCCACCCGGCCTTCATGAGCATGGTGGTGTGGTGGACGCCTTTGCCGTTGACGATGTATCGCAGCTGGGAGATCTTCTTGTCGAAAACACTGTCGGCCATGGCATAGTTCGCCGAAGTTGCGATGATCATGTTGCCGAACTGGCCGTAAGTTAGCAGGACGAAATCGGTTTCCGTCACGATGCGGTCGCCGATGAACGACACCGTCCCCCAGAATCTGTCGAACGCAATCCAACGCGGCCACAGGCCGTAGGCAGTCATATCGAACTCGAGTTGGCTGACGGCGACGGCCGTGTCCTTCCAGGACCTCAGGCCGGAGGATGTAGGGCCGTCCGGTTCATGGCTGTCCGCGGCAGCCAGTTCCGTGGTGATCGTCTCGCCGACCTTCCTGAGACCGGCGGTGTCGACGTCGATGTCCGCGTGGGGGGAGGGCCACGAGCGGGAGAGATCAAGCCCGCCGTCCCACTCTCGCCACTGTTGCGGGTCTGGTTCAGGCGCCACGGCGATGCCTCCGCTGCGATGGTTTGGGGGATGATCATCGGCTACATGCATGTTATGTAGGGCGGTTACATGTATGTCAACGACAGTTGAATAAAGATCAAGAAAGTCGCGGGTCCTGGAAGTGGCCGGCCCGACGTCGCAGATCTTCGAACATGCGTCTCGGGGAGTCCCGGTGGCCGCGGCGGGCCCTCGGCCCGCGCCCCCGTGACCCGCCGGCGTGCGAGGCCGCCGCCCGCCGGCCTCGCCGCGGGACGGACCCGACGGGGCACCCCCGGGGAAGAAGCACGATGATGCGCACGTTATCGTCACGTTGACGAAATGAAGTGCCTCTCAACCCCCGCGAGGAGACGGCCATGGCGATCCCTGCCATTCCCCAGAGGTTGACCGCGCCCGCCCCGGGCTGGACGGTCGAGGCCGACGTGGTCGTGGTGGGATCCGGCATCGCGGGGCTGACCCTGGCGCTGCGGTACGCCGGTCTCGACCCCGAGGCGAAGGTCCTGGTCGTCACCAAGGACGTGCTGTCGTCGGGATCCACCCGTTGGGCGCAGGGCGGGATCGCCGCTGTGCTCGACCCGCAGGACACCCCGGCCGAGCACCTGTCCGACACGCTCCTGGCGGGGGTCGGCCTCTGCGACGAGGAGGCCGTGCGGGTCCTGGTGACCGAGGGGCCCGGCGCGCTGCGCGGGCTGATCGCGGCGGGCGCCCGGTTCGACACCGACGACTCGGGAGAGCTCCAGCTCACCAGGGAGGGCGGTCACCGGCGCAACCGCATCGTGCACGCGGGCGGAGACGCCACCGGCGCGGAGGTGCAGCGGGCGCTCGTCCAGGCCCTCCGGGAGTCGTCCATCGAGGTGATCGAGCACGCGCTCGTGCTCGACCTCCTGAAGGACGCCGGCGGCCGGGCCGCCGGGGTGACCCTGCACGTCATGGGCGAGGGCGAGCGCGACGGCGTGGGAGCGGTCCGGGCCGGGGCCGTGGTGCTGGCCACCGGCGGCATGGGCCAGGTCTACGCCGCCACCACCAACCCCGTCGTCTCGACCGGAGACGGGGTGGCACTGGCGCTGCGGGCCGGCGCCGTCGTCAGGGACCTGGAGTTCGTCCAGTTCCACCCGACCGTGCTCTGGCTCGGAGAGGACTCCACCGGCCAGCAGCCGCTGATCTCCGAGGCGGTCCGGGGCGAGGGCGCGGTGCTGGTCGACGCCGAGGGCGTCCGCTTCATGAAGGACGTCCACGAGCTCGCCGACCTCGCGCCCCGCGACGTCGTGGCCAAGGCGATCATGCGGCGGATGCGCGAGACCGGCGCCGACCACATGTATCTCGACGCCCGTCACTTCGGCGAGGAGAAGTGGCGCACCCGCTTCCCGACGATTCACGCCGTCTGCCGGGAACACGGCATCGACCCGGTCACCCAGCCCATCCCGGTCGCCCCGGCCGCCCACTACGCCAGCGGCGGCGTCCGCGCCGACCTGCACGGCCGTACCAGCGTGCCGGGCCTGTACGCCTGCGGCGAGGTGGCCTGCACCGGGGTGCACGGCGCCAACCGGCTGGCCTCGAACTCGCTGCTCGAAGGCCTGGTCTTCGCCGAGCGGATCGCCGCCGACATCCACGCCGGGCGGCGGGCCGGATCTCCGGACGCCGTACGGCCCGCGCCGGGCGAGCCGGTGACCGACGACCGGCCCACCGGCCTGGTCGACCCCAGGGCCAGGCCCAGGATCCAGGGGCACATGAGCCGGGGCGCGAGCGTGTTGCGCGGCCAGGAGTCCCTGAGCGAGGTCGCCCGGGCGCTGGTGAGCAGCCGGTGGACCCCGGTGGCGGTCGAGCCGTGCACCGAGTCATGGGAGGCCACCAACCTGCTGACGGTCGCGTCGGCGCTGGTGGAGGCCGCCCGCAATCGCGAGGAGACCCGCGGGTCGCACTGGCGCGAGGACTTCCCCGAACGGAACGATGCCTGGTGGCTGGGCCACCTCGACGTGACTCTGACAGCGGAGGGAATGACCATGACGTACGTGCCGCACGGACAGCGCGCGACCGCGCTGCCGCCCCGGGTGGAGACGGACCTGATCGAGGCGGGGCTCGACCCGGCCACGGTTACGGCCCTCTTCCGGGCCGCCGCGGACGAGGACCTCCAGGCCCCGGGCGACGTCACCAGCCTCGCCACCATCCCGGCCGGGCAGACCGACACCGCCGACGTGGTGGCCCGCGCGGACGGGGTGGTCTCCGGGCTCGCCGTCGCCGAGGGCGTGTTCTCCCATCTCAGCCAGGGCCGCCTCACGGCCGAGCGGCTGGTCAAGGACGGTGAGCACGTCACCCGGGGCGACGTGCTGATGACCGTCACCGGCCCCACGCGGGACCTGCTGACCGCCGAGCGGACCGCGCTCAACCTGCTCACCCACCTGTCCGGCATCGCGACCCTCACCGACCGCTGGGTCCGGGCGGTGGAGGGGACCGGGGCGCGGATCAGGGACAGCCGCAAGACGCTGCCCGGGCTGCGGGCCCTGGAGAAGTACGCCGTGCGGTGCGGGGGCGGGGTCAATCACCGCATGTCGCTTTCGGACGCGGCGCTGATCAAGGACAATCACGTGGTGGCCGCGGGTGGCGTGGCCGAGGCGTTCCGGGCGGTGCGCGACGCCTACCCCGGCCTGCCGATCGAGGTCGAGGTCGATCGGATCGACCAGATCGAGCCGGTGCTCGCCGAGGGAGCCGAGGAGATCCTGTTGGACAATTTCACCGTGGACGACCTGGTGCTGGCCGTACGGCTGGTGGACGGCAGGGCGCGGCTGGAGTCCAGCGGCGGGCTGACCCTCGACTCAGCTCGTGATGTGGCCGAAACAGGCGTTGACTACCTTGCAGTGGGCGCGCTCACCCACTCGGCGCCGGCTCTTGACATCGCATTGGACCTCCGGGGGAATTGATGCTGCTCGCCATCGACGTCGGTAACACGCACACCGTTCTCGGCCTGTTCGAGGGCGACGAGGTCATCGAGCACTGGCGGATTGCCACCGACGCCCGGCGCACGGCCGACGAGATAGCCGTCGTGCTGCAGGGGCTGCTCGGGCAGTCACCACTGCTGAAAGGCGCCGACGTCAACGGCATAGCGCTCTGCTCCACGGTGCCGTCGGTGCTCAACGAGATGCGTGAGATGTGCCGCCGCTACTACGGCGACGTCACCGCGGTGATCGTCGAGCCCGGCATCCGGACCGGGGTGCCGGTCAGGATGGACAACCCGAAGGAGGTCGGCAGCGACCGGATCGTCAACGCGCTGGCGGCCATCCAGCTGTACGGCGGGCCGTGCATCATCGTCGACTTCGGCACCGCCACCTCCTTCGACGCGGTCTCCGCCAAGGGGGAGTACATCGGCGCCGTGACGGCCCCCGGCATCGAGATCTCGGTGGACGCGCTGGCCGCGGCCGGGGCGCAGTTGCACAAGGTGGAGCTGATCCGGCCCCGGTCGGTGATCGCCAAGAACACGGTCGAGGCACTCCAGTCGGGCATCATCTACGGCTTCGCCGGCCAGGTGGACGGGATCGTCGAGCGCATGGCGGCCGAGCTGGCCGACGACCCGGACGACGTCACCGTCGTCGCGACCGGCAGCGCGGCGCCGCTCGTGGTCAGCGAGGCGCGCTCGATCGACGTGCACGAGCCGTGGCTCACACTGATCGGTCTCCGGCTGATCTATCACCGCAACACCGCTTAGCACGGACGTCGGTAACCTTGCCCTGTGACCGATGAAGTGACGAACCCCGCTGAGGATCTGCCCGAGCAGATGCGCGTGCGCCGGGAGAAGCTCGACCGCCTCCGTTCCGAGGGCGTCGACCCCTACCCGGTGAATTTCCCGCGCACCGCGACCAACGGCGAGATCCGTGAGAAATACGCCGATCTCACCGCTGACACCGCGACCGGCGACAGGGTCGGCGTCACCGGACGGGTCATGCTCTCCAGGACCGGAGGCAAGCTCTGCTTCGCCACGATCCGGGACGGCTCCGCCGACCTCCAGGTCATGATCTCCCTGGACAAGGTGGGCGAGGAGTCCCTGGCGGCGTGGAAGCGCGACGTCGACCTCGGCGACCACGTCGGCATCGAGGGCGAGGTCATCACCTCCCGCCGGGGCGAGCTGTCCATCCTCGCCGACCGCTGGGCGATCACCTCCAAGTGCCTGCGCCCGCTGCCGGAGAAGCACGCCGGGCTCACCGACCCGGAGGCGCGGGTCCGCCAGCGCTACCTGGACCTCGTCGTCAACGACGAGGCGCGGAAGATGGCCTACACCCGTAGCGCCGTCGTGCGGGCGATCCGCGACTTCTGGCACGGAGAGGGCTACCTCGAGGTCGAGACGCCGATGCTCCAGCCGATCCACGGCGGCGCGACGGCCCGGCCGTTCAAGACCCACATCAACGCCTACAGCATGGAGCTCTACCTCCGCATCGCGATCGAGCTCTACCTCAAGCGGCTCGTGGTGGGCGGCATCGAGAAGGTCTTCGAGATCAACCGCAACTTCCGCAACGAGGGCGCGGACGCCACCCACAACCCCGAGTTCACCATGCTCGAGGCCTACGGCACGTATCTCGACTACAACGACATGGCCGACCTGACCCAGCGGATGATCCAGAGCGCGGTCGTGGCCGCGCTCGGCCACTCCGTGGTGACCCACGAGGGTCAGGAGATCGACCTGGGCCTGCCCGAGTGGCCGAGGATCACCCTCTACGGGGCGGTCTCGGAGGCGCTGGGCGAGGAGATCACCACCGAGACGCCGCTGGAGCACGTCCGCAAGCACGCCGACGCGCACGAGATCCACTGGGACCCGAAGTGGGGTCAGGGCAAGCTCGTCCAGGAGATCTTCGAGGAGCTCGTCGAGCACACCCTCATCCAGCCCACGTTCGTCATGGACTACCCGCTGGAGACCTCCCCGCTGACCCGCCAGCACCGGGACAACCCGCTCCTCACCGAGAAGTGGGACCTGATCGGCTTCGGCACCGAGCTCGGCACCGCCTACTCGGAGCTGGTCGACCCCGTCGAGCAGCGCCGCCGCCTCACCGAGCAGTCCCTGCTCGCTGCGGGCGGCGATCCCGAGGCCATGCAGCTTGACGAGGACTTCCTGACCGCCCTGGAATACGCGATGCCGCCCACCGGTGGCATGGGGCTCGGCGTGGACCGCCTCGTCATGGCCTTCACCGGCAAGAACATCCGCGAGACCATCCTGTTCCCGCTGGTCAAGCCGGCGGGCTGAGCCCGACGGCAACCGGTGCCGCCCGGCGGGAGGCTCAGCTCTCCCCGCCGGGCGGCACCGGCTCCCCGCACCGTGATCCCGTACGGGCACCGTGATCCCGTACGGCGGTGCCGTCAGGGGCCGGGCCCGGTACCGCCGTCGGAGGGCGGCGGCACGATCGAGCCCGCATGGCATGTGCCCGCGCCTCCATGGAGCCCGCGTGGCATGTGCCCGCGCTTCCACGGGCTTTCACGGCATGCGCGCGCCTCCACGGGCTTTCACGGCATGCGCGCGCCTCCACGGAGCCCGCGCAGCGGGTGGCTGCGCTCCCACGGAGCCCGTAGGGCGCGCGTGCGGAGCCTGGGCGGGACGGAACGCCCCCGGAGGCCGACGGCCCTTCAGGTGCCTCACGGCCGGTCTCCCGGCACGTTCGGTGACTCGGCCGGTCTCCCGGCATGTTCACCACGATCCCCCGGCGTGCTCCTGACGGGTCTCCTGGCACGTTCGGTGACTCACGGCCGGTCTCCCGGCATGTTCACGAGGTCCTCCCGGCGTGCTTACGGCCGGTCTCCCGGTATGCCGGCCGCGGGGGCCGCGGTGTGTTCGCGGCCGCCGGTCCGGAAGAGTGGGCGAGTCCGGTCGTCAGCCAGCGCAGCGCCTCGGCGAACAGCTCGGACGGCACCGCGGCGCGGTCGACGCGGCGCTGCGTGACGAGCCCTTCGAAGAGCCCGATGATCGCGGTCGAGACGGCGACCGGGTCGTGCGTGGCGCAGTGCGGGGCCACCAGGCGGGCGACGGCCGTACGGGGAGCCCACCAGCGGGCGGCCAGACGGTCGAGCAATTCCGGCCGGGTCAGCGCGTAGCGCAGAAACTCCATTTCCAGTGTGCTCCATACCGTGTGGTGATCGGCGATCTCGGCCAGATACTCACCGAGCGCGACGAAAACGGTCTGGTCCTCCTCCCATTGGGAGGCGATTTCCTCGACGCCGTCAAGGCGGTGGGCGGCGTGCTCGTCGAAGAGAGTGAGGAACAGCTCATCTTTCCCGGTGAAATGGGAGTAGAGGGCGCCGACCGTGTGGCCCGCTCTGGAGGCGATCTCGTCGACGGAGGCTCCGGCGAAACCTTGTTCTGCGAAGACTTCGGCGGCCGCGGCCAGCAGGCGGTTGCGGGTGCGTGCCTTGGCTTGGCCGCGACTTAACCGCAAAGGCACCGACATATCATGAGTACTTCACGTAGCGCCCGCTATGTCAATGGCGCTCGTCGCCTCTATGAAGAGGGGAACTTGACGACCTTTGAACAAGGCGTTTACCGTTCCTGACGGGCGACATTGATATCCAACATACTCGCGCCCGAGTTCCAGTGCGGGGGGAGCGACTCTAGATGGCATATCCAGAAGTGGATTCCCGTCGTGGCGACAGCCTCCTGGGCATGGGCGAGATCGGTCTCAGTGACGAAGATCTCGTGCTCCTGGCAGAGCTTGCCAAGGGCGTCACCGTGGACCGGGTGGGTCGTCGCCTCGACATCAGCGGCCGGACCGTCCGGCGCAGGCTCCGTGGGATCTGCGACCGCATCGGTGTCGCCACGGCGATCGAAGCCGTGGCCTGGGCGGCTCGCCGCCGGCTGATCTAGCCGCGCGGTCCGTCACCCGGTCTGATCCGGCCGGGCGGTCCGCCGTCCTGCCGGATCAGGTGGTCCTTCGCCGCCCGCTTCAGTCCGCGACCCGCACGCCGCCGGCGAAGGGCCGGTTGTCGATCGAGGCGATGTGGATGACGTCGCCGGTCTGGGGCGCGTGGACCATCAGTCCGGCGCCGATGTAGATGCCGACGTGGTGCAGGTCGTTGTAGAAGAAGACCAGATCACCCGGGCGCAGTTCGTCCCTGGAGATGTGGGTGCCCGCGGTCCACTGGTCACCGGTGTAGTGCGGCAGGCTGATGCCGACCTTCTGGTAGGCCCACATGACCAGGCCGGAGCAGTCGAAGGAGTTGGGGCCCTCGGCGCCCCAGACATACGGCTTGAGCTGCTGGGTGAGTGCCCAGCGGGCGGCCTCGGCGGCCTTGCCGCTGCCGACGATCGGCACGCTGATCTTCACCCGGCTGCCCCGGCTGTTGGACTTGGCCCGGCTGCGCACCTCGCTGAACAGGTTGCTCTCGACCTTGTCGACGAGCCGCTCGATCTTGGTGCGCTTGGTGCCGATCTCCGACAGGAGGTCCTTGACCTCGGCGGTCCGGGCCTTGGCGCTGGCCTGTGCCCGCTCGGCGGCCTCGATCGCCCGTGCGACCTGGGCGACCTCCTCGCTCTGCTGCTGCTGGAGGGCGTAGTTCGTGGTGGCCTGGTCGAGGAAGGTGTCGGGATCGGTCGGCTGGCTGAAGAGCATGGCGGAGCCCAGACCTCCCGACATGTAGGAGCTCTGCGCGAGGAGGCTGGCCTTGGTGCGCCGGGACGCCAGCTCGGACTCGCTGACGGCGAGGGTCTTCTTGGCGCTCGCGGCGGCGCGCTGCGCCTGCTTGAGCTTGACGCGCTCGCCGTTGTACTGCTCGGTGAGCGTCTCGATGTCGGTGTGCAGCTTCTCGACCTGCTTGGCGAGCTCCGGGAGGCTGGGCTCCGGGTCGGCGGTGGCCGCGACGAGAGGGGTGCCGAGGGTCAGGGTGGCGAAGGCCAGTCCGATGAACGCCATCCGGCGGGCGAGTCCACGCGGGGCGTGTTCTCGATAGCGGGCATGTCTGCCCGCGTTCTTCCCTCCACGGTCACGCGTGCGCTTCACCAACAGGCTCCTCTCTCGGCCGCCTACCGGGTTAGCTGACGGGTTCGGGCCGGAGGCAGCCCTACCGAGGGTGCTGGTGGCACCTCGGATTCACCCCAGGGGACTAAAGGGTGGGTCCCCGGTTCCCCGGGTCCGGGGATTCGGCGGTTCAGCGCTTTAACGTCGCTGACATCGAGCACGGACATTAGTGCAATTGGAGGTTCATGCTCAACCAGAACTACAAACTCGGTAGAGCTTTCACAACCGGAATGTCACAGGAAGATCACGCATTTTCATGATCAACATGGGCATTAAGCTGGTTTTATGCGCCCTCGGCCTGCGGGAGGTGGAGGTCTTCGCAGCTCCGGGACCATGTGAAAGGCGAGATTTGCCCCGTTGTCGGCGCCCGCAGCCCAGTGTCAGGACTCGACTACCATCTGTCACCTGTTGGCCGTGGGGCACGAGTTAAGGGTGAGCCGTAATTCGCACGTCCCGAGGACGTACGCTGATCGGTTATGGAGCAGGTTGCGGAGCACTCCCCCACCCCGGCCGTTCGCGACACCGAGATCGCGGGACGACGCGCCGTGGCCGGGGATGGGGGCGCGGACGTGGAACGGGATCCGCGGGACCGCCCGGCGGACGCGGCGGAGATCACGGTACGGCGGGCCCGCACCCCGGACGTGCGCGCCATCCGGCGGCTCGTCGACACCTACGGGGGAGCCGGCCCGCGCCTTCTGGAGAAGGCCACGGTCACCCTGTACGAGGACATCCAGGAATTCTGGGTGGCCGAGCGGGCGGGCGCCGTCGTGGGCTGCGGAGCGCTCCACGTGCTCTGGGAGGACCTCGCCGAGATCCGTACCGTCGCCGTCGACCCCGCCTGCCGGGGGCTGGGCATCGGCCACCGGATCGTCTCGGAGCTCATCCGCACCGCCGGCGGGCTCGGGCTCCGCCGGGTCTTCTGCCTCACCTTCGAGGTCGATTTCTTCACCCGGCACGGCTTCCGTGAGATCCAGGGAACGCCCGTCTCACCGGAGGTCTACGCCGAACTTCTCGCCTCCTACGACGAGGGCGTCGCGGAGTTCCTCGACCTGGAGCACGTCAAGCCGAACACCTTGGGAAACACCCGGATGCTGCTCCACCTGACACGGGATCGCGACTGACGTGACCTTGACGGTTACCGATCAGAAAGATGACTGTTGATACCTATGTCGATACCTTGTGCTGCAGCAAGCATGTGAGTCTCACATATGCCACATGCGCCGTCGAAGTAGTGAGGTGACGCGGTGAGCACCGGACAGCCGCCGTATCAGGATGATCCCGACCGCGATCGCACACCGTCGGGGCAGCCGGAGTACGGACAGCACAATGCGGGTCGAGCCCCTGGCGAACATGACCCCGACATGACAATTGTGGGATATCGATCGGAGGCCTCACAGCCGCACACCGGTCCGGGCCAGACCCAGCCGGGTTACGGTCAGCAGCCGGGCTACGGCCAGCAGCAGGGGTACGGCCAGCAGGGGACCGGCGCCTACGGGCAGCAGCCGGCCTACGGCCAGCAGCCTTCCCAGGAGCAGTCCCCTTACGGTCAGCAGGCCTCTCAGGAGCAGTCGCCCTACGGCCAGCAGGCCTCCCAGCCGGGTTACGGTCAGCAGCCGGGCTACGGCCAGCAGCAGGGGTACGGGCAGCAGGGGACCGGTTCCTACGGGCAGCAGCCGGCCTACGGCCAGCAGCCTTCCCAGGAGCAGTCCCCCTACGGCCAGCAGGCCTCTCAGCCGGGCTATGGCCAGCAGCAGGGGTACGGCCAGCAGGGGACCGGTTCCTACAGCCAGCAGCCGGCCTACGGCCAGCAGCCTTCCCAGGAGCAGTCCCCTTACGGCCAGCAGGCCTCTCAGGAGCAGTCGCCCTACGGTCAGCAGTCCTCCCAGCCGGGTTACGGCCAGCAGCCCGGCTACGGTCAGCAGCAGGGGTACGGGCAGCAGGGGACCGGCGCCTACGGGCAGCAGCCGGCCTACGGCCAGCAGCCCTCCCAGGAGCAGTCCCCCTACGGCCAGCAGGCCTCTCAGCCGGGCTACGGCCAGCAGCAGGCGTACGGGCAGCAGCAGGCGTACGGCCAGCAGCAGGCGTACGGCCAGCAGGCCCCCGCCTACGGTCAGGGATACGCGCCGCAGGGCGCGATGCCCCCCGGTGTGCCTGCTCCGCTCGCGGAGTGGTGGCAGCGTCTGGTGGCCCGCATCCTCGACCTCCTGATCGTCGGCATCCCCGCGGGCATCATCGGCTTCCTGGTCTCGCTGCCGTTCGTGCCGTCGTTCGATCCGGCCACCTACGCCGTCAGCGGCAACCTCTTCCTCTCGACGGCGGTGAACACGCTCATCGTCGGACTGGCCCTCATCGGCTACGAGATCTTCATGCTGGGGCGCAACGGCACCACGCTCGGCAAGCAGATCATGGGCATCAGGGTCGTCCGGCTGGGCGGCCAGCTCGCCGGCGGCGTCGACACGGTCAGCGCGGCCAAGCGGGCCCTCGTGCTGTTCGGCTCCTACATCATCAACGCGTTCGCCGGCTTCCTGGGTTTCCTCGGCCTGGTGGTGAATTTCGTGGTGGGAGTTTTCCTGCTGGTGGACGTGCTGTGGCCGTTGTGGGACAAGCCCCTGCAGCAGGCTCTGCACGACAAGGTCGCCGGGACGGTCGTCGTCAAGACCAAGTAGTTCCGTGAATATCGGGGTCGGCGGGATGAACCGCCGGCCCCGATTTCATGCGCGGGTGAGAAAAGCGGCGTCGTAACGGCGTCCGGCCGCAGTGCGATGGAAGCGCAAACCCGTACGCGCCGCCGGGAGGAACGTTATGGCAGCCTCCCCGGGGCCCGTCGCCGACATTCCCGGTCAACCCGCGACCCCGTCGCCCGTGAGGGGCTATGAGGGGTCAATGGGCGGCCAGTCGCCGCCGGGAGTTCCCGGACCGGCGGCCGAATGGCGGGAGCGCCCGCCCGCCGGCATCACCGGTGTCTCCGTCTCCGTGACGCTCTACCGGATTCTCTCCTTCTCCTTCTACGCGCGCCTTCCGCACCCGTCTTCCGGGCCTGCCTTCTACTCTTCCGGGCCTGCCTTCTACGCCGCCTTCCGGGTCTTCCGGCCGGTGGGTGAAGGTCTTCTCGTCGATCCGGGGCCGGGCTCCGCGGTGTCGCCGGGCTTGTCGGCACACCTGATCGCGTTTGGTGGTTATACGGGCTACGACTATGTCCCGCATGGCGGAGGCGGACGTACTCTTGGTAAGAAAGCGATGAAGATCCGCCTTGTTCCCTACGATGGCGTTGCGCCGCGAGCCGCCGGCCCGATGAAGCGGGCAGCTCTCCGACCGGGTGTTCTCATCACTGCGGGCATTCCGTGGTGAAGCTCGCGGAACCGGTCCCCGGCTCCGCGGTAAGTCCGTCCGTCCTTGCCCACGGGCTGTTTGAGCAGGGGTTTCGCGACCGGATGGTGGGTAGTCCAGGGGGTCGGGACCCGGATCGGCATTGGTTTTCCGGCAAAGTTGATCATCACCTGATCGCTCTGTCGGTTTTTTCCACACAGCTTTACGGAGTGCAACCGGTAAGACGGCTGGAGAGAAGCATTAAGGTAGTGAACGGGCGACATGGCCGCCCCGGTGACGTGCGCTGCTCGATGGTGACGCTATGGTCATGTGTGGGTGGATCCAGAGTGATCGAGCGAGTCCCCGGCGCGGCCGGGGATGCCGCCGCCAAAAATTCCATGGTCCCCAAAATGTCATCCCCGGTACGGAGCGAGGACGAATGAGCGACGTATTGTCCGCGTTGATACCTCCAGTGGTCGTCGGCGGGGCCTTCATCTACGGAGTGGTCAAGCTTCTTCGCAGTGAAGCCGCCGGCCGCCGTCCGGCAAAACGGCGGGATCAGGCTGAGTCGCAGAACAGCTGATCCACTCGCCGTCTGGGTTCCCGGCGAGAATCGCCGGGCTCCCGGAATTGCCGCTCTCCGATTGCGGGTATATGTTTAGCTAGCGAATGAAACAATACTCCGCGAAAGGATTGCGTAGATGGCCAAGCAGATCCAGGAGATTCTCATCGACGACCTCGATGGGGGCGAGGCCAATGAGACTGTCGCCTTCGCGATTGACGGCACCAGCTATGAGATTGATCTGAGTGACGTAAACGCGAAGAAGCTCCGCGACTCCCTGTCGCCTTTCGTGCAGAGCGCTCGCCGTTCCGGCGCGCTGGCCCCTCGTCGCCGCCGTGCAGGTGGCGCTCGGGCACTGACGCGGGAGAAGAGCGCTGACATCCGGGCGTGGGCGAAGTCGCACGGCCTTAATGTCAGCGAGCGCGGTCGAATCGCCTCCAAGATCGTCGAGCAGTACGAAGCGGCTCACTAGATCGTTGAATCATGCGGTTATGGCGGCCACGGTGGGGTCCGGTGGCGGCCATGACCGCATGACGCGTTTGAGTGGCCGATAAACGTCGTTCGCTTGCGGCGTATCGGGAACATCCCACCCCCTGTAAGTAGTTGGATGGAGGGTGAACGCCCTGCTCTCGGGGAACGTCTTCTGCATAGAGCGGTCGCCGGGTCGGGGCTACCATGCGGGATGACAGGGCCCGGACATCCCGGACCTGCCTGACCGCTCTGTGAGGAGCGACGAGATGTTCGAGAGGTTCACCGACCGCGCACGGCGGGTTGTCGTCCTGGCTCAAGAAGAGGCCCGGATGCTCAACCACAACTACATCGGTACGGAGCACATCCTTCTTGGTCTGATCCACGAAGGTGAAGGCGTTGCCGCCAAGGCTCTGGAGAGCCTCGGCATCAGTCTTGAAGGTGTGCGTCAGCAGGTCGAGGAGATCATCGGCCAGGGACAGTCTGCGCCGTCGGGGCACATTCCCTTCACCCCGCGCGCGAAGAAGGTCCTTGAGCTGTCGCTCCGCGAGGCCTTGCAGCTGGGACACAACTACATCGGCACCGAGCACATCCTGCTCGGCCTCATCCGTGAGGGCGAGGGCGTCGCCGCCCAGGTGCTGGTGAAGCTGGGCGCGGATCTCAACCGCGTGCGGCAGCAGGTCATCCAGTTGCTCCACGGCTACCAGGGCAAGGAGCCGGCCGCCGCGGGCGGTCCGCAGGAGGCCGCGCCGTCGACCTCCCTTGTGCTGGACCAGTTCGGCCGCAACCTGACACAGGCCGCCCGCGAGGGCAAGCTCGACCCGGTCATCGGCCGGGAGAAGGAGATCGAGCGGGTCATGCAGGTCCTCTCCAGGAGGACCAAGAACAACCCTGTTCTGGTGGGTGAGCCCGGCGTCGGCAAGACCGCCGTCGTCGAAGGCCTGTCCCAGAAGATCGTCAAGGGCGAGGTCCCGGAGACGCTCAAGGACAAGCAGCTCTACACCCTGGACCTGGGCGCGCTGGTGGCGGGCTCCCGCTACCGCGGTGACTTCGAGGAGCGCCTGAAGAAGGTGCTCAAGGAGATCCGCACCCGCGGTGACATCATCCTGTTCATCGACGAGCTCCACACGCTCGTCGGCGCGGGTGCCGCCGAGGGCGCGATCGACGCCGCCAGCATCCTCAAGCCGATGCTGGCCCGCGGTGAGCTGCAGACCATCGGGGCGACCACCCTCGACGAGTACCGCAAGCACCTGGAGAAGGACGCCGCGCTCGAGCGCCGCTTCCAGCCGATCCAGGTGGCCGAGCCCAGCCTCAGCCACACGATCGAGATCCTCAAGGGCCTGCGCGACCGTTACGAGGCGCACCACCGGGTCTCCATCACCGACGGCGCTCTCGTGGCCGCCGCGCAGCTCGCCGACCGCTACATCAGCGACCGGTTCCTGCCCGACAAGGCGATCGACCTCATCGACGAGGCCGGCTCGCGCATGCGCATCCGTCGCATGACCGCGCCGCCGGACCTGCGCGAGTACGACGAGAAGATCGCCAACGTGCGGCGCGACAAGGAGTCCGCGATCGACGCGCAGGACTTCGAGAAGGCCGCCGCGCTGCGCGACCAGGAGAAGCAGCTCCAGCTCAAGCGCGAGCGCCGTGAGAAGGAGTGGAAGGCCGGCGACATGGACGTCGTCGCCGAGGTCACCGAGGAGCTCATCGCCGAGGTCCTCGCCACGGCCACCGGCATCCCGGTCTTCAAGCTCACCGAGGAGGAGTCCCAGCGACTGCTCCGCATGGAGGACGAGCTGCACAAGCGGATCATCGGCCAGGACGACGCCATCAAGGGTCTGTCCCGCTCGATCCGCCGTACGCGCGCCGGTCTGAAGGACCCGCGCCGTCCGGGTGGCTCGTTCATCTTCGCCGGTCCGTCCGGTGTCGGTAAGACCGAGCTCTCCAAGGCGCTGGCCGAGTTCCTGTTCGGGGACGAGGACGCGCTGATCATGCTGGACATGTCCGAGTTCATGGAGAAGCACACCGTCTCCCGGCTCTTCGGCTCTCCTCCCGGCTACGTCGGATACGAGGAGGGCGGCCAGCTCACCGAGAAGGTGCGGCGCAAGCCGTTCTCCGTGGTCCTCTTCGACGAGATCGAGAAGGCCCACCCGGACATCTTCAACTCGCTGCTGCAGATCCTGGAGGACGGTCGCCTGACCGACGCCCAGGGCCGCGTGGTGGACTTCAAGAACACCGTCATCATCATGACGACCAACCTCGGCACCCGGGACATCTCCAAGGGGCAGGGCGTCGGGTTCGCGAAGTCCAACGACACCGAGTCGAACTACGACCGGATGAAGTCCAAGGTCCAGGAGGAGCTCAAGCAGCACTTCCGGCCCGAGTTCCTCAACCGTGTCGACGACATCGTGGTCTTCCACCAGCTCACGCCGAAGGAGATCATCAAGATCGTGGACCTGATGCTCGCGCAGGTGGGCGAGCGTCTGAAGGACCGCGACATGGGTCTGGAGGTCACGCAGGAGGCCAAGCAGCTGCTGGCCGACCGCGGCTACGACCCGGTGATGGGCGCCCGTCCGCTCCGCCGCACCATCCAGCGCGAGCTGGAGGACTCGCTGTCGGAGAAGATCCTGTACGGCGAGCTCCGTCCCGGTCAGATCGTCAAGATCAGCATCGAGGGCGAGGGCGACAACGCGAAGTTCGTCTTCGTGGGTGAGTCCGCGCCGGCCGACCAGGTTCCGGACTCGGCGGCCGCCATCGCGGAGCCGATCCAGAACTAGTCCCACCAGGTAAAGAGAGACCCCGCCGTGAGGAGATTCACGGCGGGGTCTACTCATTTGTTATGCAATAAGGTATGCCGCCACCATAGGTAGTACTACACTCCGTAGAGTGAATCCGGCTCATCTCACCGAAGTGATCCACAGATCGTACTGATTGCGGTGAGGGCGCCCCCGAGGTCAGCCCAGCGACGTACCGAGGAATCAACTCCGGGAGTGACGCGGAGATCGGTGCCCGTGCGGGATGCTCGGCGGGCCGGGCCGAGTTCCCGGCAGGGAAGGCCTGTTGACCCATGACGCCACAACCGCCGGCGTGGGGCAATCGAGGTCGCTTACACGGAGCACGCCTGGGAGGCATCGGATGCGTTTGCGGCACGAGGACGGGACGCTCGTTCACCTGTCCTACAACGCGGGCGTACATCCCGCTGAGGACCTGGAGAACCTGATAGCGCACCTGACCCGATACGCGGTCCCGGTGCGCAAGCGGCTCGGCGTGGAGCGGATGGGCGTGGGCCTCTGGCTCTCCCCGAGCGTCGCCGACCATCTCACCGCCGACCGGATCGAGCTGGTGCGCCTGCGCCGTTCCCTTGAGGAGCGAGGCCTGGAGGTCGTCAGCCTCAACGGCACCGGCGGGCGCAACCAGGACGCCCCCGGCCCCGACTGGGCGAAGCCCGAGCGTTACCGCTACACGATGGCGCTGGCCAAGATCCTTGCCTTCCTGCTGCCGGAGGACGTCCGGTTCGGAAGCATCTCCACCATCCCCATCGGCTGGCGCCGCGACTGGCCGGCCGACCTGCACACGATCGCCTCGCGACGCCTGGAGCGCCTCTCCCGCGAGCTGCGCGGCCTCTACAGCGTCACCGGAAAGACGATCAGGGTCGGCTTCGAGCCGTGGCCCGGCTGCGTGCTGGAGACCACCAAGCAGGCGCTGGAGCGGGTCGGCGACATCGACTCCGACCACCTCGGGGTCTGCCTGGACGCCTGCCACCTCGCCGGCGGCTCGGAGGAGCCCGGAGCCGCCCTGCGCGGCCTCGCGGCCGCCGGTGCCCCCGTGGTGAAGCTCGGCCACGTCCACAACCATGTGAGCGAGGCCCGCCATGAGCTGCCGAGCACCCGTTCGGTCCTGGAGGACACCCTCACCGCCATGCTCTCCGGCGCGGTGAACGGCACCGCCCACATCGAGGTCGAGACCCACGACCTGGCCGTGCCGCTGCGGACCAGGGGGCCCGGCGCCCTGGTCGACATGCTCGCCGAGGAGCTCGACTGGGCCCGCACCAACCTCACCGCACTCGGCCTGCGCCTGGCCGCCTGAGCGCCTCCGGGCGGGCCGCTCACCCCGGAAGGCGGTAGGTGCCGTCGTCGAGGACCTCGGCCAGGCCGTCGGCGATCAGTCCGTCGAGGGCGCGCTCCCGCTGCGGGGCGATGTCCCAGACCACGTCGAGGGCGTCTTTGGGGACGGGGCCGTGGGCCTGGCGCAGGACGGACAGGAGGCGGCCGCGGCACTGGCGGTCGGTGCCGGCGTAGGTCTGGCCCTTGCGGGCGGGGCCGTCGTAGGCCGGCTTGCCGGCCAGGCGCCAGGCGCACAGGTCGCCGATCGGGCAGTCGGCGCACCGGGGGGCGCGTGCCGTGCAGACCAGGGCGCCCAGTTCCATGACGGCGACCGCCCAGACGGGGGCGTCGTCGGCGCCGGGGAGCAGCGACTCGGCGAGCCGGCGCTCGGCGGACGTGGTGGCCTTCGGGGGATACTCCTCGCCCCGTACGGCCCGCGCCAGGACCCGGCGGACGTTGGTGTCGAGAACGGCATGGCGGCCCTTGAAGGCGAAACTGGCCACCGCGGCCGCGGTGTATTCGCCGATGCCGGGGAGTGTCAGCAGGGTGGCGTGGTCGGAGGGGACCTCGCCGCCGTGGTGGTCGGTGATCGCCCGTGCGCAGGCGTGCAGGTTGAGGGCGCGGCGCGGGTAGCCCAGACGCCCCCAGTGGCGTACGGCCTCACCGGGGGGCTCCTCGGCGAGCGCGGCGGCCGTGGGCCAGCGTTCCATCCACTCGGTCCAGACGGGCAGCACCCGGATCACCGGTGTCTGCTGCAGCATGATCTCGCTGACCAGGATCGACCAGGGGGAGGCGCCGGGGGCGCGCCAGGGGAGATCGCGGGCGCTCTCGGCATACCAGTCGAGAACGGGTTCCAACAGGAGGTTCGACTCGGGCACCTCTCGACGATAGTGCCGGTCCGGAGCCCTTCCCTCCTCTTCGGCGGCCGAAACGGCGGGGGTAGCGGCGGGTCGTCCCTCATCACTCATGAGGAATCTTCATACTGTGTGTATGGACCCGGACACTTTCCGTAGCGATATAGGGGTGGACGTCTACTGGCGGCGTCGGATGGCCGCGCTCGTCGGTGTGCTCGTGGTGGTCGCCGTCGTGGCCTGGGCCTGCTCGTCGAGTGGGCCGGAGGACACGTCGAAGGTGCAGGCCCAGCTCGGCGGGTCGCCCACGCCGGATCCGATGGTGACCGTGCTGCCCACGGTGACGGTCACTCCCTCGCCGAGCCCGACGACGACTCCCGGGGCGGCCAAGGCGGCCGCCGGGACCAAGCGGCCCGGCGACGCCTGCGAGTCTCCTGACCTCGTGCTGAACATGCAGGGCCAGGGCGACGTCTACGCGCCGGGAAACCGGCCCCGGTTCATCCTGACGCTGGTGAACATCGGCAAGGTGATGTGCACGGCCGACGTCGGACCCCGGGCGATGGAGGTCCGCATCACCTCCGGCAGCGACCGGGTCTGGTCGTCGGCCGACTGCGTCAGCGGCGAGACCGACGACATCCGCAAGCTCGACCGCGGCATCCCGTACGTCCGGGAGATCGAGTGGGACCGCCGCCGGTCCGGCGGCGACTGCGCGGCAGAGCCTGACGCCGCCCTGGCGGGCACCTACGTGGCAGTGGTCCGCGGTCCCGGCCTGAAGAGCCGCAGGACCGTCTTCCATCTCCGCTAGTCCCGGCCAGGACCGTCTTCCACCTCCGCTGGTCCCGGCGGGGCGCCTGGACGGCTGCGGCGATCCTCGGGGTCCGGCGCCACGCGTCCGGGTGCGAAGGCCCGGTAGCCCGACCGTCACCATTTCTCCGACATCCGACATCCGATATTCACTCACGGGGCCGATCGGTCGCCGAACCGGTGAGGCGTGTTCCGCGGTGGATGAAACGGCGAGCTGACCATGTCAAATGCAGAAAACTACCGGGTAAACCCTTCCGGCTGATTCGCCGCCCATCCATTTCCGGTTATTCGGGCACTCTCGACCGGCTCTTCTGATCATGTAAGGGTGAAGTTGATCAGTGGGGCGCTCCGGATGTCCGGAGCTGTCGCCCGTCGGAGGTGTGAGGTCCGGCGGTATGGATTTCGGCCAACGCGAAGGAGAGTGACATGCTGTCCGAGACGGTGTTCCGGAGTGATGACGTGCCTGCGGCGGATCGGTTCGAGCAGTGGCGTGATCTCATCAATCAGGCGCACGCGCCCATGGAGATGTCCAGCGATTACCGGGAGGATTTCCGGGCCTCCCAGCATCTGCTGGATCTCGGCCCCGTTTCCGTATGGCGGACGGCCTTCCAGCCCCTGTGCTGTCGCCGGACCCCGAAGCTGATCCGGCAGTCCGATCCCGAAGGGGTGCACTTGTCGCTGCCCACGAACGGTCCTCTCGTGACCGTCCGTGAAGATCACGAGATCGTGTACGGGCCATATGACCTGTGTGTTCACGACACCTCGCAGCCTACCGATTTACACGCGGGTGACTTCTCCGACCTGCATACGGGCGTGGCGCTTGAGATTCCCAAGGCGTTGCTGCACCTGCCCGGGAACACGCTCGAGAAGCTGACCACGCGCCAGCTGCCGGTGCGGGAGGGCTTCGGCGCCCTGCTGGCCCATTTCCTCACCCATTTGACGGAAGGAGCCGGCTCGTACCAGCCGTCCGACGGGCTGCGGCTGGGGACGGTCGCGGTCGACCTCGTGTCCGCGTTGTTCGCCCGCACCCTGGAGGCCGACGACATCCTCCCGCCGGAAACCCACCGACGGACCCTGATCCTGCGCATTCACGCCTTCATCGAGCTCAACCTCGCCGACCGCGCTCTGACGCCGGCCGTTATCGCGACCCATCACCACATATCCGTCCGCTACCTGCAGCTCCTCTTCCAGCAGCAGGACAAGACCGTGATGGGCTGGATCCGCCGGCGACGCCTCGAACGGTGCCGCGAGGACCTCGCCGACCCCTCCCTGCGCGGTCACTCGATCCGTGCCGTCGCCCTGCGGAGGGGCTTCGCCACCTCCGCCGACTTCAGCCGCGCGTTCCGTTCCGCGTACGGCATGTCTCCTTCGGAATACCGCCATGCGGCACGCGCCGGTGATCGGAGTGCGATCCCGCCGGCGAACGCCTTGGACACCACGCCGCCGACGGTCCTGAACAACGGCGGACACCTCTCTCCGGATATGTGAGGAGGAAAGTCAAGGCGGCGGCGCCGCACTCCTCCCGAGCGGATGACGGCCGGCGCCGGACCCCCGTGTGCGCTCATCGCCAAGGAACACTGCGCGCCGTGGTAAAGACTTCCGTGATCGGTCACCGGAATACTGAACCGGTCGGATCGCAATGGGTGGATTTGACACCGCACGTTTCCGTGAACTTCTTAGCAAAGGGGAAAGAAATGAAGCGGACCCTCAAACAATGGGGCGCCCTCGGCGCCGCGGCCGTATCGCTGGCAGGGGTCATGGTCGTCGCAGGCGGGACGACGTCGGCGCATGCGGACACCCGGTGCACCTGGGGATGGATCAAGATCAACGACAGTGCCGGCGGAGATCCCATCAGCGATGCCCGCGGTCACTCCCACAGCAGCGGCAACCATTACGTCCGCGATTACGGGCGGGATGCCAACTCGGGGATGTACATATGGAACTGGTGGGCGGACAACGACGGCGGGTCGGACGGTGACACGTCGGACACCTACTTCGGGTCGCGCTGGTGCAGTAACGCCCCCTGACAGTGACGCCCGGTGAACGAGCGACATCTCCGTCCGCGAAGGCGTCGGGACGCATGACACCTCTGACGCCGCATACCGGTCGTCGATCGATCGCCGAGTGACGCATCGAGGGCGCTGGCCGGCGGGCGGGCAGCTCGGAACAGAGCCGCCGCGAGGTGGGAGACCCTGTTCGCCCAGCCGGGTGATCAGGGTCTCCCGGGTTACGGCCGGCCCGGCGAACGGCACGCGGAGGTAGGCATCGAGTGTTCGGGACCCGGCCGGCTCGATGCCGTTCTCCCGCCCGCCAGGGCCCGTCCCGCGGATCTCCGCGGTCTCAGACGTAGCGCTCCAGGATGGAGGACTCGGCCAGCCGGGAGAGGCCCTCACGGATGTGGCGGGCCCTGGCCTCGCCGACCCCGCCCACCTCCTGCAGGTCGCCGATGCTGGCGGCCAGGAGTTTCTGCAGGCTGCCGAACTGGTCGACCAGCCGGTCGACCACCGTGCCCGGGAGGCGGGGGACCTTGGCCAGCAGGCGGTAGCCCCGGGGGCTCACCGGGCTGTCCAGGGCGTCGTTGCCCGAGTGGCCGAGGACCTGGGCGACGACGGAGAGGTCGAGCAGGTCGCTGGAGGACAGCTCGTCGAGATCGTGCAGGGCCTCGGCGAACTTGCGGGGACGACGGCCCGCCATCGGCAGGTAGTCGCGCACGATCAGCTCGCGGTCGGTCTCGGTCCCGGCCACCAGCTCGTCGAACTGCAGGGACAGCAGACGGCCGTCGGTGCCGAGCTCGACGACGTAGCCGGCGATCTCCTCGGAGATGCGCCGGACCATCTCCAGGCGCTGGGCGACCACCGCGATGTCGCGGACCGTGACCAGGTCCTCGATCTCCAGCGCCGACAGCGTGCCGGAGACCTCGTCCAGGCGGAGCTTGTAGCGCTCAAGGGTGGCCAGGGCCTGGTTGGCCCTGGAGAGGATCGCCGCCGACTCCTCCAGCACGTAGCGGAAGCCGTCCAGGTAGAGGGCGATGATCCGCATGGACTTGCTGAGGGAGATGACGGGCACGGACGTCTGCACGGCCACTCGCTGGGCGGTGCGGTGCCGGGTGCCCGACTCGTCGGTGGGGATGGACGGGTCGGGCATCAGGTGCACGGCCGCGCGCACGATCCTGAGGTCGCCCGCGTTCAACACGATGGCACCGTCCATCTTGGCGAGCTCACGCAGCCGCGTCGCGGAGAACTCGACGTCCAGCTCGAAGCCGCCGCTGCAGATCTCCTCGACCGTGCTGTCGTGGCCGAGGACGATCAGACCGCCTGTGTGGCCGCGAAGGATGCGTTCCAGGCCGTCGCGGAGCGCGGTGCCCGGAGCGACCGCGGCGAGGACGGCCCTGCGGCGCTCGTCGAGCCCTTTGTAGTTTGCTGGCACATGACCCCCGTGGTCCGCGTATCACGCTCAGCTTACCGGCGGCCGCCCCGCGGAGGCCCGAATCGCCGGATGGTCACCTCTAGGTGACGTGAGTGAGGGCGTCCCAGACGTTGTCCGCCTCGACGACGTCGAACCCCGGCAGGAAGCTCGCGCTCCGGCCGCCGACCGGGACCAGGGAGCGTTCGCCGTTCTTTCGCTTGCCCGCGTCGAGGGAGCCGGCCGGGACCAGGGCGCGGGTGAAGCCCAGCCGTGCCGCCTCCGACAGGCGGCGGCGCACGTCGCGCACCGGGCGCAGCTCGCCGGCCAGGCCCACCTCGCCCATCACGATCAGCCCGGGTGGCAGTGCCTTGTCTCCGGCGGCGCTGGCCACCGCGAGCATCACCGACAGGTCCACCGCCGGATCGCTGAGCTTGATGCCGCCCACGGTCGCAGTGAACACGTCGCAGCCGCCGAGCTTGGCGTTGAGCCGCCGCTCCAGCACGGCCAGCACCATCGTCACCCGGTAGGTGTCGAGCCCGGAGGAGGAGCGGCGCGGCTGCTGCGCCTCGGTCCGCGCGACCAGGGCCTGGACCTCCGCGGGCAGCGGCCGGGTGCCCTCCAGGGTGACCGTGACGCACGTGCCGGGCACCGGTTCGGCGCGGTGGGAGACGAACAGGCCGCTGGCGTCGGCGATCCCCTCGATGCCGCCCTCGTGCAGGTCGAAGCAGCCGACCTCGTCGACGGGGCCGTACCGGTTCTTGATGGCGCGGACCATGCGGAGCCGGGAGTGCCGGTCGCCCTCGAAGTGGAGCACGACGTCGACCAGGTGCTCAAGCGTCCGGGGGCCCGCGATCGAGCCCTCCTTGGTGACGTGGCCGACCAGCACCGTGGACATGCCCCGCTCCTTGGCCAGCCGGACCAGGTTGCCGGCGACCTCCCTGACCTGGGTGACCCCGCCGGGCACCCCGGTCGCCTGGGCCGAGCCGATCGTCTGCACCGAGTCGACGATGAGCAGGTCCGGCTGGACCTTCTCCACGTGGGTCACCAGCGCGCTCAGGTCGGTCTCGGCCGCGAGGTAGAGCTGGTCCTGGATCGCGCCGATCCGGTCGGCCCTGACCCGCACCTGGGCGGCCGACTCCTCGCCCGTGATGTAGAGGACGGTCTGCTGCCGGGCGATCTTGGCCGCCGCCTCCAGCAGGAGCGTGGACTTGCCGATGCCCGGCTCCCCGGCCAGCAGCACGACGGCGCCCGGCACGAGGCCGCCGCCGAGCACCCGGTCGAGCTCGGGCACGCCGGTGCCGCGCGCGTGCGCCACCTCGGCCTTGACCTGTCCGATCGGGACGGCGGGGGCCGACACCGCCCCGGCGGAGGCGACGTTCACGCCACCGCGGGCGGTCTCCTCCTCGACCGTGCCCCAGGCCTGGCACTCGCCGCAGCGACCCACCCATTTGGCGGTCTGCCAACCGCACTCACCACAGCGATAGCCGACCTTCTTAGCCATGGCCGCACGTTACCGGTCCCGACCGACAACTTTCACCCGGTACGGCTCACGCCGTACCGGGGAGGGCGGAAAGGCGTCACACGGCCCGGCGGCGGTCCGGCCCTTCCTCGGCCGGGTCCTCGGCCGCGGGCCGTACCGTGGGGGCTCAGGAGCGGCTGGGCCGGGGCGGCCTGCTCCCCGATGTCCACGGCCGGTGGGACGGGGAGCCCCGAGCGGCGCCGCGGGTCCTGCGGGAGCCGGGGGCGCCTAGATGTGGTCTTCGAGGTTGGCGAGGAGCAGGCGCTTGGGCTTGGCGCCGATGATCTGCTGGACCACCTCGCCGCCCTTGTAGAGGTTGAGCGTCGGCAGGCCCATGACGCCGTAGCGGGCCGCGATCTCCTGGTGCTCGTCGTAGTTGAGCTTGGCGATCGTGACGCGGTCGCCGTACTCGGCCTCGATCTGCTCCAGAACCGGCGCGATCATCCGGCACGGCCCGCACCACTCGGCCCAGAAGTCGACCAGGACGGGCTTGTCGCTCTGGAGCACCTGCTCGGCGAAGTTCTCGGCGGTCAAAGTGATCATGACTCTCCCTGCTTTCTCAGTACGCATCCGGGACAGGCCTCGGTCAGCTGTCCGGCGACCTCGGCCCGCCGGGCGAGCAGCGTGCGGATCTCGTCGTCGATCTCGGCCAGCTTGCGCTGGTAGACCGCCACCGACTCCGGGCAGGACCCGCCCGACTCGTGGCCGGCCCGCAGGCACGCCACGAACGGCCGGGCGTCATCCAGGGTGAAGCCGACGCCGAGCAGCGACCTGATCTCGGTGACGAGCTTGAGGTCCGCCTCGCCGTACTCCCGGTAGCCGTTGGCCGCCCGCCGTGCCGTGATCAGCCCCTGCTGCTCGTAGTAGCGCAGCGCGCGGGTGCTGACCCCGGCCCGTCTCGCGAGCTCCCCGATCCGCATCCGTCCTCCTTACGGCCTCACGCTAAACGTTGACATCAACGACAAGGTCAAGCGGTTTCGGAGGACTTTTCATCCCGGCCGTCCGGCAGGCGGCCTCCCGGAGCGGTCAGAACAGCTTCCAGCGCAGGACGTTGGGGTAGGCGAGCTCCAGCCCGGGGGTCTCGGCGATGGCCCGGTCGGCGATCGCGGGGGTGAACTCGATGCGGAGCACCGCCTCCAGGTCGGCGCGGCGCTCGAAGGACATGCGCAGGTCGAGGGGGCGGCTTTGCCAGCCCTGGCGGCTCCAGAAGTCCTCGACGGACCTGGCCGAGTGGGTGGGGACGGTCTGGCTGAACCAGCGGCCGAAGGCGCCGCGGGTGGCGTCGAGGTCGATCACGAAGGCCGCGCCGCCCCGCCGTACCACCCGGGAGAGCTCGGCCAGGCCCGGCTCGCAGCTGGGGCCGAAGAAGTAGGCCCAGCGGGCGACGGCCACGTCCACCGAGGCGTCGGGCAGCGGGAGGGCCTGGGCGACGGCCGCGTGGACCTCGACGTTGGGCAGCGGGCGGCAGCGGCGCCTGGCCAGCTCGACGAGGTCGCCGTGCGGCTCGACACCGATCACCCGGGCGGCGGCGGCCGACAGGGAGGGCAGGTGGTAGCCGCTGCCGCAGCCGATGTCGAGGACCGTCGCGCCGTCCCACGGCCGGATGGCGGCCATCGCCGCATCGGCCTGCCCGTCGGGGTCGACCGCCCGGTTCTCCAGCTCGTAGACGTGCGGGGTGTTCCAGATGTTCGGGCTGGGGATGGCGCCCTGCATGAACCGCGGCATGTCCCCACCGTAGCGATGTGATCTCCGCTGCATCAGCGAGGCCGGACTCCACTCGTCCGCCGTCCCGCTTAGGCTGGCATCGTGAGTGAGCGGAGCGAGCGGGGCCTGCGGGCACGGCGGCGCCCGCTCACGCGAACTCCAGCCGGAGGCGAGGAAGCCGTATGAGCGTTATCCGAGTACCTAGTGCGAAGATCGCGCTGTCCACCGCGTCCGTCTACCCGGAGCGCACGCCGGACGCCTTCGAGCTGGCCGCGAGGCTGGGCTACGACGGCGTCGAGATCATGGTGGGCGCCGACCCCGTGAGCCAGGACGTCGACGTCCTGGAGCGGCTGTCGGACCACTACGGGCTGCCCATCCTGGCCATCCACGCGCCGTGCCTGCTGGTGACCCAGCGGGTGTGGGGCAAGGACCCGTGGGCCAAGCTCCAGCGGGCGCAGCGGGCCGCCGAGCGGGTGGGCGCCAGGACGGTCGTGGTGCATCCGCCGTTCCGCTGGCAGCGCGACTACGCGCGCGACTTCGAGGTCGGCCTGGCCCGGATGCGGGAGGAGACCGACGTGGTCTTCGCCGTGGAGAACATGTTCCCGCTGAAGGCCCGGGGCAACGAGGTCGTGCCCTACTCGCCGGACTGGAACCCGGTCGACTACGACTTCCCGCAGGTGACGCTGGACCTGTCGCACACGGCGGTGTCCGGGGTCGACGCGATGGAGATGTTCACCAAGCTCGGCGACCGGCTCGCCCACCTGCACCTGGCCGACGGCGTCGGGACGGCCAACAAGGACGAGCACCTGGTCCCCGGCCGGGGCGGCCAGCCGTGCGCGCCGATCCTGGAGCGCCTGGCGGGCAACGGCTACGACGGCCTGGTCGTGCTGGAGATCAACACGCGCAAGGCGGCCAGCCGTACGGAGCGGATCGACGACCTCGCCGAGGCGCTGGCCTTCGCGCGCCTGCACCTCGCCACGCCCTCCAGCGTGTGAGCGGGGGACCGGCGATGAGCGTACGACCTCCGGACGGACGGCCCGTAGGTGACACGGCAGAACACATCGGTGAGTGAACGACCTGTGAGCGAACGATCCGCGGACGACGCGGGAGAACGGCCGGTGAGCGGGCGGCCCACGGGCGAGCAGCCCGTAAGCGAGCGGCCCGAGAGCGAGCGGCCCGAGAGCGGCAGGAGGCGTCCCGGGCGCCGGCCCGGGTCGGCGGACACGCGCGGGCAGATCCTCGCGGCCGCCCGCGAGACCTTCTCGGAGAAGGGGTTCGACAAGGCGACCATCCGGGGCATCGCCCGCCAGTCGGGGGTGGACCCGGCGCTGGTCCATCACTACTTCGCCAGCAAGGAGGGGATGTTCGTCGCGGCCATGGAGCTGCCGGTCAACCCCGACGAGGTCATTCCGACGATCATGAACGGGCCGCGCGAGGAGATCGGCGAGCGGCTGACCCGGTTCGTCCTGACGATGACCTCGGAGGCCGAAGCCCGCCAGCCCGTGCTGGCGCTGGTCCGCACCGCGATGACCAACGACCGGGTGGTCTCGATGGTCCGCGAGTTCCTCACGCACGCGCTCGTGAACCGGGTCGCGGAGGGGCTGGGGATCCCGCCGATCCGGATGGAGGCGGCCTTCGCCCAGCTCTTCGGGGTGGTCCTGATGCGCTACGTCGTCAAGCTGGAGCCGCTCGCCTCGGCCGAGATCGAGGAGCTGGTGGAGCTGCTCGCCCCCACGGTCCAGCGCTATCTCGATGGATCCTGACAGCGCCGGCGGGCGGAACTCGGGAGGCGCCGGCGGGCGGCATCACGAGGGCGCCGGCGGGCGGAACCCGGCGGCGACATGTGTACAGAGCATTGTTCTGGGCATCGAAGTGGCCATATGGTGACCACGTTCACCACGGGTCGCGACCGGAGAACATGTTACCCATCGGTAGGATTTGTGGCGACCCGTCGTCACCGTGGATGACCGGCGGTCGTACGCTGGCAGCCAACGCCGTCTGTGGGAGGACCCCGTGCTCTGGGTAGCGATCATCGGGCTGGTCATGACAGCCGTCGCGGTCGCGCTTGCCGCGCGCCGTGTGCTGTTCCTCTACCAGCTCGCCACCGTCGGGCCACCCGCGCCCGAGCGGGTCGAATACGCCAAGAACAATGTAGGCGACGAGATCAAGGCCCAGCTCGTCGAGGTCTTCGGGCAGAAGAAGCTGCTCAAGTGGACGGCCTCGGGCACCGCGCACTTCTTCGTCATGTGGGCTTTCTTCATCCTGGCGACCGTCTACCTGGAGGCCTACGGCTCGCTGATCCAGGGCGCGATCACCGGTACGCCCGACTTCCACATCCCGCTCATCGGGACCTGGGCCGTCCTGGGCTTCCTGCAGGACTTCATCGCGGTCGCGGCCCTGATCGGCCTGATCGCCTTCGCGGTCATCAGGATCAAGAACTCGCCCAAGAAGCTCGGTCGCAGGTCCCGCTTCTCCGGCTCGCATCTCGGCGGCGCCTGGCTCGTCCTCTTCATGATCTTCAATGTGATCTGGACGATGTTCCTCTTCCGCGGCGCGGCGTTCAACACCGGCAATCTCCCCTACGCCTCGGGGGCGTTCGCCTCCGAGGCCACCGCCGCCCTGCTGCGGCCGATGGGCGCCTCCGCCAACGAGGTGCTGGAACACGTCGGGCTGCTCCTGCACATCGGCGTCATGCTGGTGTTCCTGGTCATCGTGGTGAACTCCAAGCACCTGCACATCTTCACCGCGCCGCTGAACGTGATGTTCTCCCGCCGCCCGGACGGCAACGGTCCGGCCCAGCCGATGCGGATCGACGGCAAGGTCGTCGACTTCGAGGACGAGGACCTCGACGGTGACAGGCTGGGGCGCGGCAAGATCGAGGACACCACCTGGAAGGGCTTCCTCGACTTCTACACCTGCACCGAGTGCGGTCGCTGCCAGTCGCAGTGCCCGGCCTGGAACACCGACAAGCCGCTGTCGCCGAAGATGCTCATCCTCGACCAGCGCGACCACGCCTTCAAGGTCGCCCCGTACCTGACGGCCGCCCAGGACCAGCGCGCCGACCTGCACGAGGACGTGCTGGCCCTGCTGGACAAGCCCCTGGTCGGCGAGGACGGCGTCATCCACCCGGACGTGCTGTGGTCCTGCACCAACTGCGGCGCCTGCGTCGAGCAGTGCCCGGTGGACATCGAGCACATCGACCACATCCTCGACATGCGCCGCTACCAGGTGATGGTGGAGTCGAACTTCCCGTCCGAGGCCGGCGTCATGGTCAAGAACCTTGAGAACAAGGGCAACCCGTGGGGGATGTCCGAGATGAAGCGGGCCGACTGGATCGAGGAGCTCGCCGGCCGCGAGGTCGACCCGATCGAGGTCCAGCTCATCGACGAGAAGATGCCCGAGGACACCGAATACCTGTTCTGGGTCGGCTGCGCCGGAGCCCTGGAGGACCGGGCCAAGAAGACCACCAAGGCGGTCGCGGAGCTGCTGCACGTGGCGGGGGTGAAGTTCGCGGTGCTCGGCCCGATGGAGGCCTGCACCGGCGACCCGGCCCGCCGCCTGGGTATGGAGTTCCTCTTCGACATGCTGGCCAAGCAGAACATCGAGACGCTGAACGAGGCCGGGGTCAAGAAGATCGTCGCCACCTGCCCGCACTGCTTCAACACCCTCGCCAACGAGTATCCGCAGCTCGGCGGGACCTACGAGGTCGTCCATCACACCCAGCTCCTGGCCAAGCTGGTGGACGAGGGCAAGCTGGTCCCGGTCACGCCGATCGAGGAGAAGATCACCTACCACGACCCGTGCTTCCTCGGCCGCCACAACAAGGTGTACTCCCAGCCCCGCGACATCATGGCCAAGGTCCCGGGCGTGCAGGCCCAGGAGATGCACCGCCACAAGGAGCGCGGCTTCTGCTGCGGCGCCGGCGGCGCGCGGATGTGGATGGAGGAGCGGATCGGCAAGCGCATCAACACCGAGCGCGTGGACGAGGCGCTGACCACCGACCCCGACACCATCTCCACCGCCTGCCCGTTCTGCCTGGTCATGCTGGGCGACTCGATCAACGAGAAGAAGAACGCGGGCGAGGCGAAGGAGACGCTGGAGGTCGTGGACGTCTCCCAGCTTCTGATCAAGTCCATCAAGGGACAGCCCGTCAAGACGTCCTGAATCCCGGTCAGGCACGGCCCGCTTTGCGGACCGTGCCTGACAATCGGTAAAGATGTTGAGAAAAGGACGCTAGGTCCGAAACTCTTCCTGTCGATTACGGAAAAATCACGGTAACCTCAACGTCGCGTAGCTCATTGACGGGGAGGGAGCTGACGATGCGTGTCGTCGTCACGGATGCCGAGGTCACTCTGGCCGACGTCCTCTCGCTCCGCCTGTCCCTCCGCGAGCCGCTCGCGGGCGACGCCGAACTGATCCTGCGTCACCGGGTCACCGCCGTCGAGCACACGGTGGCGCTGGGCGCCTCCGGAGCGGAGGCGCGCGACGCGACGCTCGCGATCTCGCTGGCGCCGCTGGCCCTCACTCCCGGCCGCTGGGACGTCCACCTGCGGCAGGAGGGGACGCGCACCCGGCTGCGGAGCATCGATCCCGGCTTCTCCCTCGACCATCTCGACGCCTACGCGCTGAGCCGCCGGGCCCTGGCCTACCGGGCCTACCGGACGCGCAACGGCTTCCTGGCCCTGAAGGTCGACGAGGCCGAGCCCGCCGCGGAGGTCCGCGCGGTCTGGTTCCGGGAGGGCCGTTTCGAGGTCACCGGGCTGCTGGCCTTCACCGGCCTCGACGACGACGAGTCCCGGCACGAGGCGCGGCTCGCGCTCCGCCGTAACCACCCCGACGCCGAGCTGACCGCCGTCGCGACGGTCCAGGGGGTCCGCTTCCACGCCGCGCTCTCCCTGTGCGACGTGCTGGCCGCCGCGCCCGAGCAGTCCGGCACCTGGGAACCCTCCCTGGAGGTGGACGGCCTGGCCGCGCCGCTCCGCCTGGCTTCCCGGCTGGACGACGTCGACGGCAAGCACCGCCGCCTGCACTACCCGGCCGAGGAGATCGACGGAGTGCCGATCCGGCCCCGCTACACAGCGGACGACGAGCTCAGGATCGAGGTCGGCGGTTGAGGATCTGCCTGCTTCTCCCCTCCGTCTACGGCATGCGGGGTGATGTCCGATCGGTCGTCAACCTCGCGGGGGAGCTGGCCGAGCGCCACCAGGTCGAGATCATCAGCGTCCGGCGCCACAGGGAGAGGCCGTTCTTCCCGGTGGAGCCGGGGGTGACACTGTCCTGGCTGGTCGACGCCCAGCCCGGTGTGCGGCACCTGCTGCCGCGGGGGCAGATGCGCGCCGAGGTCGCGCTGTGGCGGCGGCTGCGCGCGCTCAAGGCCGATGTGATCATCAGCACCAGGCCGGGGCTGAGCGTCCAGGTGGCCAGGCACGCGCCCCGCGACGTCGTGCGGATCGCCCGGGAGTGGGGCCGGCCGCCGGTGCCCGGACCGATCAAGAAGTTCTACCCCCGCCTGGACGCGGTCGCCACGGCCACCGAGAAGAGCCGTCAGGAGTGGGACGACCTGCTGGCGGCCGGCATCGAGGTCCGGCTGATCCCGGACGCGCTCCCCGCCGGTCCCTGGCCGCGCTCGCGGATGGACAACCGCATCGTCGCGGCGGGCGGGCGGTTGGTGCCGGTGAAGGCCTACGACCGGCTGATCCGCGCGTTCGCCACCATCGCCGGCCGGCGTCCCGACTGGCGGCTGCGCCTGTACGGCGGCGGCCCGGAGGACAGGCGCCTGCGAGGCCTGGTCCAGGACCTGAACCTGCACAACCACGTCTACTTCATGGGCACGACCTCCGATCTGACCGGCGAGTTCGCCAAGGCGTCGATCGTGGCGACGACCTCCCGGACCGAGGTGCTCGGGATGACCGTGATCGAGGCGATGGCCAGCGGGGTGCCGGTGATCGGCTTCGACAGCCCGAGGGGGCCGGGCGAGTTCGTGACCGACGGCCGCAGCGGGGTCCTGGTCCCCGAGGGCGGCGACGAGATCGAGGCGTACGCCTCGGCGCTGCTCGCGCTCATCGACGACGAGCGCCGCCGCCGGGAGCTCGCGGCCGGCGCGCTGGGGGCCGCGGCCGCCTATTCGGCGCCTTCGGTGGCCGAGCAGTGGGAGAAACTGATCGCGTCCACCTCCCGCTGAGCCCGGCCCGGGTACCGTTGGGGCATGCATGGGTACAGCGGAGACAAGCAGGCCTATCTGACCCGGCTGCGGCGGATCGAGGGACAGATCAGGGGCCTGCAGCGGATGGTCGAAGAGGACGCCTACTGCATCGACGTGCTGACACAGGTGTCAGCCGCCACGCGGGCGCTCCAGGCGGTGGCGCTCGACCTGCTGGAGGATCACATCGGGCACTGCGTCGCCGACGCGATCAGCACCGGCGGCCCGGAGGCGGAGGAGAAGGTCAAGGAGGCCTCGGCGGCGATCGCCCGCCTCGTCCGTTCGTGACTAGTCACCGGACCATCTTTCCGAACCACGTCCCGGACCCCTGTCGAGGAGTCCGGGACTAGGTCGTCTGGACGGTTCTCTCATCGGCTTCAGCAGATCGCCGAAGCACTCAATCCGAGCGCGTTGTCGAGCTCCGCCAAGGTGAGTGGCCGTTCGCTGATGGCGACGGCGGTAAGCACCTCGGCATAGAGCGCGATCTCGTCCAACGCGACACGGTCGTGGACCCTAGAGTCCAGGTCGTCGTGCCCCACCGCGTCGTCCTTCCTTCCGCAGCCCACACCCACTTCGAGGTTACGGCGGGCGGTCTTTCGTGCCCATGGCCCATCGGGACCATTCCTTCCGGCACGCTCACGCCCTCAGAAGGATCATTTCCCGATTGCGAGATCACGATTCAGGCAATCGGCCGATGCGTGGGGGGATACAGGGATATAAGGAGAGTAAGGAGAAAATAACTCCATTTGTGGTTTAAGTATGCTGACGCTTGTCAGAAGTGGCGGGGGAAGGTCCCCGATATGCCCGGGATCGGATCGTCCCGCTCGTGCGTCAGGCGATGCACGAGCGCCGAGGCCGTGACGAACCCGCGGTCCGGCACCGTGGTCCCGCTCAGACGGCACCACGCGAGCCCGGTGGCGTAGGCGGCGCCCAGCAGGGCCGCCGCCGAGGCCCGGTCCGGCGGGTGGAGCGCGGAGTGCAGCTCGCCCGAGCGCGGCCAGCATCCCCGCAGCGGATGCGACGGGTCGGTGAGCACCACATGGAGGATGTGACGCAGCTCCGGATCCAGCCACGGGTAGAGCACGTCGGCCGCCCTGGGCGCGGACGCCGCCAGGTCGGCCGCGAGGAGCGAGACCGCCACCGCCCGAGGGTCGGCGCCCTTGGGGACGAGGAACCCCAGGGCCTGGACCAGGTCGTAGAGCGCGTGCTGGAAGTGCTCCCCCGGGGAGGAGTCCGGCAGCGTCACGTGGGGCGGGCAGCGCGACAGCCATGCCTGCCGTACGGCGTCGTCGCCGTAGTGGGCCACGGAGGGGTCGGGGCCGGTACGGCGGAGCACCGGCTCGATCATGGTCAGCAGGGACTCGGCCCGGGGGCGGAAGCGCCGGTCGCCGCGGACCGCGTCGGCGGTGTCGGCCATCAGCGCGACCAGCCGGAGACCGGCCTCGGGGTGACCCGCCCGGACCCGCTCGCCGTACAGCGCCACCAGGTCGTCCAGCGAGGCGGCGGGCAGCCAGCGGACCCACTCGTCGCCGGGGAGCGGGCGGGCCAGGAACTCCCCGAACATCGACAGCAGCACCTCGTTGCCGTCGAACGCCGGGGCGTAGGCGCACCACATGAGCGTGCCCCAGACCGCCGCGACCGGGCTGGCGACCTCCCTGGCGAAGAGGTCGGCGAACGGCCCGGTGAGCGGGAAGTCCTCCCTGCGCCTGCCACGCTGGGCGATGACCAGCTCGCGGACCCGCTCGGTGATCTCGGGGGGCACGTCCGGGCCGACGAAACCCTGGACCGATCCCCGGTCCGCGGTGAAGTCGGGGCCGCCCGGGACCAGGTGGGGCGAGATCATCGAGGTGACCTGGACCACCTGTGCCGCCGCCCGGAAGCCCGGGTCGGCCGGTGGTGCGGCCAGGTGCCAGCGACCGTCCGCGGGATCCTGCCGGTACCACCGGGCGTGCGCGCCGAACAGCCAGCGTCCGCCGTCCGGGGCGGCCAGGGTGCGCAGCGCGACGGCCTGGGCGCGCGCGGGCAGCGGGAGCGCCGCCCACCGGTGGTCGGCGACCATGGCGCGCACATCGCTCTCGATGGCGTCGAAACAGTCCCACTGCCGCACGGCGGTCATGTTACCCATGCTCTCCCGGCGTCAGCGATCAGCACCCGTGTCGCCCGTGACGGGGACGGCCGCCCGATGCCGCGCCGCCTTGGCCATGTAGTTGTCGGGGGTGCGGGCGAAGGAGTCGCGGTCGTCGTCGGTGAGCTCGCGGATGATCTTTCCGGGCACGCCCGCGACGAGCACCCCGGCCGGGATCCTCTTGCCCGGCCCCACCAGGGCGCCGGCCGCGACGAGCGAGCCCGCGCCGATCCGGGCCCCGCCGAGCACGATCGCGCCGATGCCGACGAGCGCGCCGGTCTCCACGTGGGCGCCGTGCACCATGGCCTTGTGGCCGAGGCTGACCCGGGGTTCCAGCACGGCGGGCTCGCGGGGGTCGGCGTGCAGGCAGCACAGGTCCTGGATGTTGCACTCCTCGCCGACCTCGATGAGCTCGTCGTCGCCGCGGAGGACCGAGCCGTACCAGACGTTCGCGGCACGGCCGAGGCGTACCCGGCCGACGACCACCGCGCCGGGGGCGATGTAGGCCTCTGGGTGGATCTGGGGGGTCGCGTCACCGTCGAGGGCGGCGATGTAGGGGCTGGTGTCCATGGGATTGATGTTACGGTGAGTGAGCTTGTCCGATATTTCCGCACGCAGGTCGGGCGTTCCGGTTGCGGACTTGGACAGTAAGCAGGAAAGTCGTCTCCTGACGTCTCCTTTCCCGCCACACAACCTCTACGGGCAGCGCTATGACAAATCAGCACGAGAGCTTTCCCGATCTGATGCATGAGGACTCGTTCGAGGTCGTCATGCGCGGCTACAACCGTCGCCAGGTTCACGACTACATGAACCGCAACCGCCACCAGATCCGTGATCTGGAGGAACGGCTCGCACGGGCGATCGAGCAGGCCGAGCGGGGCCGCATCGAGCTTTCCGAGGCCCGGCGGAGACTCTCCGACGCCCCGCAAGACTACGACGAACTCGGCCAGCGTCTCAGCCAGATCCTGAAGCTGGGCGAGGAGGAGGCGGCCTCCAAGAAGCAGGTCGCCGACGCCGAGGCCAGCAAACTGCGCGAGGACGCCGCCGAAGAGGCCCACCGGCTGGTCAACTCGGCCCTGGAACGGGCCGAGGGCATAATGAACGCCGCCCAGCAGGAGGCCGAGCGCCGGGTCGCCGAGGCCACCGCCGCCGCCGAGCACATGCTCGCCCAGGCCGGCGGCGACGCCGAGGAGACCCTCAACGCGGCGCGCACGGAGTCCGAGGAGACCCTGCGCGGCGCCCGCGCCGAGGCCGACCGGATGGTCACCTCGGCCAGGAGCGAGGCGGAGCGGACGATCGAGAGCGCCCGGGCCGAGGCGGAGTCCACCCTGGGCAGCGCTCGGGCCGAGGCGGAGTCCACCGTGTCCTCCGCCGCCGCCGAGGCCCACGCCATGCTGACGGCGGCCCAGCAGCGTTCCACGGTCCTGGACGAGACCACCGGCCGCCGGGTCTCCTACCTCACCGACACCCACCGCGAGGTCATGCGCCGCCTCAACGAGATGGGCGCCGTGCTGGGGGACCTGATCCACCGCGAGAACGCCGCCGGAGCCCTGATCGACGAGAGCTCCRTGCTCCCGCAGTTTCCCGTCCAGTCCGCCGTCGTCGCCGTTCCGGCGGACGGTGCTCCGGCCGAGGTGACCGCCGGACCCGACCAGCAGGCCGGGCAGGGGGAGGGGCACGGGTCCCGGCAGGGGGCCGAGCCCGGAGCCGAGGCCGAGTCTGACGTGGAGTCCGACGTCGAGGCCGTCCGGGTGATCGTGGACGACGAGCACGAGGACCACGACGACGACTTCGCCGGCGACCGCCGTACCGAGATCTTGGACGACACCGACGTGCGCCTGGGCCGGGGCGCCAAGGAGAACGACGAGTACGCCGCACGGAAGTGACGGCCGTGTCCGCCGCGGGTGGAGCCGGTGACATTCCACAGCCCTGCGGCCGCTGACATCAAGCGGAAGCCCCCGCCCCCGATAGGGTCGGGGGCTTCCGCGATTGGGGGCCCGGCGCCGGGGCCGCGCGAGATCCGCTGACCCGGGCACCGGGCGGCTGTCAGGAATCCCTTCCGTCGGAACGGTCCTGTTGTTCGTGTAACTGCTCTCGCAGTCCTTCCGGTTCGTCCGCGTCGATGGTCATCGCGCAGCCGATGTCACGCTGGGCGGGGGTCAGCGGGTGGTGGCGGGTAGCCCACCACCGACCCGCGTCGCTCCGCCAGATCGTCCAGTCGGGGAACTCCCGGGCGATTTCCGCCAGATGCCGGTCGAATGACATCTATGCACCTTCCCCGCGCCCAGGTCCGTCTGCGTGACGTTCCACTTCCGAAGGTGAGGCACTTCTCTAGAGAAATCAATGATCGTAGGGGACAGGTCAACCTATCGGTTGACGGATGGCCTTGATCTATGAGTCGAAATCGTATTGAAGTACATAAGAGGCGGCGTCGAGGATCATCTCGTTGACCTCGACCGGGAGGCCGGTCGCGGTGTAGGCGATCCGGCCGATCGCGATGACGGGGGTACCGGCCGGCAGGTCGAGCTGGACGGTCTCGTGCGGATGGGGCATTCGGGCGCGCACCTCTTCGCTGAAGCGCACGGGGGTGTGGCCGAGGTCGCCCAGGCGCGCGTAGACGCCTCCCGGGCCGGTGTCGTGCCGTGTGATGGCGGTGTCGTCCACCAGGGCGGCGGGGAAGTGGGAGACCGAGAGCTGCACCGGCCTGCCGTCCACCGAGTAGCGTCGCCGCCGTACCCACACCTCGGTGCTGTTCAGGACCCGGGCCACGGCGTCCTCGGCGACCTCCCTGTCGATGTTCACGTCGTCCACGGTGTAGGGGCGGCCTCTGGTGTCGGAGTCCCAGATCGCGTGGCCCTGCCCCCATTGATCATGTGAGAGCCGCCGGGAACCGTGCCGCCTGATCGGCCGGAACTGGCGGACGTAGACTCCTGAGCCGCGCTTGGGCACGGCCAGTCCTTCATTGATGAGCACGGACAGGGCCTGCCTGGCGGTCGCACGGGCTATGCCGTACTGCGCCATCAGGGCGTTCTCGCCCGGAAGCCGGTCCCCGTCTCGGAGCTCGCCGGACAGGATCGCTTCGCGAAGCCCGTCGGCGATGCGCCGATAGATCGGGGGCTCGGGAGGAACCGGGGATTGCTGCACGTTTGATCACCCTCTGTCACCAACCGGGTTTGGCGTCTCCAGAGAACTTGCCCCGTCTTGTCCACGATCGCACAGATGCAGAGGTTGGTACCGTGCTTCTTTTGAGCGGATCGTGCCTGTGTGGCGATCTCCGGGAGTTTTCCCGGTCCGTTACCGTGGAACGGTCCCATCCACTATTCGCCGGGCCCACCACCGGCGCGTGACGGCCGCGGCCAGTACGGCACCCGCCGTGTTGACCAGCACATCGTCGACGGAGCTCACCCGGCCCAGGCGCAGGCCGTACTGGAGGAGTTCGACGGCGAGTGACGCGGTCGCCGCCACGGCGGCGACCCCGGCGAGCGAGGCGGCGCGCGCCGAGCGGACCGGGAGCATCGCGCCGAGTGCGGCGAAGACCAGCAGATTCCCTCCGACCTGCACGAACGCCGTCTCGCCCGGCCCCTGAAACACCGTCCACAGATCCCTGAACGGGATGAGGCTGAGGCCGCTGCCGCCCGTCCCCGGGGTGAGGATCATCCAGATCCAGGGGGCGGTCCCGATCACCATGACGACGTCGGCGACGGCCGTACGGGCCGGAAAGGGATGGCCCGCGCGGAGGCGGCGCAAGGTCAGAAGGCGGACGGCGATGAGAGCCGGCGGAACCGCCAGGACCGCTGCGATGATGATATTTCCCCATGCGTCCCACACCTGCTGCATGGGGCAATGATGCCGGGGACGGCCACCCGCCGGACGGCTTCCGGGGCTACGGGAAGGTGACCTCCGAGCAAGGGCCCCAGCCGGGACTCCTCCCGCGAGGCGCCGTGAGTCCCGCCCCTGCGTCCCGCCTCCGTGCCCGCGTCCCGGCCACCGGGCTCACCCGAGGTGGCGCCGGAGGAAGTCCACGGCGCGCGCCCAGGCGACCGGCGCAGCCTCGGGATCGTAGAACTGCGGGGCCTCGTGGTTGTGGAAGGCGTGCCCGGCCTTCTCGGCGACGTGCGTCTCGATGCCCGGCCGTCCCGCCGCGGCCTCCTCCACCTTGGCGACCTGCTCGCGGGGGATATAGGGGTCCGAGCCGCCGAACACGAACAGGACCGGGGAGGTGATCTTCTCCATCAGGCCCGTGGCGTCCGGTACGGCGGAGCCGTAGAACGACAGCACCGCGTCCACCTCGGTGGTGGCCGCGAGGAGGTAGCTGATCGAGCCGCCCAGGCAGAATCCGATCACCGCGGCCCCGCCCTCGGCCTCCGGCAGCCCCTTCAGGTGTGCCAGCGCCATGGCCGAGTCGGCCACACCGTGCGGGACGTCGAACTCGGAGGCCAGCTTCAACGACGCGGCCAGCCCGGCCTCGTCGTGGTCGGCCACCCAGTTGGGGTGCAGCCGCCAGAACAGGTCCGGCGCGCCGACGACGTATCCGAGCGCCGCCAGGTCCTCGGCGACCTTCCGGATGTAGGGGCCGACCCCCCAGATCTCCGGGATCAGCAGGACGACGGGTCCGCCGCCGCTCTCCGGCAGCCACAGGTGCAGGTCGAACGAGCCGTCGGCGACGGTGACCGTCTCGGTGCGGGCTTCCATGGATCCTCCCTGAGGACTGATCGGATTGGACGATCAGTGAACCGCATACCCACTGCGCCGGAAGAGTTGCGACCTCTCCGCAGAGGTTGGTCCGTGAGGCGGCAGCAGGGGGCGGCGTACGCGCGTGTGCGACCAGGTTCAGCGGATCTCCTGGCGTTCCGCCGTTTCGCCCAGACGATGGAGCAGGTGCGCCCAGCCGTCGCCGGTCTCCTCTTCGAGTACGGCCGGCAGACCGCTGTGGCGCAGGGTGAGCTCGGTGCCGTCACCGTCCGGGGTCAGGGTGACTTCGACTCGGGAGGCCTCTGGTGGCATGTCGGGCACTCCCGGTGCGGCCTCCCAGCCGAAGGTGAAGACGAGACGTTCGTACGGCACGAGCTCCACGAACCGTCCGCGCATCACCGGGCGTGGGCCCCCGTGCATCGCAACCTGCAAGGTGCCGCCGGGGCGGGCGTCCAGCTCGGCCGTTCCCCACCATTGCGCCAGGCGTGCCGGGTCGGTGAAGAACCGCCAGACCGTCTCGGGACGCGCACGGATGTGCAACGTCTGCTCAATCGTCCTGCTCACAACGATCCCTTCACGTCCTGGTCGCCGGTGTGCGCACGTTCCTCTTGCTCGGCTTCGTGCTGGAGGCGGCTGAGCGAGGTGGACCACATTGTCTCCAGGAACGTCACCGCCTCGGCCAGCCCCTCCGGACGTAGCCGATAGAAGCGGCGATTGCCTGCGCGGCGGACGTCGACGAGGCGGGCTGCTGTCAGCGTTCGCAGATGCTGGGATACCGCAGGGCGACTGATCTCGGGAAAGCGCTCGGCGATCTCGCCTGCCGACACCTCGCGATCCCGCACCAGGACGAGGATGGCGCGGCGGGTCGGGTCCGCCACAGCGCGAAGCGCGTCGTCCATGGGCCACCGCCTTCGTTTGCGCACTGCCGGGACAGTGTGTAAGTGTTTAAGCAACATCTTACACACTTTCGATGACAAGGAGCCGCCATGTCAGGAGACGACAACACCCATGCCCCGCGATCGGAGAACCAGCGCCTGAATGCGCTGGTTGGCCGGTGGCGTTCGCAGGGGCGTATAGCGGCCACCCCGACCGACCCGGCGATCCGCGTCGCCGGATCGGACACCTACGAGTGGCTGGCAGGCGAGCACTTCCTCATTCACCGTGTGGACGTGCGCATGAATGAGGAACACGTCGAGGTCATCGAGATGATCGGGCCCTACGATCCAGCGAGCCGGACCTACCCCATGCGCTCCTTCGACAATCACGGCAACTTCGTCACCATGCGGGCAAGCGTCGACGACGAGGGTGTCTGGACGTTCGCCGGCGAGACGGAGCGGGCGACGCTGGTGATCGCCGAAGACGGCGACTCCATGACGGCCGAATGGGAGCGCACTGACAACGGCTCGAACTGGCGGCACTGGATGGACATGAGCTTCACGAGGACTCCCAGCCCCGGCGCCATCCCCCGCCGCTGAATCCCTCGCAGATCAGAAGCCTCACCGTCGAGTTCGCCTCGCCGTTCCTGGCGGTCCGACGAATGGCACCGTCGCCCCGTGAGCTCCAGCGGTGGTCACCAGTGGCTCGGCGGCCACGACCGGCTGGTCGATGCGTTTGTAGACGTATCCGACGGCCCGTTGCGGAAGGTCTGGCGAGGAACGTCGATCAGATCCGCTGCCTGCCCTTTGGGGTAAAGAGGGGTGACATAGGGGAAGGGGATTCGGCACCGTGGCCGGCGGCGATCGCATCGATGTGGTGCGCGAGCTCGAAGTCCTTGGCCGTGAGGCGGTTTCCAGCGTCGTGAGTGGTGATCACGAAGCGGATCCGTTGCCAGGTGATGTGAACGTCGGGGTGATGGCCGACCTCTCGGGCCTTGGCCGCGACGTACATCGCCATGTGCACACACTCGTGATACGTGTGCTTGAAGGTGCGGGCAATGGCGTGATCCTCGCGCTCCCATCCCGGTAGCCCGGCCAGATGGGCGGTGATCTCCTCTTCGGGCAACGGCTGAAGGGTCATCGGCATCTCCACGTCGATGGATCAGGCGAACTGAGAGATGATCTCAGCCAACTCCCGGCCGGAGGCGGTATCTGCCCAGGCGGTCGCTCGTCGCGGAATGGCTTTGAGTTCCTGACGCAGCCTCGTCGATCCGGTGCCGTCGACAATCGACGCAGTGGCTGACGCGATCTGGACAACTCGTTCCGGTTCAGGGATCGCGGCCAGAGCACTTGCCTGGCGTGCCCAGAACACACCGTTGTCGCGTCGCGCCGACTCCGGTGCCGTGCCGAGGATTTGGTCCCAGAGCGCGATGGCCTCACGGTAGGCGCCCAGCCGGAGGTAAGCGGTCGCTCGTTGGACGTCGATGTATCCGACGGTGCGACGGCAGGCGTTGCCCCACGGATGTTCGTCGTCGACACGATTTACAAGATCGGCCGCCTGATCCAGAAGTCGATCTACTAGATTCTTGTTCTTCACCGGCAACATCGAGTGGCCATGCGCTTGGTGGACCAGAGCGAGTATCCGCACCTTCGGGCACAACTTGCTCTCGTCGACCAAGGCAGCCTCCGCATAGTCGACAACGGTGCGCCCATCCTCCAGATCGACCGCGAGCATCGCTTTATTGGTGAGGGCGTAACTGACGAGCTGCGGGTCCTGAGAGCGATGGGCCATGTCCAAAGTGAGGGTCCGCCAGACCCTGGAGTGGTTGATGTCTCCAGCGTCCTGATAAAGCCAGCCGAGCAGTGCCGCATAAGCGACACCGGCGCTCAGCAGGCCTCGCCGCACAGGCGCGTCGGCTACTTGGGCAAGTTCCTTGATGAGCTGTGCCTGAGTCGCGACGGTCGGAATGAGGTGGCGGGGGCCGAGCCACATGTCCGCTTTGTAGTGGCCGGGAAGCTGTTCGAGGAAGTACATGACGAGCTCCGGAGCTACGGGGCCATGGTGAGGCGGATAAGGCGTGGAGTCGATGGTACTGAGACTCGTCTCCACGATGTCACGGCGCCGTGGCTCCGCCAGGTCGAAGAGATTAGCCTCCTCCAGGCCGAACACCCGGCAGTACAGCAGGCGGTAGGGGTCCTTGGGCTGGTGCTCGCCAGCCTCCCAGTTCTTGATGTTCCGGACAATGCTCTCGCGCTCGGGAAGGCGGCTCCGTGTCTCCTCGCTGGCGGCTTCGGCGAGCTCGCGCGCCAGATCCCGCTGTGACCACTCACGGTCACGCCGTTCAGCTCGCAGCCGTGCGGCCCATGGGGGAGCTTCACCGGGCATCGCAATGCACCTCTTCGCGGCCTGAGGAACCACGCCTTTCCCTCAGTTTCCCCCACTGTCATCTGTCCGTGTGCTGACTTAACGCGTTGTGATGGCTACAGCTTCACAACCTCCAGAAATGGCGAACCCGCCCGGCGCTTGCGACGACCGGACGGGCCCTTGATCAGGAAGTGAGTCCTGAGCCATGACCAACCCTAGTACTCCGGTCCTCGACCGGAAATCGACGATCGGCTGCGGCTGCTTCGCCGACGCGTCGCCCTTGCCGATGGGCTGTGCCACCTGTGGACACGCGCCTTACGCGCATGGCTGTCCCGGTCAGTCCGCTGACCACGAGTATGTCCAGCCCTCCGGCACGCTGATGGCCGTGCGTCTGGAGGTTCGCCGTACCGGCTCATCTCCCCTGCCCTGCTTTGAGCTGCCCGCGACCGTGGCCCCGGCCGAGACGATCCCGCTGGTGCCCGCCCAACTCCAACCCGAGCAGACTCCGATCACCGCGCCCGCCGTACCCGCGCCTGTGTCCAGGCGGGTGCCGCATCCCGTACGACGCCCGGCATCCATGCTCCCGACCACCGTCACCTGTCGGCGCGGAGACCGGCGACGGCCGATGTCCTGTGCCGCCATCACCACGCCCCCACGGCGGCCGTCCCTGTCGGACTGCGGGTTCCAGAGACTTCTTCCCCACTCTTACGACACCTGACCGTCGTTCAGGGGGATGAATCCGCGAGTCGGGATTTACCCTGAAGGCAGGCCGACCCCTGATGAGGTGTTCTGGATCATGGCGGTGGAACCAGCCCTCGGTGACAACCTGGCGCGCATTCGGGTGAGTAAGGGCCTCACGCAAGAGGACCTGGAGGAGCGCTCGGGCGTCAGCGTGTCCACGATTCGCAAGCTTGAGCAGGGTGACCGCAAGAGCGCCCGTGTGTCGACGCTGCGTAAACTGGCGCAGGCGTTGAATGTACGGACCTCCGATCTGTTCCAGCCTTCCCCGGAACCCGTGTCGCCGCTGGACGAGACCGTGCACGCGGACCTCTTCGCGCTGCGCCGGACGCTCAAGCCGGTGCGCGGGCTGGCAGGCGTCCAGATGCCCGATCTTGACGGCCCGGTCACCTATGAGTCGGTGCGGGCCTCGTTCCTGGCGGCGAACGGGCTGTATCGGGAGGACGACTACCGGGCGGTCGTGCAGACGATTCCCCCACTGTTGCTGGAGGCTCGTTCGCTGGTGGCCGACGCGCGAAGCGGGGACGAAGAACGCGCCGCGCTGACGCTGTTGTCGCAGACCTTCCAGTTCTCCGCCCAGGCCCTGATCCAGCTCCAGCAGTACGACCTCGCCTACCAGGCGATCTCTGAGGGGATCACGGCGGCGGAGCGGGCCGATGACCCGCTGCTGGGCGCGTGGAACGTCTTCAACGAGTGCTGGCTGTTCCTGCGCGAGGGGCGCTTGGAGGACTCCCGGCGTGCTGCGCTGACGACCGCTGAGGCCATCGAACCGCGATTCTCGACGGGTGACCCGGCGGAGTTCGCCACCTGGGGATGGCTGCTGCTGTGGGCGTCGGCGGCGGCCGTACGCAACAACCAGGGGGACGACGCCGAGGAGATGCTGACGCTCGCTCGGGCGGGTGCTCATCGCATCCAGGGGCGGGAGTTGGAGGCTCCCGCGTTGTGGGCGGCTCGGGGCTCGTCCACCTTCGCCGGCTTCTCTCCCGAGCTGATCCAGATCAAGGCCGTCGAGTACGCCGTGGTCCAGGGGAAGAGCGCCAGGGCTCTGGAGATCCATGAGGGTGTCCGGCCATCGGGAAAGCTGTCGAGCAGCACGCGGCACCGGTACATGTTCGACGTGGCCAGTGCCCACGCCGCCGAAAGCAACACGACCGAGTCGTGGGCGATCCTCCATGACCTACGGACGCGGGTGCCGCACTGGCTCAGGTATCAGTCGTTCGCCCGGCGCGTGGTCGACCAGCTCATCGAGGACCGATCGCGGGCACTGCGGGCCGAGCACGCCGAGATCGCGAGCTTCCTGGGGATCGAGTCCTGATCTGACTGCCACCTTGTGTGGCAGGCGTCGCGGTCACGATCTCCAAATGCCACATTACGTATCTGGAGTCGACGTTAACTCTCCGTGATGCTGTTCGCATGGTCGCTATCCCTTCCGAAACGGCGAGATCCGATGCTCCCCGCGCTGCTTGCGCCGCTGCGGAGAGACTGCGGACCGAGCTTGCGGCTCTTGGCGTCCGTGCCGACGTTCACGTGGGGTACGGCGTCGCCCTGGTGTCGGTCTGGCGTGAGCTGCTCGTCTGGACGGACGGCACGGTGTACCGGTGGTGGACGGGTCACCTGTCACCGAAGACGAGGCGGCGGCTCTACACGGCCTACGGTGTGGACAACCCGGCTACGGCGGCGCGCTGTGTCGCGCATCGGCGCGAAGAACTCCAGCGGGCGCATACCCCGTCGGAGTCGATCGCGGGGCAGATGTCGTGATCGGACTGGAGGAAGAGTGCGTGAGCCCGCACGTGGTGATGGCGCAGCGGAATCATGTGCGGCTGGACTGGCGCAGGCCGTACCGGACGCTGGAGCGGGTGCGGCCGACGGCATGGACATGCGCATGCCGGGCCACGGTGTACGAGCTGTGCGAGGGCGGCGGCCGGTCCTTCATCCGCCGGACGACGCAGCTCGACGGCAACCGTCAGGTGGACGAGTCCCCACGGTGGCCGGTCAATGAGGCTCGGGTGATCTGGACGGCGTTGCTGTCCGGAAGAGCCCGGTAGAGACGGGCGTGGCGGCGTGGGATCTGGAGGGACGGCGTCGCCACGCCTGACGAGATGCCAGAGGTCGACCGGGTGGCTCCTGGCATCTCTCATCGACGGCCGCCGACCCTGTCCGGACGGCAGGAGGCCGCGACCCGTCCGTTCCGGCCGGTCAGATGGTCCTGGCCAGGGCGCGGGAGATGCCCAGGGCGGCGGCCTTGACGACGGGGGCCAGGCGGGTGGGCTGGAAACGGACCAGGGGGACGGAGACGGACAGGGCGGCGACGGCCATGCCGTCGCTGAACACCGGGGCGGCGATGCAGGCCCCGCCGCCCTGGGCATCTCCCGCGCCCTGGCCAGGACCATCTGACCGGCCGGAACGGACGGGTCGCGGCCTCCTGCCGTCCGGACAGGGTCGGCGGCCGTCGATGAGAGATGCCAGGAGCCACCCGGTCGACCTCTGGCATCTCGTCAGGCGTGGCGACGCCGTCCCTCCAGATCCCACGCCGCCACGCCCGTCTCTACCGGGCTCTTCCGGACAGCAACGCCG
>NZ_NGFP01000080.1 GCF_002149035.1 Streptosporangium minutum
GCACTGGGGCCGGGGCGGGCGCCGACGAACAGCCGGGCGGCGTCGCGGTGAGCGTTGAGCATGCGCCGCTGATCGCGCATGCGTTCGGCGAGCCAATCCCGCCAGGACTCGCCCTCGGCCAGCGGGCGCAAGGGGATCTCTCTGGTCAGCGCGTCGGCCATCTCGTTGAGCAGTTCCTGCTTGTTGGCGAAGTGCCAGTAGAGCGCGGGCGCCTGCACATCCAGCTTGCCTGCCAGACGGCGCAGGGTCAGCTGGTCCAGGCCGACCTCGTCCAGCAGGTGCAGCGCGGCGGCGACGACCGTACTGCGGTCGATTTTCATGGTTGACAGCTTAACAAGGTTCAATACATACTTAACGACGTTAAATATAACAGCGTTAAGGAGACCGAGATGACCCCCCTCGACGTGCTGATCGTGGGTGCCGGGCCTACCGGGCTGACCCTGGCCTGCGACCTGATCCGCCGCGGCCTCACCTGCAGGATCGTCGAGCAGAGTCGCACCCCCCAGACCGGCTCCCGGGGGTTCACCCTCAAACCCCGCAGCCTGGAGGTCCTCGACGATCTCGGCGCCGTCCACCGCGTCCTGGCCGCCGCCCAGGTGCAGTCCCGGACCCGTTTCCACCTGGGCGAGCCGCTCCTGTTCGACCTGTGGGTGCCGCCCGCAGCGCCCGGCCCGCAGCGTCCCTACCCCAACTCGCTGGCCATTCCCCAGTGGCGGACCGAGGCTGTCATGCGCGAGCGGCTGGCCGAACTGGGCGGCGTGGTCGAGTTCGGCTGCCGGCTGACCGGCTTCCACACCGGCGACGGCCAGGGCGAGGACCCGGGCGACGGCCAGGGCGAGGATCTGGGCGAGGATCTGGGCGAGGACCCGGGGGTGACCGCCACCCTGGAGCGTGACGGCGTCACCGAGACCGTGCGCGCTTCCTACCTGGTCGGTGCGGACGGCGGCCGCAGCACCGTCCGCCGCCGCCTGGGCCTGGCCTTTTCCGGTTCCACCGACGACGCCCGCGCCTTGATCGCCGACGTGCACGTCGACGGACCGCGGCACCGCGACGCGGTGCACTTCTGGATGGCCGCCGACGGCCACATCGTGGTGCTGCGGCCCACCCCCCACGCCCCGACCTGGCAGGTCGTGGCCTCACTGGCCCCCGACGCGGACGGCGCCTGGCCCGAGGCCTCGCTGGAACACCTGCAGCGGGCGGTGACCGAGCGCACCGGCCGCGGCGACATCCGGCTGACCGACCCGGCTTGGCTGTCGGTCTGGCGCTACAACCTGCGCATGATCGACACCTACCGGGTCGGCCGGGTGTTCCTGGCCGGCGACGCCGCTCACGTGCACAGCCCGTTCGGCGGGTTCGGCATGAACACCGGCATCCAGGACGCCTACAACCTCGGCTGGAAGCTCGCCCTGGTCCTGCGGGGCGCGGCCGGCGACGCCCTGCTGGACACCTACCAGACCGAGCGGCTACCCGTCGCCCGCACGATCCTCGCCGAGAGCGACAGGCGCTTCGCCGCCGCCACCCCGCCCCGCCTGATCCGGCCGTTGCTGCGGGCCGTTCTCAAGCCGTTCTTCGCCCGGCAGCAGATCCGCGACCGAAACGACCATCCCACCTACCGCACCAGCCCGCTGAGCCTGGACCTGGCCGATCGCCGCAGCCCGGTCCGTGCCGGCGACGTCGCCCCCGACGGCCCCGTCCGGCTTGGCGCCGACGCCTCCCGCACCCGGCTGTTCGACCTGTTCCGCGGACCGCACTTCACCGTCCTGACCTTCAGCGCCCAGCACGCCGGCGCGGCCGCGCACACCGTCCGCGACCTCGCGGACCACCTGCGCGTCTGTACGGTCATCGCGCCGGGACGGCGGCCGGTCACCGGCGTCACCGTCCTGATCGACACCGAGGGCCGGATCCGCCGCGCCTACGGCGCCCGCGACAGCACCCTGATCGTCGTGCGACCCGACGGCTACATCGGGCTCATCGCGCACCACCCCGCCGATCACACCCTGCGCGACTACCTCGCCCAGGCTCACCTGCGCCCCCTCCCCACCGCGCCCTCTCATGCGTCCGCCTCGCGATGAGGGACCGGCCCCGGGCCGTCGGGCCGGCTCTGAGCCGGTCTCACACCCGTCGAGATCCGACAGCGCGCAAGCCTTCCCCCTCGGCCCGGCCCCGGCGCTCTTCGACACGTCACCGCTGAGAGCGGATCGGATCAGCTGAGCCGGACGGCCTCGCGAGCGGGCGCCTGGGCACGCAGGGCCTGGACGAACCAGTCGAACACCGGCGCCAGGCTCTCCGGGGCCGGCCAGCCGTTGACCACTGCGAGCAGCTGGAGGTACTGATCCCTGCGGGGGTCGTTCGCGGTCTCCAGCCGGGCCAGCAGCCGGTGCCGGAGGCCGGCGTCGTCGGGGCAGCCGAAGACGTGCGCGTACTGGGCCGTGACCGCCGCGACGATCGGACCGGCCTGCGGCGAGGCCGGGTCGACGCCGGCCGCCAGGGCCGGGCCGACATGGTCGCGGACCATCGCGGCGGAGTCGCGGCGCAGGGTCGTGGGGTCGCCCTGGGCGCGCTCGGCCGCGTGCTGCTCAGCCGTACGCCGCATGACGGCGCGGAAATCCGGGTCCTGGGAGAGCTCGGCCAGCTCCACCCACGCCTCCACCTGCTCGGCCTCGGGGTTGTCGGGCAGTTCGGGGGTCATCGAGCGCCTGATCCCCTCGAATCCGGCGTCGGCGCCCGGGTCGCCGAAGGCGGTGTCGAGGAAATCGCCGATCAGCCGCCGGCGTTCGTCCTCGGAGAGCTTTGCGAGCTTGTGCATGAGATCCATCTCCTCAGGGGTGGACCCGCGCCTGGCGACCGCCGTGAGCACCGCGCGCCGCAGGCGCAGCGTGCGGATCTGCACCGCCAGCGCCTCGGCGTGCGCCGCGGCGACTTCGGGAAGTGAGACCTCCCGGTCCACGACCCTGCGGATCGTGGGGAGGTCCACTCCCAGCTCTCGCAGCGTCCGCACGAGGTCCAGGCGCGCGACGGCGTCGATGCCGTAGAGGCGGTAGCCGGCCGGGCTACGGTCGGTCGGCGGCACGATCCCGCGATCGGAGTAGAACCGGATGGCCTTGACCGTCAGTCCGGTCCGCCGGGCCAGATCACCGATCGAGTGGAGCGTGTCGCCGTCCATGCCCCTCACCCTCGCGTCTCCCCTTACTGGAGACTCAAGCCCATCCGCCTGCCTGCGGCAAATCACTCCTCACCCGCGACCGCCGGCCCGGCTGAGCGCTTCCGTGTCCGGCCGAGACCGTGGCGCGGACGCGGGTCACGACCACGGCGCCGTCGGGTACCACGGGATGATCTCTCGCCGGGCGAGCATCCGCACGTCCCAGTACAGGAAGGTGAACACCCCGGCGACGATCAGGGACGATGCCGTCAGGACCGCGATCCGGCTCGGCTTGGCCGTCAGCCACCGCTGCAACCGGCTGCCCGCGACGGACGACAGGATCAGGAACAGCACCGTCATGATGACGATGTTGCCGAGCGACTGCAGGACGAAGGCCGCCGCGCCGTACAGGGGGTTGCCGCTCTCGGCCGCGTCCCGGAACATCTGCCTGAACAGCGCGAACGGCCGTCCGATCAGGAACCCGCCGATCAGCGCGCCCATGAACACCATCGGCGCGTTGGGGAAGCGCCGGGAGATGCGGGCGAACGGGTCACGCACCACGCCGAGCGCGGCCAGCCCCATGTAGAGCATCGCCAGCCCGATCAGGCCGTAGACCACCATCGACTGGATGCCGCGCGGCGAGAGCGTTCCGGGCGTGTTCTGCGCGGTGGAGAACTGCGGCATGCTCGTACCCACGAACCCGACGATCGCGCCGTAGACGGCCGACACGGTGATCATGCCGATCGACAGCCAGCCCAGCGGCTTCAACGCGTGGGCCAGGCGGCCCCACCGGCTGCCGACGTTGCCCAGCAGGGGGGCCACCGCGCCGAACGCGGCGATGTTGCAGGCCGTGAACGAGCCGGCGAGCCCGCTGACGAACGCGAACGCGATACCGGCGGCGATACCGGCGATCGGCGTCTCCTTCGCGTCGTGCCCGAGCAGCGTGTTGGCGACGTTGTCGCCGATCGTCTGATCGACGAACTCGGCCGACCAGACGATGGTCAGCAGGAAGCCCACCAGACCGCTGACCAAGATGATCAGTCCGCGTCTGCGGGGGAACCACCCGTTGACGAAGACGGACGTGGCCACCGGCGCGGCCCGCACCCCTGCGCGGCCGGGCGTTTCGGATGGGACCTGCACGGTGTGGTCTTGCGTCATGGCCATCTCCTCAAAGGCACGACAACAACCTCGCGAAACGTGGTTTAAACGATCAGAACTGTAGCTCCACATCTCGTACAGGGACAGCCTTGACATGATCGTCAAATACCCACAACATAAGGCGGTGGTCCAGGGGATGTTTCCTCCGAATTTCGCTACCGTCAAAATAATCGGATGACTCCGCCATTCTGGAGGACCATGCCCCACCCCGATATCTCCTTCGCCGCCCGAACGGCGACTACCTGCGGAAAGTCCGATCCTCTGGAGCATGCGGCGGGCCCGCGCATTCCGGCCTGCCATTCTCGGCGGAGCTGGAGACGCCGCCGCCGCACCCGCGTATGGGCCCGTGACCTCGAAACAGCGCACCGACGTATGGACCCGTGGTTCCGGAACCGCCGGCAGTCGCAAAGCGGCCGGACATAATCGGCTATTACAAAACTCAATGAAAGGGCGGCGGCTCTCAAACGTCACGCCCCGGACAAGCGCGCCTCACCCGTCCCGCCCGCCGCCGAGCCCTGGATCGGTCGCCGGCGGGCCTGGCCGGGACACGGCGCCGGACCGGTTCCGGGCCGGCGGGTCGTCGCCACCGGGTGCCGGCCGGGACATCCCCCGTCCGCCGGCGGTCTCGCGGAGCATCCGGTGGACCCGTCCTGTTCCGCGGGCGGGCGTCCCGACCCCGTCCTGTTCCGCAGGTGGGCGTCCCGACCCCGTCCTGTTCCGCGGGTGGGCGTCCCGACCCCGTCCTGTTCCGCGGGTGGGCGTCCCGGACCCGATAGCGCCGGTCACCCGGTCGCCGCGGCTCCGGAGAGTCATCGCATCTCCGGAGCCGGCCGCGAAGTACGATCAGCCAATGACCGAAATGACCGAAGCCAAGCCCGGCTGGCTTTCCCCCGAAGAGCTGGAGTCGACGCGCGCACGCATGCCGATCCTGTACGTCGACGCCGTGCCGGTGCGAGTCGACGACACGGGAGCGGTCACGCACGTCGGCCTGCTGCTGCGCATCGGATCGGCCGGGACGGTCAGCCGCGCCCTCGTCTCCGGTCGCGTGCTCCACCACGAGCGTGTCCGCGACGCGCTCATGCGCCATCTGGAGAAGGACCTCGGCCCGGTCGCGCTGCCCCACGTGCCGGCCTCCCCGCAGCCGTTCACCATCGCCGAGTACTTCCCGACGCAGGGCGTCACCCCGTACCACGATCCCCGGCAGCACGCGGTGTCCCTCGCCTACGTCGTCCCGGTCGCGGGTGACTGCCGGCCCCGGCAGGACGCCCTCGACCTGGTCTGGTTCACCCCGCAGGAGGCCGCGTCACCGATGGTGCAGCAGGAGATGTCCGGCGGCCACGGCGTCCTGCTGAAGCAGGCCCTGGCGCACGTCGGCTGCCTCCCCTGAGCCCCGGAGGAAAGTGCCGCCCTCCCGGTCCGCCTCCGGGACGGCGACGCCCGGCGGTACGGCGCGGCATCCGGGACCGCGGCGATTGCCAGCCGACAATCTACGCGTGAACGGATATTCCAGGCGATTATTTCTGCAGCTCAGCGGGGTCGCCACCGTTGGAACGCTGATCCGGCCGCCTTCCGCGCATGCGGAGGAGGATCCCTTCGCCCTGCTGCGCCGCCGGTGGCGGGACGTGACGGCGGGGTCGGGATTCGACGCGGCGGCCGAACCGTACCGGACCCGGCTCGCGGAGCTGGGGACGGCGGCGGCCGGATACCGGGACACCATGGCGCCCGCCGGCGCGTCGCTCTGGCCCGATCTGGCGTTCCCCTCCTTCACCGCCACCCCGGCGCGGCTGCGGACCATGGCCCGCGCGTACGCCCTGCCGGGGACCGGTCTGACCGGTGACGCGGACCTGGCCGCGACCGTCGCCGCCGGCGTCGACCACTACCGGCGGCGGGTGTACGCCGCGGGCGCGGACCCGGCCGGCAACTGGTGGAACTGGCAGATCGGCACCCCCAGAAGGCTCCTCGACGCGGCCGTGCTGATCGGTCCGCACCTGGCGGACCGGCAGAGCAGGGCGCTGGGCGACGCGGTGGACCACTTCCTCCCCGAGTGCCGCCTGAACGACTACAGCGGCACCAGCACCGGGGCCAACCGGGTGGACCTGTGCACGGTGACGCTGCTGCGCGCCATCCTCAGGTCCGACCCGGCGAAGGCCGCGCTGGCCGCCTCGGCCCTCTCCCCGGTCTTCCCCTACGTCTCCGAGGGAGACGGGATCTACCGGGACGGCTCGTTCGTCCAGCACACGTCCGTCCCCTACCAGGGCGGGTACGGGGCGGTGATGCTGTCCGGTCTCGCGACGCTGTTCGCGGTGCTGCGCGGCTCGCGGTGGGAGGTCACGGACCCGGACCGGCAGATCGTCTTCGACACCGTCGAGAGGTCGTTCGCGCCGGTCGTCCACGACGGCTTCTGCATGGACCTCGTCAGCGGCCGCGGGATCGGCAGGGAGCCCTACGGTGACCACAGGCGGGGACGCGGGATCGCCTCCTCGATCCTGCTGCTGGGGGACGCGGCCTCCGCCGCCGAGCGGGCCCGCTGGCAGGGCATGGTGAAGGGGTGGGCGCTGCGGGACACCTGCGCCCCCATGCTCGGGGCGGCCGAGAGGAGCGACCTGGGGTTCCACGCCCGCCTCGCCGCGGTCCTGGACGACGACGCGATCCCCGCGGCGGACGAGCCCGCCGGGCACCGGCTGCTGGCGATGAGCGCCCGCGCCGTCCATCGCAGGCCGGGCTGGTGCGCGGGGCTCAGCATGGCCTCCCACCGGATCGGCCACTACGAGCACGGCAACGGCGAGAACCTCCGAGGCTGGCACACCGGCTCGGGAATGCTCTACTGGTGGGGCGAGGGCCACGGCGACCAGTACTCCGACTCCTTCTGGGCCACCGTCGACCCCTACCGCCTGCCGGGCACGACCGTCTCCACCCGGCGGCTGGCCGACGGCGCCGGCGAGGGGTGGGGCGACACCTGCCCGCCGGGCCGCTGGGTGGGCGGCGCCACCGACGGCACGTACGCGACGGTCGGCCAGCACCTGAACGGCTTCGAGAGCACGATGGAGGCTTTCAAGTCGTGGTTCTTCCTCGACGACGCGGTGGTCTGCCTGGGCGCCGCGATCACCAGCCAGGACGGCGTCCCGGTCGAGACCGTCGTGGACAACCGCAGGACCGACGCGTTCCTCACCGTGGACGACAGGGCGGGCTGGGCACACCTGGAGGGACACGGCGGCTACGTGGTGCCCTGCGCCCGCCTGCACACGCTGCGCGAGGAACGCGCCGGCGGCCCGGAGCCGGTCACCCGGAGCTATGTGACGCTCTGGCTCGACCACGGCGTCGACCCCGGCTCGGCCGGTTACGTCTACCTGCTCCTGCCGGGTGCGAGCCTGGCGCGGACCCGGGCCCGCGCCGCCGACCCCGGCTGGGCGCGCGTGGTCGCCAACACCGCCCGCCAGCAGGGTGTCCGGGTCCCGTCGCTCGGGATCACCGCCGTGAACTTCTGGAACGACGGAGCCGCCGGCGGCCTGGCCGCCTCCGCCCCGTGCGCGGTCCTCGTCAGGGAGAGCGGCGACGGCACGGCCACGCTGACCGTGTCGGACCCCCGGCGCGACCTGAGCGGGCTGACCGTGACCTGGGACCGGCCGGTGACCGAGGTGCTCCGCGGGCACCCCCTCCTGGCGGGCGCCGCGACCGGCGCGAAGCTCACGCTCGCCTTCGGGCGGCTGTCGGACCGGGGCGGCAGTTCCAAGACGGTCACCGTGCGGCTCGGCTGAGTCCCGTCTCGCGGGCGGGCCGCCGTGGCCGGTCAGATCACTTCGAAGTCGGCCATCATCGCCATGTCCTCGTGTTCGAGGTTGTGGCAGTGCAGCATGTAGCGGCCCCGGTATCCCTCGAAGCGGACCAGGACGTCGACGACCTCGTACGGCCGAACGTCGACGGTGTCCTTCCAGCCCGCGTCCGTCGCGGCGGGCGGCCTGCCGCCGCGTGACAGCACCTGGAAGTGCGCCAGGTGGACGTGCACGGGGTGATGGAAGTCGCTGGTGAACCGCCACACCTCGGTGGTGTTCAGCCGTGGCCTGGCCAGCGGGCTGCCGGGCCGGAACGGCCGCCCGTTGATCGTCCAGGCCGCTCCGCCGCCCTGTCCGCTCATGCGGAAGTCGAAGACCCGCGTGGCCACGGCTCCGGACCGGTCGGGAGGGTCGATCCGGGACAACCGCCTGGGCACCGCGCTGTCGTCCTTCGCCTTACGGGCGACGCGGAACCGCATCACGTCGCGCGTCGATCCGGCGCCCAGGGTGTTGACCAGCGTCACCTCGGCGCCGACGGGGTAGCCGGAGAAGTCCACGACCACGTCGAACCGCTCGGCCGGCGCGATGGTGATCGCCTCGTGGGTCACCGGGGCGGCCAGCAGCCCGAGGTCGCTGCCGACCTGGACGAACCTGCCGCCGGGCGTCAGCGCGAGGCGGTAGCGGCGGGCGTTGGAGGCGTTGAGCAGCCGCAGCCGGTAGCGGGCGGCGTCCACCTCGGCCACCGGCCAGGGGGCGCCGTTGACCAGGATCACGTCGCCCTCGACGCCTTCCATGAAGTCCTCCTCCACCCCCGCCTTGACCAGCAGGCTCGGGTCCACCTCCGGGTAGCGGAACGCGCCGTCCTCCTCGAAGGACCGGTCGCAGATCATCAGCGGGAGGTCCCGCGCGCCCTTCGGCAGCGGCAGCGCGTCGTCCTCGTCGTCGCGGACCAGCAGGAAGCCGGCCAGGCCACGCCAGACCTGCGGGGCGGTGAAGTCCATCCGGTGGTCGTGGTACCAGAGCGTGGCGGCCCGCTGGTCCAGCGGGTAGACGTAGTCCCTGGCCCCGGAGTGGAAGGTCCACTGCGACAGGTCGTGGCCGGCGTGCGCGCCGGGCGGCGGCCGGAACCCCCTGCCCTCGGCCACCACCAGGTCCGTGGGGTAGCCGTCGGAGCCGGGCGGGGTGACCCCGCCGTGCAGGTGCGTGGAGGTTGGCACGGGCAGCTCGTTGCGGACCCGGATGACGGTACGGCCGGCGCGGCGCAGGTCGAAGGTGGGGCCGGGGAAGGTGCCGCCGTATCCCCAGATCTCCGTCGTCGTGCCCGGGATGATCTCCACCCGGGCCGCGCGCTGGACCACCTCGTAGTGGCCTGGCCGTACGGGAACGGCGGTCTCGGGGACGGGGAGCGGCACGGTGAACGGCGCGGGCGGCGCCAGCGCGCTGGCCAGGGTCTGGCCGGCGGTCTCGGTGGCCCGCGTCCCGCATCCGGCGACGGCGAGCCCGGTGCCGCCGAGCATGCCGAGGAAGCCCCGCCGGGAGATCACGCCGTCCCCCGCCAGGTCCAGGCGGTCATCACCGCGGAGGCGCCGAAGACGGCCACGCCGAGCGGGAAGTGCGCGGCGATGACACGCTCCTGTCCCAGCACGATCTGCAGCAGCTCGGCGGCCACGAGCGCCGTGCTCGCCAGGGCCGGCCACAGGGGGCCCCTTCCGGGACGCCACAGCAGGATCGCGGACACGAGCTGCACGTACAGCATGGCGTGGGTGAACCCGCCGTTGCCACGGTGCCAGGTGAGCATGTCCACGTCGCCGGTGACGAACAGGCCGGCCAGGACCGCCTGCCCGAGCACACCGAGAAGGTGGAGGGTGGCGCCGGAACGTAACGACCAGACGATCCAGCCGGGGGCACGCGTCCGGTGGACGGTGGAGGGGAGGCTCATGGGCACCATGCTGGCGCGCTCGATCCGGGAGGTCGTCCTCCCCCGGGCGGCCCCGCGCCGTACATCCCAGGGTGTACGGCGGGCCTGCGGGACACGGGATGTACGACCGTGGGTGTAGGCACGACCTCATCCACCCGCGTGTCGGCCCGGCCGGCCCGGTGGCCTACCGTTTCAGAGATGAACAACCGGAAGATCGATGCGCTGGTCACGGCGGCCGTGCTGACTCTGGGTGTCGCGGGCACGTACGGCAGGCTGTCCTCCTCGGGCATGCCCGAGCGCTCCTTGGACCCGCTCGGCCTGTCGTTGCTCGTGATATCGGCGGTGTCCCTCGTCTTCCGGCGTACCGCACCGGTGTGGACCGGGGTGGTCGCGGTGGGGTGCGGCATCGCCTACTACGGTGCGGGATATCCGGGCATCTTCGCCGCCGCGCCCGCCCTGATCGCGATCTACACGGCGACGACCCTGGGGCGCCGGCGCCTGGCGATCGTGCTGGCCGTGGCGCTGGCCGGGGGGATCGGCGTCCTCGTCGCGCTCGCCGACACCGATCCGGAGCCCGGCGGCCTCAGCCTGCTCAGCGGCTGGCTGGTGGCGATGGTGGTGATCGGCGAGATGGTCAGGAACCGCCGCGCCTACCTGCACGAGGTGGAGCAGCGGGCGGTCGAGGCCGAGCGCACCCGGGACGAGGCGGCGCTGCGCCGGGCGGGCGAGGAGCGGCTGTGGATCGCCCAGGAACTGCACGACACGCTCACCCACGCCATCTCGGTCATCAACGTCCAGGCGGCGGTGGCGACGCACCTGCTGGACCGCAGGCCGGAACAGGCACGCGAGGCACTGGCCGCGATCAAGGAATCCGGCCACGAGGCCATGAACGAACTCCGCGCCACGCTGGGCGTGCTCCGGCAGGCGGACACCGGTGATCCCGCGACGGGACTCTCCCGGCTGCCCGGGCTGGTGGCCAGAGCGGAGGCGGTGGGCCTGCCGGTGCGGGTCACCGTGGTGGGCGACGCCGGCACGCTTCCGCCGGACGTCGACCGGGCGGCCTATCGCATCGCGCAGGAGGCGTTCACCAACGTGCTGCGCCACGCCGGCCCCGCGTCGATCACGCTGACGACCGAATACCGTCCCGGGACGGTCGTGTTGCGGGTGGCGGACGACGGGCGGTCGGACGCGACGGCCGCGGAGCAGGGGATGGGGATCATCGGCATGCGGGAGCGCGCGCTGGCTGTGGGCGGGTCCCTGACGGCGGGACCGCGCCCGGAGGGCGGGTTCGAGGTCCTGGCCGAGCTGCCGCTGGTGAGCCCGTGATCCGGGTGCTGCTGGCCGACGACCAGCCGCTGATCCGCGCGGGCTTCCGGGCCCTGCTCGACTGCGAGGACGACATCGAGGTGGTCGGTGAGGCCGGGAACGGCGGCGAGGCCGTCGAGCTCTGCAGGGAGCTGCGGCCGGAAGTGGCGCTGCTGGATGTCAGGATGCCCCTGCTCGACGGGATCCAGGCCACCCGGAAGATCGGCTCGGACCCCGAGCTGAACACGGTACGCGTGGTGATCCTGACCAACTACGCCCTTGACGAATACGTCTTCGCCGCCCTCCGCGCGGGGGCCGCCGGCTTCCTGCTCAAGGACATCGAGCCCGTCGAACTGCTGCAGTCGGTCCGCGTGGCGGCCCGCGGCGACGCGCTGCTGTCGCCCTCGGTCACCCGGCGGCTGATCGAGGAGTACGTCTCCACCCCGCCCAGGCCGGTGGCCGGCCCCGGCCTGGAACGGCTGACCGGACGGGAAGGCGAGGTGCTGCGGCTGGTGGCGGCCGGGATGTCCAACGAGGAGATCGCCGGGCATCTGGTCATCAGCCACGCGACCGTCAAGACCCACGTCAGCCGTACGATGACCAAGCTGGGGGCCCGTGATCGGGCCCAGCTCGTCGTCTTCGCCTACGAGTCGGGGCTGGTCACTCCGGGCAGCCGCTAGCCCCCGGCGGGTGCTTCTCGCGCCGGGAGCGCCGCGGCAATGGCCGGCCCGGCACGAGGTCCCGACGATAGTGACTTTTGTGGCATTAGGGACTTAAATATCGCGTGATTACGGCGGGAACTTAATGGCGGGGCCGGTGGCTGGATGCGGAGCGGATGAGCGCGGACGGACATAGGGGCGTGGGCCGGACGGTCTCTCCGGTCCTGGTCGGACGTGATGCGGAGCTGGAACGGCTGGCGGCGGCGGTGGCCGCGCGGCCTTCGGTGGTCGTGGTCGAGGGTGAGGCGGGCATCGGCAAGTCCCGGCTGGTCGCGGAGCTGGCCGCGCGGCCGGAGGTGGCGGGGCTGCGGTTGCTGAGCGGCGGGTGCAGCCAGATCAGGGAACCGTTCCCGCTCGGGCCGCTCGTCGAGGCGCTGCGGTCCCGCGGCGGAGACCTGGCCGGGGCGGCGCTGTCGCCGGTGGCCGGCGCGCTGGGATCCCTGTTTCCCGAACTGGCGGACGTTCTTCCCGAAGCCCCCGAACCGCTGGACGACCGGGCGGCCGAGCGGCACCGACTGTTCCGCGGACTGGGCGTGGTGCTGGCCGCGCTCGGTCCCGCCGTACTCGTGGTCGAGGACCTGCACTGGGCCGACGAGCAGACCGTCGAGTTCCTGGCGTACCTCCTGGCGAACCCGCCCGCCACGTTGTCGGTCGTGCTGACCTACCGGGGCGAGGAGGCGCCGGCCGGGGTGCGCGCGCTGACCGCGCGCCCGGCCGATGCGATCACCCACGAGCATGTCGGGCTGGCGCCGATGGACGAGAGGCAGACGCGCGCGCTCGCGGCGGCGATCCTGGGCAGTGCGGAGGTCTCCGCGGAGTTCGCGGCGCACCTGTGCGTACGGGCGTCGGGACTGCCGCTGGCGATCCAGGAGCTGCTGGCGCTGCTGCGGACGCGGGGAGCGCTGATCCGCTGGGAGGGCGGCTGGGCCCGGCGTGCCCTCGACGCGCTGGACGTGCCGGTGGGGGTGCGGGCCTCGGTGCAGGAGCGGGTGGGACGGCTGTCACCCGCGGCGCGGAGGGTGGCGGAGGCGGCCGCGGCGCTTCAGCTGGCCTCGCCCGTCGCGGTGCTGACCGGCGTCACCGGCCTGTCCCCGGCTGAGGCGGCCGACGGGGTGGACGAGGTGCTGGACTCCGGCCTGTTCGTCGAGCGGGACGGGATGGTGCGGTTCCGGCACGTGCTGGCGGCCCAGGCGGTCCACGAGGGGATCTCGCTGGGACGCAGGCAGGCGTTGCACGCCGCCGCCGCGACCGCGGTGCGGGACCTGCGCCCGGTGCCGCTGGGGCGGGTGGCGTACCACCTCCGGCAGGCCGGTCGCCTCGGGGACTGGGTGGATGCCGCCGAGAGCGCCGCCGACCAGGCCTTCGCGCTGGGTGACGACGCCGAGGTGGCACGGCTCCTTGAGGATGTGCTGCGCCACGCGGATCTGGCGCCCGAGCGCCGGGCGGCCCTGACGATCAGGCTGGGGTGGGCCGCCTCGGAGCTGCTGCACCTGCCGGACGTCGGCGACCTGCTCGCCGAGGCGCTCGACAAGGCTCCTCCCGGGGCCGTCCGCGGCGAGCTGCGGTTCCTGCTGGGGATGCAGCTCGAAGTGACCCGGACGGACCCGGCGCGCAGGTACCGGATGTTCACCGACGCCCTGGAGGAGCTGGCCGAGCGGCCGGAGCTGGCGGCCTGGACCATGGTGGCCCTGGCGTTGCCGGCCACCATGGACGTGCCGTCCCATGAGCGTCTGGGGTGGTTGGAGCGCGCCCTGGAGACGCTGCCCGAGGTCGGTGACCCCGCGACCCGTCTCCTCGTGCTGAGCAAGGTCGCGATGGTGTTCACCGTGGTCGGCGACCCGCGCTGGGCCGAGCTGACCGACCGCGTCGTGCGGGAGACGGGCGGCTACGCCGGTCGCCGCAGGGAGGTCAACGCCTATCGCTCCATCGGCGACGAGGCCTGTTTCAGCGGACATCACGAGGTGGCGCTCCGCCTGCTGTCCAAGGCGATGGAGAGTGCGGCGAGCGCTGACGTCACCGGCGGAGCGGAGTTCCGCTGCCGCGCCTCGATGACGATCGTGGCTTACTGCCGGGGTGCCTGGGACGGGCTGGGCGAGGAGGTCGAGGCGCTGCGCCACGGGCGCAGCGACCGCCCGGTCGAAGTGAACCTCCTGGACACCGTGGCGGCCTGCCTGTCGCCCTCCCCGGGCCGTCTGGACGCCGCTCAGGATCTCCTGCGTGAAGTCGTCCGGCGGGTGGGGGCCATGGGAGACGTCGATCTGCTCCCGTTTCCGGTGAGCATGCTGCTGCGGGTGGCCACCGCCCGCGGTGAGGCCGCCGCGGCGATCGCGGAGACCTCGGAGGCCGTCGCCACGTGGGAGGCCAACGGCTTCTGGCCGGTGGGGGTCCGGGCGGTTCCGGCGCTGGTCGAGGCGCTGCTGGCGGCGGGCAGGCCGGCGGAGGCGGCCGAGGTGGTGGTTCGGTACGAGTCCCGGATGCTGGGGCTGGACGCGCCGCTGGCTCCGGCGGGGCTGCGGCAGGCTCGCGGGTTCATGGCCGCCGCGGAGCAGCGGTGGCGCGAGGCCGCGGAGCACTTCACGGCCGCCGCCGCCGACTTCCGGCGGCTACCGGCCCCCTACGAGGCGGCCCAGGCGGACGAGCAGGCCGCGGCCTGCCTCTTCGCTCTCGGCGACCCCGCCGCGGAACCCGCCCTCAAGGCGGCCATCACCGTGTACGGCGGGATGGGCGCGCGATGGGACCTGGATCGGGCCACCCGGCTGGCCCGGCGATGGGGCCTGCGCCCAGCTCCTCCCGCCCCGTCGCGCGACGGGGCGAACGACTCCCTGTCGGCCCGGCAACAGCAGGTGGCGCGGCTGGCCGCGGCGGGACTCACCAACCAGGAGATCGCCAGGGAGATGTTCCTGTCGCCGAAGACCGTCGACAAGCATCTCGGCGCGGCGATGCGCAAGTTCGGCGCGCGTTCGCGCACGGAGCTCGCCCGCCACCTGGACCACCCCGCAGGACCTTGATCGGGAAAGTTGGGGCGTTTACCCCATCTGTCACCCCATACCCCCACGAGGGGGTGGCGACGATGCTTGCCTCATGTCTGACCAGGATGCGCCCGAGCCCGCATCGGACGAGGGCCCCGGCCACGAGGCGCAATCCGAGGAGGCGACCCCACCGGTCGCCGTAGCGCCCCGGCTCCCCGAGGGATTCGAGCCGCTGTGATCCGGCTCTCCCCGCGCACCCCCCATCTCGATCACGCAGAAAGGCAGTGCCCCGCCATGTCCGACAACGGATTCCGGCCGTCACCTCCCGGGAGGGCCGCGTGAAACGCACCGTCCTGCTGACCTCGCTCCTCGCGCTGGCCGCGACCGCGCTGCCGCAGACGCCGGCGGCACTGGCCGCCGAGCCGGCGCAGCCGCCCCCGGCGGCTCCCGTCACACTCCAGGGTGTCGGCCCGGGCCCGCACGTCATCACCCTGGTCACCGGCGACAAGGTCACGCTCACCCAGGCTGTCACCGGCCGCTTCGACGTGAAGACCGAACCCGCCGTCCGCCAGGACGGCCACCGGCCGAAGCTGCTCACCCAGACTTCCCCCGAGGGCGTCTTCGTCCTCCCGTCCGACGCGATGCCCGCCATTCAGGCTGGGCGGCTGGACATGCGGCTGTTCAACGTCAAGTACCTGGCGGAGAACGGCTACACCGACGACCGGACCAAGCAGGTCCCGGTCATCGTCCAGTACCCGGAGAAGCACGGTCTCGCCGCGGTCCGAAGCGCCGCCGCCGCGATCCCGGCGAGCGTCCCCACCCATGACCTGGAGAGCATCCACGCCTCCGCCCTCGACGTCGCCAAGGCCGAGTCCGGAGCGTTCTGGAACGCCGTGCGCGCCGTCCCCACCGGATCGGGCGAACAGGGCATGAGAGCGGTGCCCGGCACCTTGCGCGGCGGGATCGCCAAGGTGTGGCTGGACGGCAAGGTCAAGGCCATCCTGGACAAGAGCGTGGCGATGATCGGCGCGCCGCAGGCCTGGGCCGGCGGGCACGACGGCACCGGGGTGAAGGTCGCGGTGCTGGACACCGGCGTCGACGCCACCCACCCCGACCTCGCAGGGAAGATCGCGGACTCCAGGTCCTTCGTCCCCGACGCTCCGGTCAAGGACGGTCACGGCCACGGCACCCACGTGGCCTCCACGATCGCCGGCTCCGGAGCGGCGTCCAGCGGCAAGTACAAGGGCGTGGCTCCGGGCGCGCAACTGGTCGTCGGCAAGGTGCTGAACGATGCCGGGTCGGGCGAAGACTCGTGGATCATCGAGGGTATGGAGTGGGCCGCGTCCAGCGGCGCCAAGGTCGTCAGCATGAGCCTGGGCGCCGGCCCCACCGACGGCACCGACCCGATCAGCCAGGCGGTCAACGGCCTGAGCGCGTCCACCGGCACCCTGTTCGTCATCGCGGCGGGCAACTCCGGCGCGCTGCCCGGGAGCGTGTCCATGCCCGGCACAGCCGAGGCGGCGCTCACCGTCGCCGCGGTCGACAAGCAGGATCAGCTGGCCGGCTTCTCCGGCCGGGGGCCGCGGTTCGGTGACTCGGGGCTCAAGCCCGACATCGCCGCGCCCGGCGTGGACATCGCCGCGGCGCGCGCCGCGGGCACCACGATGGGCACTCCCGTCGACGACCGCTACACCGGGGCGTCCGGCACCTCGATGGCCACGCCGCACGTCGCGGGCGCCGCGGCGATCATGGCCCAGTTGCACCCCGACTGGAAGGGGCCGCTGCTCAAGTCCGCGCTGATGTCCACGGCCAAGGACGACGGCTTCAGCGCGTACGAGCAAGGCGCCGGGCGGGTGGACCTCGCCAAGGCGTACACCCAGCGGGTCTTCGCCACCACCGGCGGGATCGACTTCGGCTCGGTGACCGAGGAGGGCGAGTCGCTGCGGCGTGAGCTCTCCTACACCAACCTCACCGACCAGCCTGTCACCCTCACGCTCACCCCCGCCCTGCGCACCGTCGGCGGGACCGCGGTGGAGGGCAGGCTGAGCACCGATCCGACCCTCACGGTGCCCGCGAACGGCACCGCCACGGCGACCGTCACCCTCGACCCGACCGGCCTGGAGTTCGGCACCTACGACGGCGCCGTGACGGCCGAGGCAGGCGGCATCCGGCTGACCACCCCGGTGGGCATGGTGCGCGAGGCTCCGTTGGTCCAGCTCACCGTCCACACCATCGGCAGGGACGGCAAGCCCGCCACGCCGTGGTACCAGCAGACTCTCGACGTCGACGGCGCGAAGGGATACCTCCTTGACACCGTGGTGTCGAAGGAGGGAACCACGGTCACCCGGGTTCCGGTCGGCACGCATTCGGTGTTGCAGTGGCTGACCTGGATGGACGAGGACGACCGGAACAACGAGACGTTCCTGATCAACCCGGAGGTCACCGTCACCGGTGACACCGAGATCACGCTCGACGCCCGGCAGGCCTCCCAGGTCCGCTTCACCACCCCGAAGCCGGCCGAGCCGCTGAACAACATATGGGTCGCCTCCCACCAGCGGACCATTATCAACGGCCAGACGTTCGGCATGACCCTGACCCCCGGCATGCAGCAGGGCGCATGGTCGAAGATGTGGGTCACCCCCACCAAGCCGGTCACCAAGGGCAAGTTCCGTTTCGCCAGCCAGTGGACGCTGGGACAGTCCCAGGTCACCATGACCGCGGGCAGGCGCAAGCCGATCACCCTGCATCCGATCGCTCCCCCGCACAGCGACTACGGGACCGGGCCCCATCAGAACGGCCAGCCCGACTGGAAGCCGTTCACCGGGACACAGAACCTGCCGCTCGTCGACGTCGGTGAGGGCAGGCCCGAGGACATCGCCGGGAAGGACCTGCGCGGCAAGCTGGTCCTCATGGAGACGGGACTCGCGCCCAACGGCACCGTGAACTGCTTCACCTGGATCAGCCGGATCATTCCGATCCGTGAGGCCGGTGCGGCCGGACTGGCGACCTTCCCGTCGAAGAGCGGCCTCTGCGCCCTTCCGCTCGACGTCGGGCAGGAGATCAACACCGGCGACCCCAAGCCCATCAGCATCCCGAACGTGTCCCTGTCGAACAAGGAGGGACTGCAGCTGCGCGCGCAGCTCGCCCGCGAGGCGGTTCCCGTCCAGGTGACGGGCACACCGGAGACGCCCTACAGCTACGTCCTCAAGCCGTACGCCGAGGGCGGCGTGCCGAAGTCCATGCACTACACCTTCACCGACCGGCAGCTCGCCCAGGTCGACCTGGACGTCCACGCTTCCCAGCCCACCAAGTTCAACCACTGGCGCACGATCTACAAGCAGGACGACGTCACGGATACGACGACGTCCGTCTCGTCCTGGGGGGCGATGGCCTTCACCGGACCGACCACTCGGACCGAATGGGTCGGGCCGCTCGATCCCACGGTGATCCATTCGCACGGCATGTCCTCGTCCAACCTCGACAGGACGACCTTCTACGACACCCGGTTCCGCGTCGAGGTGTTCGACCGGCCCGGTCGTACCCGGCAGCAGTGGTTCACCGCGGGCCTGACGCCGGGTGCCCAGACCGCGTCGCAGAAGGTCTACGCGCGCGCCGACAAGGACGCGCCGCCCCTCACGACCCAGGGCATCAGCGTAACGTGCACGCTCTGCGTGCAGGGCGATACCCTCTGGGCCGAATTCTTCCCGGCGGGCACGACCGACAGCCACCCCGTCAGCGACGGATTCTGGAAGAGCGGTGAGCTCCTCACCCCTGACTACGACCTGCATCTCTACCGGGACGGCACGGAGATCCCGCGCGTCACGGCGCCCGGCCTGGACAACCTCCCCGCGTTCACCCTGCCCGAGGGCGCCGGCACCTACCGGCTGACCGCGAAGAACGCCCAGCACGACACCGAGTGGACGTTCCGCGCCCCGCCGGCCAAGGAACACGTGCTGCCGGGATCGTTCTGCAAGTACTGGATCATCGAAGGAGTCACCGAGCAGTGCCGGCCCACCCCCGTCGTCTTCGCCGGCTACGACCTGGGCGACACCCTGGCGATGGACAACACCGTCCGCGCCGGCCGCTCCCACAGGTTCACCGTCGAGGCCTACCACTCGCCGTCCGCGGCGAAGATGCCGAAGATCGCCGGGCTCAAGCTGTGGATGAGCACCGACGACGGCGCCAAGTGGACGCCCGTCCCGGTCAAGCGCGACCGTGACGGCGCCTACACCGCCAGCACCCGCTACCCGTCCCTGCGCGACACCAAGGGCGCGGTCAGCCTGAAGGTCGAAGCCTGGGACGCCGAGGGCAACCGCCTCAAGCAGACCAGCACCCGCCTGTTCGGCCTGCGCTGAACCGTCCGCTGATCGAAGAGTCCGCCGGGTGGCGGGGGTCTCCCCGCCACCCGGCGGCTCTGTGCCCGGGTGGCGGTCGCCGCGGCGTCGCCGGTCGAAGCCCGGTGCGCGCCGCGAAAGGGTAGATATCGCTACGCTTACCAGAAGTTTTGTCTGTAGCAGACACTCTGGAGAAGCCCATGTCTCTTGCCGGAGCCCCGGAGCAGGCGGATGTCGCGCTCGCCCGCCGCCAATCGCTGGCCGACCTGCTCCGCCGGTCCGCCCGGCGCCATCCCCACCGGCTCGCCGTGTCGGACGGCGTGAGCAGCCGTACCTACGCCCAGCTCGACGAGGACGTCTCCAGGATCGCCAACGCGCTCCTGGAAAGGGGGGTGGGCCCCGGCGACCGGGTGGCGGTGCTCTCGCGCAACAGCGTCGCGTACGTCCAGACGATCTTCGCCGTCGCCCGGGCGGGCGCCGTACTGGTGCCGATCAACTTCATGCTCCGGGGCGAGGAGGTCGGATACGTCGTCGGTCACTCCTCCGCCGTCGCCCTGCTCGCGCAGGACGAGCTCCTCCCCGTCGCAGAGGAGGCGATCAAGGCGACGGACCGCCTGCGGACACGGATCGTGTACGGCGAGGCGGCCGGAGACTGGGAGCCGTTCTCGGCCCTGCTGGACCACGGGGACTCCCGCGAGCCCGCGGTGCCCATCGCGCCGGACGCTCCGGCCCAGATCCTCTACACCTCGGGCACCGAGTCGCGCCCCAAGGGCGCGGTGCTGTCCCACGCGGCGCTGATCGCCCAGTACGGCAGCTGCGTCATCGACGGCGGCATGGACCGCGACGACGTCGAGCTGCACTCGATGCCGCTGTTCCACTGCGCGCAGCAGCACTGCTTCCTGGTGCCCGACATCCAGCTCGGAGCCTCCAGCGTCATCCTGCCCGGACCCGACCCGGCCGCGGTGCTCGCCGCCGTCGAGAGCCATCGGGTGACCAAGTTGTTCGCGCCGCCCACGGTCTGGATCGCCCTGCTGCGCCACCCGGACTTCGACAGGCGCGACCTCTCCTCGCTGCGCAAGGGCTACTACGGAGCGGCGATCATGCCCGTGGAGGTGCTCCGGGAGATCGGCGAGCGGCTGCCCGGCGTGCGCCTGTGGAACTTCTACGGCCAGACGGAGATGGCGCCCGTCGCCGTCATGCTCCAGCCCGGGGACCAGATCCGCAAGGCCGGATCCGCAGGTCAGGCCGCCCTGAACGTGGAGACCCGCGTCGTGGACGCCGAGGGCCGGGACGTGCCCACCGGTGAGATCGGGGAGATCGTCCACCGGAGTCCGCACGCCATCCTCGAATACCTCGACGACCCGGAGAAGACCGCCGAGGCGTTCCGCGGCGGCTGGTTCCACTCCGGCGATCTGGGGACCATGGACGAGGAGGGCTACCTCACGGTCGTCGACCGGATCAAGGACATGATCAAGACCGGCGGGGAGAACGTCGCCAGCCGCGAGGTCGAAGAGACGATCTACGAACACCCCGCCGTCGCCGAGGTGGCGGTCGTCGGGGTCAGGCATCCGAGCTGGATCGAGGCGGTCGTCGCGATCGTGGTGGCCAAGGCCGGTGCGGCCGTCACCGAGGAGGAGCTGCGGGCGCACGCCCGTGAACGGCTGGCGCCGTTCAAGGTCCCCAAGGCGTTCGCGTTCGTCGACGCGCTCCCGAAGAACCCGAGCGGCAAGATCCTCAAGCGTGAGCTCCGGGAGCGGCACGGCGAGCTCGCGGACCGGATCGCCGGCGCGGGCGCCGGGCGCTGAGACCCCGGGACGCCATCGGCCGTACGGGCGGCGCGCCCGGCTGCCCGTACGACGATCCCGGGGCTCCGGCCCCGGCTTGGGGGGAAGAGTTTCCAAAGCTGCTGGTCAGCGAAGGTATTGTCCATATATGTGCGTTAAGTCACGTCGATATATGTGCGTTAGATCACGTCTATCGACAGGACGGGAAGCAGCGTCCGGCCGTCCTGTCATCGGCCGGGGAGTCGGCGTGCGGCGGCGGGGGGACATGATCACCCCGCGGTCGCGGGCCGGGGAATGAGGCGCTGACCGTGGCGGGACGATTCCTTCCCCCGGACGGCGGGCTCGGCGGGGACGGCCTCGACGGGCTGGCAGGGGGCCTCCTCTCCATGCTGGAGGACGTCGGCGCCCACGCGGGGGCGATCTACCGCCTGGCCCCCGACGGCCAGGTGCTCGAACTGACGGTGATGCAGGGGTTGCCACGGGAGTTCGTCCGGCCGTGGGAGCGGGTGAGCCTGACCGCCCCCGTCCCGGTGGCCGACGCCTCACGGGAGAGGCGGCTGGTGTGGGTGGGAGGCGAGGAGGACATGGTGCGCCGCTACCCGGGCATCGCGCTCGCCCTGCCCTACGACTTCCGCATGGCCGCACTGCCGCTGGCCACCGCCACGGCCGACTGCGGAGGGGTGTTCGTGCTGTGGCCCGCCTCCCATCCCCCGCGGCTGTCCTCCGGCGAACGCGGCCGTCTTACGGCCGCGGCCGCCGACCTGGCGCGGAAGCTCGAGGAGTCCGGCCGGCCGGGCCCGCCGGATCCGGGACCGCGCACCCCCGTCCCGCCCAGCGCGGTTCCCCTCGAAGGGCTCGGGGCGATGGTGGCACGCCTGCCCGAGGGGATATGCGCCATGGACGACCATGGCCGCCTCACCTTCATCAGCCCGCGGGGGGCCGCGCTGATCGGCGAGTCGCCCCGGCGGCTGATCGGCGCCCAGCCCTGGACGGTGCTGCCCTGGCTGAACGATCCGGTGTACGAGGACCGCTACCGCGCAGCGATGATCACTCAGCAGCCGGCCTCGTTCGTGGCGCTGTGCCCTCCGGACCGCTGGCTGTGCTTCGACCTCTATCCGACCGTCTCCGGCATCACCGTGCGCATCACCCCGGCTCTGGTGGAGCCGGAGAACGTCCCGGTCCTCACGTCGGCGGTCGACTCGGCGATGCCCACCCGCGTCGGGGCGATCTACCACGTACTGCATCTGGCCAGCGCGTTGACGGAGGCCGCCTGCGTGCAGGACGTGGTGGACCTGGTCGCCGGCCAGATCATGCCCGCCTTCGGCGGTCAGGCCCTGGCCCTGCTGGTGGCCGAGGACGGCCGGCTGGGCGTCGTCGGCCACCGTGGCTACCCGCCCCACATCATCGAGCAGTACGACCGCCTCCCGCTGACCTCGCCCACCCCGAGCGTGCGGACGATGGTCACCGGAGTGCCCAGCTTCTTCGAATCCTCCGAGGAACTGAACCAGATCTACCCGCTGGCCGTCGCTCCGGACGACGGGATGGCGGCCTGGGCGTTCATGCCGCTGATCGCCTCGGGCCGGCCCGTCGGCACCTGCGTGCTCGCCTTCTCCCGGCCCCACCACTTCACCGTCGAGGAACGCGCCGTGCTGACCTCGCTCGGCGGGCTCATCGCCCAGGCGCTGGAACGCGCGCGTCTCTACGACGCCAAGCTGGAGCTCGCCCACGGCCTGCAGGAGAGCCTGCTGCCCCACGCCCTCCCCCGGCTGCCCGGCCTGACCGCGGCCGCCCGTTACCTGCCCAGCACCGAGGGCATGGACATCGGCGGAGATTTCTACGACGTCATCCGGCTCAGCGATGACACCGTCGCCGCCATCATCGGCGACGTCCAGGGACACAACGTCACCGCCGCGGCCCTCATGGGCCAGTTGCGCACCGCGGTGCGCGCCTACGCCACCATCGGCGCCGATCCCGGCGAGGTCCTGGCCCGTACCAACCGCCTGCTGGCCGACCTGGACCCCGACCTGTTCGCCACCTGCGTCTACGTCCAGCTCGACCTGCGCCACCGCAGGGCGTGCCTGGCCCGCGCCGGCCATCCCCAGCCCCTCCTGCGCCACCCCGACGGCGGCGTGCGGGTACTGGACGTGCCGGGCGGCCTGCTGCTGGGCCTCGACCCCGAGGCCCGGTATCCGTGCGTGGAGATCCCCCTGCCGGTCGGCTCCGTCCTGGCCCTCTACACCGACGGCCTGATCGAGACCCCCGGGGCCGATCTCGACGACGCCCTGGCCGAACTCGGCGTCGAGCTGGCGCGCCTCGGCGATCAGCACCTCGACGAGCTGGCCGACGCCATGATCCGGCACGCCCGGCGGACCAGCCGCCGCGGCGATGACATCGCCCTGCTCCTCCTGCGTCCCACTGCCGAGCCCGATCCCTGATCCCCGCTGCCGGGCCTGCTCTCACCCGTCTCTCTGCGCCTCCACCAGGACCTCACCGGCGTCCGTCCGGTAGTAGAGCACGGACCGCCCGGCACGCCGGCGCCGGACCAGCCGGGCGTCGAACAGGACCTTGAGGTGGCGGCCCACCGACCCCAGCCCCTGGCCGGTCAGCGCCACCAGCTGGGAGGTGCTCTTCGGGGTGTCGAGGAGGACGAGGACGCCCGCCCGCGCGGGCCCCAGCAACGCTCGCAGGGTGTCGGGCACCGGCGCCCGGCCCGCCTCGGCCAGGGCGCCCGAGCACGGGTACACCACGGCGTACCGGTGCGGCGCGTCCCACGAGACCCAGCTCTGGCAGGGTGTGACGGGGACGAGCATCAGCCGGGCGCCGGAGAGCTCTCGCGGCGGGTCGTCGCCCGTGGTGATCTGCAGCCGGCTCTCCCCGAGCCAGCGCATCCCCGGGCGCATGCCGTCCAGGACGGCGGCCCAGCCTCCCTGGCCCAGCCGCGCCGTCCGCGCGATGACGTCGGCCTCGATGATCCGCCGGCTCTGCGGCCAGGAGGGGAGCACCGCTTCCGTCCACACCCACTCCAGGAGGTCGGCGGCGCGTGCCGGCAGATCGGAGCGGTGCAGCCGGACCGGGAGCGGGCCGCCCAGTGACACGGCCAGGTCGGCGCGGGCGGCCTCGGGCGGCGTCTCGCGTATGCGCGCCAGCTCCTCCTCGAACGCCTGCTCGCCCTCGCCCACCGGCGTGGGGGTGAGGAAGGTCGCGTTCCAGCCGCGCCCCAGAGCGGCCCGTACGAGCAGCGCGGTGACCTGGTCGCCTGCCAGCCGCTCCCGGTAGCCGGGCAGGTGGGCGTCGAGCCACGCGCGCTCGCCCGGGTGCGCGGCCGTCCCCCGATCCAGGGTCTTCAGCCTCGCGGTGGCCTCGGCCAGCGGGGAGACGACGAACCTGCTTCCCGCGAGCGTGTCCGCGTTGACCTGCCACCAGCCCACTGTTCCCCCTCCCCGCGAAACGGTAACGTGCCGGCGGTCGGACCGCCGGGACTCCCCCTCGCACGCCTGCCGCGGGCCCCTTCCGGACGCCGGAGCCCACGCCGTACGGTGGCCGGGTCACGGCCGGGCTCCGGCCGCACGGCGGCGGGGTGAGCGGCGTGCCCGGTCCGGCACGGGGCGAGCGTCGCGCTCGCATCCGGCGCCACGCCTCACACGGTGATGACGACCTTGCCGCGCGCGTGGCCTCCTCTCAGATACCGGATGGCCTCGGGGACCTCGCTCAGCGGGTAGGTCCTGTCGACGATCGGCGTGACCTTGCCCGCCTCGATGAGCTCCCCGCAGTACCGGAGGTCCTCCTCGCGCTCCGCCGACATCAGCGCACGCAGCCTCTGGCGCACGAACGGCGCCAGCAGGAGTGCCCGGAGCTGGCGATCCGTACCCTGCAACCACCGTCCTCCCCCTTCGCCGCCGACGATGACGAGGGTTCCCCGGGGGGTGAGGGCGCGCCGGAGGCGGGACAGCGAGCGGCGTCCCGCGGTGTCGAGGATGAGGTCGTAGCGGCGCGCCCCGTCCGCGAAGTCCTCGCGCGTGTAGTCGATGACGTCGTCCGCGCCGATCGACCGGACCAGGTCCGTCTTCGTGGTGCCGCACACGCCGGTGACGTCCGCGCCGAACGCCTTGGCCAGCTGCACCGCGAACGTCCCCACGCCTCCGCCCGCGCCGATGACCAGCACCCTCTGGCCCGCCCGGACCTGTCCCCTGTCGCGAAGTCCCTGGAGGGCGGCGACGGCGGAGGCGGGGACCGCCGCCGCCTGCTCGAAGGTGACGTTCGCCGGCTTCCGGGCGAGCCTGTCCTCCCGGGCGCAGGCGTACTCGGCGAAGGAGCCGCCGCAGGTGCCGAACACCTCGTCGCCGGGCCGGAACCGGGTCACGTTCCGGCCGACCGCCTCGACGCGCCCGGCGACGTCCAGGCCCGGCACCCGGGACCCCGGCCTGAGCAGCCCGAAGCCCCCGATGCGGACGACGTACGGCAGTCCCGTGACGAGGTGCCAGACTCCCTGGTCCACGCCGGCCGCGTGGACGCGTACGAGCACGTCGTCGTCCCCGGCGACCGGCTTGTCGATGTCGCCGAGCCGCAGCGCGTCAGGTGAGCAGTAGGCGTCTCGGACCATCGCCTTCATCGTCGTCACGTCGCCTCCGGTGTCAGTGGGCATGATGGCCGGCCTTTCGGGTGAGCGCGGCTCGGGCCGCGGCTGGAACACACTCGTCCCGCCACTGAGGGTTCGTCCCCTCCCCCGGCTGCCGGACGATCGGCGGCGGCTCCGCGGTCGAGGCCACGGCCTCTCCCCGTCGCCGGAGATCGACGCAGTCGGGCGGGGGACGGCGCGGTCGCGCGCGCCGGGCCCGGCGAGGACGGCTACGCCTCGGTGTCCGGATACTGGAAGACCTCGTCGAGCGGGACCCCGAACACCCGGGCGATCTGAAACGCCATCTCGAGCGAGGGCGAGTAACGCCCCCGCTCGATGGCGATGACGGTCTGGCGGGTCACGCCGATGCGGTCCGCCAGGTCCGCCTGCGTCATCTCTCCGTGCGCGAACCGGAGGGACCGGATCGCGTTCGTGACCCTGGTGGGCTTGACCACGGCTAGAAGCCCCGGCGGTAAGCGACGATCTTCGTGATCGAAGAGGCGAGCGCGTCGAGGACGAATGCCAGGTAGAGCGCGTTGGCGATCCAGAAGTTCTCGTACTCCGCCAGCGTCAGGGCGAGCGCCGCCACGCCACCGGCGGCGAGGACGTAGTACCCGGCGCGCCGGCCGTGCCGATGGATGTCGGCGTCCCGCTCGTCCTTCCTGTCCGCCTCCCCGGGCGAGGCGATCCCGGCCACGATGTGCGCGACGACGTTCACCGCCAGCGCGACGCCGATGGCCGTGAGCATCGGCCGCACGTAGGCGATCTCCGTGACCTCCGCTGCCCGGACCTGCCCGAGGACGGTCGCGAAGTAGACCAGGGACACGCCGGCCGCGACCACCGCATAGATCCACGCGCGCTTCTCTTCGAATGACACGCCCGCTCCCCATGTAAAACAAACTTGACATTGATGAATGTAAAGCAAAGCCGACATAACGTCAAACATTTTTAACTTCCACCTGGTCACGGGCCTGCGGGCGGCGCCATCCGCTCACCGTCGTCGCGGATGCGGCCCCCGACCGCCTCAGCGCCACCCGGAGGCGGGCCGGAACCCGGGGGGAAGCTGCCACGCGGCCTTGACTTATATAAGCAGTCTCTAATATTTTCTCTCGTCATGCGGGCGTTCGAGGTGCCGGCGTGCGGCGCGATCCCGTCCGGCCCCGCACCCCGCATCCGGAGCCGCCCGCCGCGGAAGCGGACCGGGGCGGACGTGAATGCCGGCTCCGCGATCCCGGCGAGGAACCAGGTCAGAGGAGAGCTTCATGATCGATGTCACTCAGCAGATCAACGCCGTACGGCGCGAGGTCGGCAAGCGCGTACTGGAGGCGGGTGAGGCCCGGATCGTGACCGTCAGCCAGACCTACGAGGCCGATGTCGAGGACGTCTGGGACGCCTGCACCGATCCCGAGCGCATCTCCCGGTGGTTCCTGCCCGTCTCGGGTGACCTGCGCCTGAACGGCCGCTACCAGCTTCAGGGCAACGCGAGCGGGAGGATCGAGCGCTGCGACCCGCCCGCCAGCTTCTCGGCCACCTGGGAGTACGGCGGGAACGTCAGCTGGATCGAGGTCCGGCTGACGTCCGCCTCCGGGGGCGGGACCCGATTCGAGCTCGAGCACACCGCTCACGTCGACGACGAGCAGTGGGCCCAGTTCGGACCCGGCGTGGTCGGCATCGGCTGGGATCTGGGACTCATGGGCCTGGCCACCCACCTGTCGTCCGGACAGGCCGTGGACCCGCAGGAGAGCGCGGCATGGACGGCGTCCGACCAGGGCAGGCAGTTCATGTCGCTCAGCAGCCGGCAGTGGTGCGATGCGAGCATCGCCGCAGGCACGGACGGAGCCGAGGCGCGGGCCGCGGCGGACCGGACCACCGCCGCCTACACCGCCACCCCCTGACGGGGCCCGCCGTCCCCGTCAGGCAGGCGGCTCCGCCGGGCCGCGGCGGTCAGGCGCCGCCGGTGCCCATGTCGTCGACCAGGGCCGTCGTGTGCTTGGCCGCGCGGAACACCGGGTTCTCCAGCACCTCGCGCAGGAAGTCCAGGGTCGTGTGCACCCCCCGCCCGGAGACGCGGAACTCCTCCAGGGCACGGCCGGCCCGCGCGATGGCCTGCCGGCGGTCCGGGGCCCAGACCGCGACCTTGGCCAGCAGCGGGTCGTAGTCCGCCGTCACCCGGAAGCCGGGATAGCCGTGGGTGTCCACCCGCACGAACGGGCCGCTCGACGGCAGGAACTCCTCGACCACGCCGGGCGTCGGCAGGAACCCGCGGCGGGGATCCTCGGCGTTGACGCGGCACTCGATCGACACGCCCCGGGGCTGGACGTCCTCCTGGCGGATGGACAGCCCGTACCCGGCAGCGACGCGGAGCTGCTCCCGGACCAGGTCGACGCCGGTCACCAGCTCGGTGACCGGGTGCTCGACCTGGATCCGGCAGTTGACCTCCATGAAGAAGAAGTCGTCACCGTCGACGAGGAACTCGTAGGTGCCGGCCCCGGCGTAGTTCACCTCCCGGGCGGCGTGCACCGCGGCGGCGCAGATGCGGTCGGCCAGCTCCCGGGGAAGCCCCGGGGCGGGCGTCTCCTCGATCAGCTTCTGCCGGCGCCGCTGCACCGAGCAGTCCCGTTCACCGAGCTGGACCACGCCTCCCGCGCCGTCACCGAGCACCTGCACCTCGATGTGCCGGGCGTTCTCCAGGAACGTCTCCATGTAGAGACGGGGATCGCCGAAAGCCGCCTGGGCGCCGGCACGCGCCTGCGCGTAGGCACGCGGCAGCTCCCGGGCGTCCCGCACCACGGTCATACCGCGCCCGCCTCCGCCGGCGGTGGCCTTGATGATCACCGGGTAGCCGATCTCGCCGGCGACGGACTTGGCCTGCTCCAGCGTGACGAGCGACCGTGAGCTGCCGGGAACCACCGGCAGCCCGGCGGCCTGGGCGATCTCCCGGGCCTGCGCCTTGTCGCCGAGCCGGCTGAGCAGCGACGCGGAGGGACCGATGAAGGTCAGCCCCTCGGCTTCGCAGATCTCCGCGAAGTCGGGGTCCTCCGACAGGAAGCCGTACCCGGGATGCACGGCGTCGGCACCGGTCTGCAGCGCCGCCGTGACGATCGCGGCGGCGTTGAGGTAGCTGAGCCGGGGGGACGGGGGGCCGATGCGGACGCACTCGTCGGCGAAGCGGGCGACGGCGGACTCACGGTCGCTGTCCGAGCAGACCGCGACGGTCCGGATGCCCATTTCACGGCAGGTGCGGGCGACACGGAGCGCGATCTCGCCTCGGTTCGCGATCAGGATCGTCGAAAACAATGGGTTCCTCTCAATCGCGGTGGTTCCGAGGACTCGGCTCACACGGGGGCGAGCACGAACAGCGCCTCGCCGTACTCCACCGGTGACCCGTCGGGCACGAGCACCTCGACGACGCGGCCGGGCCGATCGACCTCGACCGCGTTCATCAGCTTCATCGCCTCCACGATCGCCACCTGCTGCCCCGCCACCATCTCGTCCCCGACTGCGGCGAACGGCGGCGCACCGGGTGAGGGGGCGTGGTAGAACGTTCCGACCAGGGGCGCGTGGACGACGAACGGGCCGTCGTCCTCGGGGCCGGCCTCCGGTCCCGCGGGCGCCGCGGCCTCGGGACGCCCCCAGGTGGCAGCCTGCCCGTTCGGTACAGCCTGCCCGTTCGGAGCAGCCTGCCCGTTCGGAGCGGGCCCCGGTTCGGGCCACTCGACCTGGACGAGCAGATCGCCCGCCTGCACCCGCACGCTCTTCAGCGGCCCTTTGGCGGCCTCGATGAGGTTGGCGGCCTGCCGGCAGAGCTCGTCGATCCCGCTCGGCTCGGCACCAGTGGATTCGTTGTTCATATGCACCTCGGCATCTCGACGCCGTATCGCCGAAACCGTCGTCGGCGTTGTGCCACCAGATCGTCAGGGGAGATGGCGACGACCTCGCGTAAGGTCTCCGAGAGCGCCGCGCGCAGCAGTTCGGCGGCCGCCACGGGGTCTCGGTGCGCCCCGCCCTCCGGCTCCGGCACGACCGCGTCGACGATCTCGTGCCGGAGCAGGTCACGCGCGCCGAGCTGGAGCGCCGCCGCCGCCATCGGGGCCGCGGACCGGTCCTTCCAGAGGATGGCCGCGCAGCCCTCCGGGCTGATCACCGAGTACATCGCGCCGGAGCAGGCGAGCACCCGGTCGGCCACGGCCAGGGCGAGCGCACCGCCGCTGCCGCCCTCGCCCGTTATCACCGCCACGATCGGAACGGGGAGCCCGGACATGAGCCGGATGTTCTCCGCGATCGCCCACGCCTGTCCCCGCTCCTCCGCTCCGATGCCGGGGTGGGCACCGGGCGTGTCGACCAGGGTGACGATCGGCAGCCCCAGCTTGACCGCCAGCCGCATCAGCCGTGCGGCCTTGCGGTACCCCTCGGGTAGCGCCATACCGAAGTTGCGCTGGACCCGTTCGGTGGTGTCGCGGCCCTTCTGGTGTCCGAGGACGACGACCGGCCGGCCGTCGAAGCGGCCGAGGCCGCCCACGACGGCCGGGCAGTCGCCGGACATCCGATCGCCTCTCAGCTCCTGGAAGTTGTCCAGCAGCTGGTTCATGTAGTCGAGCGCGGTCGGCCGCTGCTGGTGGCGGGCGGTCTCCACCACCTGCCCGGGTTCCCGTTCGGGCAGCTCTCCGGGATCACGGACGAGGCACTCCCCCGCCGTGGTCGCCGTGGAGGGCTGCGCGGGCGCCTGGGCGTCGAGCAGGCACGCGATCGTCGGCCGGAGCGCGGAGCGCGGCACCACCGCGTCCACGAGGCCGCGGGCCAGCAGGAACTCGGCCGTCTGGAAGCCCTTGGGGAGGTCGGCCTGGATCGTCTGCTCGATCACCCTCGGGCCCGCGAAACCGATGCGCGCTCCGGGCTCCGCCAGGATGACGTCTCCCAGCGTGGCGAAGGAGGCGGCCACACCGCCGTATGTGGGGTCGCTGATGATCGAGACGGTGAAGATCCCCGCCTCGTCCAGCTCCGCGAGCGCCTGGCTGGTCTTCACCATCTGCATCAGCGAGAAGGCGCCCTCCTGCATGCGGGCGCCGCCCGAAGCGGTGACGATGATCAGGGGGCTGCGCGCGCGCAGGGCGGTCTCCGCGGCCACCGCGATGGCTTCGCCCACCCCGACCCCGAGGCTGCCGCCCAGGAAGCGGAAGTCCATGACCGCCGCCACCACCGGATGCCCCATCAGCGTGCCCGTGACGCAGATGACGGCCTCCTCCGTCCCCGTCTGCTCGCGCGCCTGGCGCAGCCGTTCCGGGTAGGGGCGGGAGTCCACGAAACCGAGGGGGTCTTCGGCCACCGCCGGCTGTTCGAGCTGCCGGACCGAGCCGGCATCCAGCAGCTGGCCGATGCGCTGCCAGGCGGTGAGGCGGCTGTGCGCACCGCACCCGGGGCAGACTCGCAGGTCGCGTTCAAAACGCCTGCCGTAGGTCAGTTCTCGGCACCGGGCACAGCTGACCCACTCCGCCGCTCCGGAAGCCATTGTTCGGACGCTCACCCCGGCAGGCTGACACCGTCGGCTCAACGACCGCTGGAAGGCGGCTGAACCTTCCGCGCGGGGCTCGTCCCCGGGCGTCCGCGGCCGGAGGGGTGAGCGCCGTCGCCGGTCCGGCCGCGGACGGCCCCGGGTACGACGACGGCGTTCCGACCCCGGCGGCGGCGGGGCGGGACCCGGCCCCGGGCCTGGGTGACCTCGTACGCTCTCAACCCGCTCGAGGGCGCCTCGCGGCACCGGCGGGTCACGGTCCCTGGCAGGCGCCGCGTGATCAGGCCGCGCTGCCGCCCTGCACCCAGCTGAACTCCCCGGCCACGCGCCTCTTCAGACTCGGGACCTGGTTGGCCACGCGCAGGCGGGTACGGGTGCCCGCGGCGAGCACCGGACCGATGACCGGCCTGTTCATCCGGACCTTGCGGTTCAGGCACTTCCAGTACGAGCGTCCGGCTCCGAAGCCGGATCCGAGCACCTGCGCCTCGTAGTCGCGGATGGCCGCGACGACCGGCCACTGATCCGTCACGGCCCCGGTGAGCAGGCGGCACAGCAGCCCGGCCGCGCGGAGCGTCGCGTTCGCCCCCGTGCCCGGGGCGGGGAACCTGACCTGGCCGGCGTCGCCGAGCAGGGTGACCTTGGTCGCCTCCAGGCGACCGACCGGACGTGACACGACGGCCCGCGTCGCCGCGACCGTGGCCGGGTCCGTCATGTTGACCAGCGCGTGCAGGGCCGGATCCCACCGTCTGGTCATGTCCGCGACGGCGTCGACGACCCTGGTTCCGCGCAGGGCCTCCGGCTCGTCCCGGAACAGGCGCGATGAGCTCATGAGGCCCCACATGAGGTGGTCCCGGGTGTTGTCGTACCGCATGCCGGGCCAGGTCTTGATGAGGGCCGCGTCGACGTTGCCGATGTGGCTTTTCAACTCGCCCTCGCTGTCCCACCGGAACTCCATGGGCTGGGCGATGAAGGACAGCCCCTGACGGCTGCGCACCAGCGATATCCCCCGGAGCATCTTCTCCCACGGCAGCAGCCGGGCCGCCTCGTCAAGGTCCACCTGCCCGTACGCCGCGACGAGACCGCAGTCCTGAACGTCGGCCTGGGGCAGGTACTGGTGCCGCACCTGGGAATGCGGGCCGTCGGCTCCGACCAGTACGTCACCGACCGCCGAGGTGCCGTCCGCGAAGAACGCGGTTATCCGGCCGTCCGGCCGCCGCTCGTAACGGGTGAACTCCTTTCCGAACCGGACGACGTCCTCGATCCCGGTGAGCAGCAGCTGCCGCAACGTCATGAGGCTCGCCGACTTCATGTTCACGGCGGCGGCCGCGCCCGTCTGTCCTGCCACCGGCAGGCTGGTGGTGAACAGCTCGTCGAGCCCTTCCGAATAGATCGTCAGGTGCCGCGGCGGCCTGGCGCACGTCGCGACGAAGGTCTCGTAGAGGTCAGGCGGGAGGACATCGCGCAGCGCACGGCTGCCGCCCGGCCCGATCGCGACGCGGAAACCGAAGGAGCCGCCACGCCTGGCCGGTTCGCGCTCGTAGACGGCCACGCTGATGCCGGCCCTTTTGAGCCCGTGCGCCAGGCTCGCACCGCCCAGACCGGCCCCGATGATCACAACGTGAAGTGCGTGTTCGGACATTCGAGCACCTTCCTTGCCGCCTCGACTGACGCGGCTGGGCCGCGGGGTCGGCTCGGCGCGGTTCTACGAGACGTGGCGGCGCCCCGGGTATCGCCGCCCCGAGCGGGTGGGTCGGTGGGCAACATGAGCTCGCGATGACCACCTACCGGAACAGAGGCCGATGAGCACCCGGCCCATCGAGATATATCTCATATTTACTATCGGTAACATCATTAGTCAACTGTCGCCTTCCTTGGCGGCCGTTATGCAAATAGTGTTCTGCCGGATCAATATCGTGACAACAGGTGACACCGCGAGAACAGGTTATGTACGGGTGGATATCGAACAGGGTGATCTGTTTTAACAGCCACACTTACCTCGCCTCACCGTGTATACACGAGTCGGCCCGCGCCAGTGGACCGACCGGCTATCTGCGGCACACACAGAATGCCGCACGCCACGCACGGACGGCAGGATCGCAATACATCACATGCCCTGATTCCGCGCACTGAATCCGCAGGCGCGGGGGCGGAGGCATGCCAACTCCCGGAACCATTACCGGCCCGCCACGGGTACGGCGCCGCACTGACGGCGGCGGAGGCTCGCACGCCCTTTTCCCGGTCCGCCGGGCGCGCCGTATCCGGCACGGGCGCCACTATGGAGACCCTGCCGCCGGCGGACTCGCCCATCCGGGCACCGCGAAAACACCACCCGGAGCGCGGACCATTGTTTTGGACTTACCGACGCATGCGTGGCGTCAAACAAGGTTTCCGCGTAAGGGCGTCGGCGCGTAATGTGACAGGGCGAATTCGGGGAGTCACCACCTTGTGATCGCCCCGGGCCCTCCCGGGCCGCCCGGCCCTTCCGGTGTCCAGCGGATTCACCAGGGTCACCGGATTCACCCGGTTCAGCGGGTCCGTCGCCCCGGGCGTCGCACGCCCGAACCGGCACCGGTGAACGCTCCGCCATCGGATTCGGCCGCCTGGACGCCGGCGCGGAC
>NZ_NGFP01000081.1 GCF_002149035.1 Streptosporangium minutum
CCTCCCGGCACCCCCTCCCGGCACGACGTCCGCGCTCCCCGGACCTGATGCCCTTCCCGCCCGCCGGACCGGACGTCACCTCGGGGTTGCGCGCGATCACCTGTAGTGGGCTATCGTAGTGATATCACTTCGATAGCAGAGGCGGGACTCATGGAACGACGTGCTTTCCGGGCGAACGGGTTCGCCGTTCTGGCGGGGCTTCTGGCCCTCGGGATCGCCGCCGCCGCGGCCGCGCAGGCGGGCGGCATGGTGCTGCTCTCCATCGCCGGGATCGTGTGGGGGGTCATCGCGGTCGTCGTGGCCACCGGCTTCGTGGTGATCAACCCGAACGAGGCGAAGGTCGTCCAGTTCCTCGGCCGCTACGTCGGGTCGGTGAGCGACGCGGGCTTCCTGTGGGTGCTACCGTTCACCACCAAGCGGCGGATCACACTCCGGGTGCGCAACTTCGAGACGGCCAAGCTCAAGGTGAACGACGCCGACGGCAACCCCGTGGAGATCGCGGCTGTCGTCGTCTACAAGGTGATCGACACCGCCACGGCCGCGTTCTCCGTCGACGATTACGAGGAGTATGTGGCGATCCAGTCCGAGGCGGCCGTCCGGCATCTGGCCACCAGCCACCCCTACGACGCCCACGAGGAGGGCCGTACGAGCCTGCGCGACGGCGCCGAGGTGGCAGCCGAGCTCACCACCGAGCTGAGCGACCGCACCCACCTGGCCGGGGTGGAGGTGCTGGAGGCCCGGATCACCCACCTCGCCTACGCGCCGGAGATCGCCCAGGCGATGCTGGTCCGCCAGCAGGCCACCCAGGTCGTCGCGGCGCGCACCCAGATCGTCGCGGGCGCGGTGGGCATGGTCCAGCTCGCGCTGACGAGGCTGGCCGAGGAGGGCGTCGTGGAGCTCGACGAGGAGCGCAAGGCGCAGATGGTGTCCAACCTCCTGGTCGTCCTGTGCGGTGACCGGGCGACGCAGCCGGTGGTCAACGCCGGCAGTCTGTATGGCTGAGCGCAAAAAGATCCTGCTCAGGCTCGATCCGGCCGTCTACGAGGCGATCGCCAAGTGGGCGGCCGACGACCTGCGGAGCGTCAACGCCCAGCTGGAGTACGCCCTGCGCCTGGCTCTCAAGGGAGCGGGCCGCGACCTCAGACGGGCCACGCGGGATGACGCCGAGCGAGACGCAACAGAGCGGGACAACACCGATGCGCCGGACAAGTCATCTGATTGAGATGTGAGAAGCTTCCGCTGGCGCACTCGCCGGACCACACTCGGTTCATGTCGTGGGTGGGAAAGTCCGCAGTGGAGATCGCGGAGGCCGTACGACGGGGGAAGGCGACCGCGCCGGCGGTCGTCGAGGAGCACCTGCGGGTGATCGCCGAGTATGACGGGCGCATCGGGGCGTTCCGCAAGGTCCGCGCCGAGCGGGCGCTCGCCGAGGCGCGGGCCGTGCAGGAACGGGAGGACCTGGCCGGGCTGCCGCTCGCCGGGGTGCCGGTCGCCATCAAGGACAACGTCGCGGTCAGGGGTGAGGCGACGCGCAACGGGTCCGCGGCGACGTCGAGCACCGCCGCGGCCGAGGACCACCCGGTGGTGGCCAGGCTCAGGGCGGCGGGCGCGGTGGTCGTGGGGATCACCAACGTGCCGGAGCTGTGCCTGGCGGGGTTCTCCGACAGCGTGTACGGCGTGACCCGCAACCCCTGGGACCTGAAGCGCACCCCGGGCGGGTCGTCGAGCGGGAGCGCGGCGGCCGTGGCCTCGGGGATGGTCCCGCTGGCCCACGGCAACGACGGGCTCGGCTCGCTGCGCATCCCGGCCGCCTGCTGCGGGCTCGTCTCGATCAAGCCGGGCCAGGAGGTGGTCCCGCCGCCCGAACACGGCTGGCGCGGGATGTCGGAGAACGGCCCGCTGGCCACGACGGTGACCGACCTGGCCCTGGCGCTGGCGGTGATGGCGGGCGACATGTCACTGGCGACGCCCGGTGAGAGCGAGTCCCTCGGAGTCGGCAGCGCCATCGACGACTATCCGGGCGGCCTCACCCCGTCGGAGCCGATGAGACTGCGGATCGCGGTGGCCCCGGCGCCGCTGCCGCCGGGGCTGACGGTGGACGCCGAGTTCCAGAGAGCTGTGGTGGAGGCGGCGGACACCCTCGGCGCCGCGGGGCACACCGTGGTGGAGCACGGCGCGCGGATGCCCGGCTGGCTCGGCTCCGCCACGATCGCCACCTGGCTGGCGTGCGCCGGAGAGGACGTCGAGGGTCTCGACCCGCGCAGGCTGGAGCGCCGCACCAGGTCACTGGCGAGGGTGGGCCAGCTGCTCACCAGGCTCAGGCTGGACGGCTCGGCGGGCCGTGACCGGTGGCGCGCCCACGGCGCCGACCAGTGGTTCGGCAACGCCGACGTGCTCATCACCCCGACGCTCGCCGCCGTCCCCCCGCCTGCCGGGCGATGGGGCCGCCGCGGGCTGCTGGCGAACATCCGCACCAACGTGACGTACGCCCCCGCCACCGGGGCCTGGAACATGGCCGGCTGGCCCGCCATGACCGTTCCGTACGGCTGGCACTCCACCGGCATGCCCATCGGCGTCCAGCTCGTCGCCGCACCGGGTGGCGAGTCCCAGCTCCTGGCCCTGGCCGCCCAGTTGGAGAGCGCCCACCCCTGGCTCCGCCACGCCCCACTCGACTGACCGCCCGCGACCCGCGGCCTACGGCCCGCTCGGCTGACCGCCCGCGGCCTGCGGCCTGCGACCCGCTCGGCTGACCGCCTGCGGCCTGCGGCTCACTGGGCTGACCGCCTGCGACCGGCGGCTTACTGGGCTGACCGCCCGCGACCGGCGGCTTACCGCCCGCGGCTTACGACCCGGCCCGCTCGGCGCGCCGCCGTACCGGCGCCGGAGGTGGCGGATCCCACCCCCGGCGCCGGCCTGGGCGGGTCAGACGCCGGTGGGGTGCCAGACGGTCTTGGTCTCCAGGAAGGCCGTCAGGCGCTTGGTGCCGGGGTCGGCCGACCAGTCGGTCGCGGCGGTCGCGGCGGGGCGCAGGACCCGCTTGAGGTTCTCCGCCGCCCCCTCCTCGCACGCCACCGCCAGATCCGGGTCGGTGACACCGGTGAGATCGATGGCGTTGACGTCCATGTGCGCGGCCAGCCAGGGAGCGATCTCCTTCACCGAGCCGGTGAGGATGTTGACCACGCCACCGGGCAGGTCGGAGGTCGCCAGCACCTCGGCCAGGGTGATGGCGGGCAGCGGGGCCCGCTCGCCGGCGATCACGACGCAGGTGTTGCCCGTGACGATCACCGGGGCGATCACCGAGACGAGCCCGAGCAGGGGCTCGTCCGGGGCGACCACCGCGACCACGCCGGTCGGCTCCGGCGAGGAGACGTTGAAGTACGGCCCGGCGACCGGGTTGGTGGACCCGGCCACCGCGGCGATCTTGTCGGCCCAGCCGGCGTACCAGACCAGCCGGTCGACGGCCGCGTCCACGACGTCCCCGGCCTTCTTCGTCCCCGCGTCGGTCAGTTCGGCGACGAACTGCGCCCGGCGGCTCTCCAGCATCTCGGCGACGCGGTAGAGGATCTGCCCCCGGTTGTACGGCGTGGCGCCGGACCAGCCGCCGAAGGCCTTGCGGGCGGCGGAGACCGCGTCACGGGCGTCCTTGCGGGAGGCCTTGGACGCGTTGGCCAGGAACTCGCCCTTGGAGGAGGTCACGGCATAGGACCTTCCGCTCTCCGAACGCGGGAACGCCCCGCCGATGTACAGCTTGTAGGTCTTGCGCACGGCCAGCCGTACGGGCTCGCGGCCACCCGGCCGCTCCGCCTTACTCATCTCCCCGCCCTCTCCACATGCTCTCCTGCTGTGCCAGCCGTGCCGGTACGAAGATCTGACCGCAGCGGCTCACCCCGCACCGGTGGGCGAACCAGCCCCGCAGCGCCGGACGGCCGGCGCGGGCGTAGTCGTGGCCCCGGGTGCTCTGGGCCCGGCGGTCACGGCGCTTGGCCTTGCGATGGTCACACATCGAGATACGCCTCCAACCCGTGGCGTCCGCCCTCTCTGCCGTAGCCGGACTCCTTGTAGCCGCCGAACGGGGAGGTGGGGTCGAACTTGTTGAAGGTGTTGGCCCAGACGACGCCGGCGCGGAGCCTGTCCGCCATCCACAGGATGCGCGAGCCCTTCTCCGTCCACACACCCGCCGACAGGCCGAACGGGGTGTTGTTGGCCTTCTCGACCGCCTCGGCGGGGGTACGGAAGGTCAGCACGGACAGGACCGGGCCGAAGACCTCCTCGCGGGCGATCCGGTGCGACTGGGCGACGCCGGTGAAGATCGTCGGCGGGAACCAGAAGCCCTTGTCCGGCAGCGGGCACACCGGCGACCAGCGTTCGGCGCCCTCCGCCTCTCCGAGGTCCGACAGCTCGCGGATCTTGGCGAGCTGGGCGGCGGAGTTGATCGCGCCGATGTCGGTGTTCTTGTCCAGCGGGTCGCCCAGGCGGAGCGTGCCGAGCCGGCGCTTCAGCGCGTCGAGCAGCTCCTCCGCGATCGACTCCTGGACCAGCAGCCGGGAGCCCGCGCAGCAGACGTGCCCCTGGTTGAAGAAGATCCCGTTGACGATGCCCTCGACGGCCTGGTCGAGCGCGGCGTCGTCGAACACGATGTTGGCGGCCTTGCCGCCGAGCTCCAGGGTGACCTTCTTGCCTGTCCCCGCGACGGAGCGGGCGATCAGGCGGCCGACCTCGGTGGAACCGGTGAACGCGACCTTGTTCACGTCCGGGTGGTTGACCAGGGCCGCGCCGGTCTCGCCCGCGCCGGTCACGATGTTGACCACGCCCGGCGGGAGGTCGGCCTGCCGGCAGATCTCCGCGAACAGCAGCGCGGTCAGCGGGGTGGTCTCGGCCGGCTTGAGGACGACCGTGTTGCCGGCTGCCAGCGCGGGGGCGATCTTCCAGGCGAGCATGAGCAGCGGGAAGTTCCACGGGATGACCTGGCCCGCGACGCCGAGCGGCCGGGGGTCCGCGCCGTACCCGGCGTGCCGGAGCTTGTCGGCCCAGCCCGCGTAGTAGAAGAAGTGCGCGGCGACCAGCGGCAGGTCCACGTCGCGGGACTCGCGGATCGGCTTTCCGTTGTCCAGCGTCTCCAGCACGGCCAGCTCGCGCGAGCGCTCCTGGATGATGCGGGCGATCCGGAACAGGTATTTCGCCCGCTCGGAGCCGGGCATCGCCGACCAGGTGCCGAACGCCTCGCGCGCGGCCCGGACGGCCCGGTCGACGTCGTCGGCGGAGGCGACGGCCACCTCGGCCAGGACCTCCTCGGACGCGGGGTTGACGGTCTTGAGGGACGTGCCCGTCCCGTCGGCGAACTCTCCGCCGATGAACAGGCCGTAGGACGGCTTGATGTCGACGACGTCGCGGGATTCGGGGGCCGGTGCGTATTCGAACATCGATCAGTCCAGGGTGAAGTAGTCGGGACCCGCGTACCGGCCGGTGGCCATCTTCTGACGCTGCATCAGCAGATCGTTGAGCAGGGTGGACGCGCCGAGGCGGAACCAGTCGGGGCTCAGCCAGCCCTCGCCGACGGTCTCGTTGACCAGGACGAGCATCTTGACGGCGTCCTTGGTGGTCCGGATGCCGCCCGCGGGCTTCACACCGACCTTGCGGCCGGTCGCCGCGAGGAAGTCACGGACCGCCTCCAGCATGACCAGCGTCACCGGCGGGGTCGCGGCGGGCTGCACCTTGCCCGTGGAGGTCTTGATGAAGTCGGCCCCGGCCAGCATGGCCAGCCAGGAGGCACGCCGTATGTTGTCGTAGGTCGACAGCTCGCCGGTCTCCAGGATCACCTTCAGGTGCGCGTCCTGCCTGTCTCCGGCACGGCCGCAGGCGGTCTTGATCGCGGAGATCTCCTCGAAGACCTTCAGGTAGTCGCCCGCGAGGAACGCGCCCCGGTCGATCACCATGTCGATCTCGTCGGCCCCGGCCGCCACCGCGAACGCGGTGTCGGCGACCTTGACGTCCAGGGACGAGCGCCCACTGGGGAACGCGGTCGCGACGCTGGCCACCTTCACGCCGGAGCCGCCGAGCGCGCCGACGGCCTGGGCCACCAGGTCGGGGTAGACGCAGACCGCGGCCACCTTGGGCACCGTCGGGTCACCGGGATCGGGACGGACCGCCTTGGCGCACATCGCGCGGACCTTGCCCGGCGTGTCGGCGCCTTCGAGCGTCGTCAGGTCCACCATGCGTATCGCCAGGTCGATGGCCTCCGCCTTGGCCGTCGTCTTGATGGATCGGGTGCCGAGCATCGCAGCCCGCTGGTCGGCGCCCACACGGTCGACACCGGGCAGGCCGTGCAGGAAAGCCCGCAGCGTGACGTTGGATGCGGCCACGTCGGCGAGCGAAGTAGTCATAGTTGACACCTCTCCAGAATGCCGACTGGTGTGATTAGTTCCAAACTGGACGCTGCCCAGTACCCTCACTCGTTTTCGTCAACATTCGCCGAGTTCAGCGGTGGGCCCGGCCGTACGGCGCCCCGCCGCGCCGGCGGGCGCCCGCCCCGGGCGCGGCCGGTCCGGCCGGGAGAGCCTCCGGCGGCGACCGGGAAGGCCGTCGGCGCCCTCGCGGGACACGCCCCAAACCCCTCGCGGGACACGCCTCAGACCCCTTGTGGGACGTGTCACGGCACGTCTAAGGCGGTGGAGCGGCACGGTCTAGGTAGTCCTGGGCCGTGGGCGTCCCGGAGATAAGGCATCCGTCCGATGTCGGGGTGGGGGCCTTAGGAGGAATCTTGAGTGTGTAAGGAAATCACACCGCACCACACCTCAGGAGGAACCCGAAATGGGTCCCGAGCTTCACTTGCAGATGATCATCAACCGCACCGCCGAGCTCCGTGAGGAGGCGGACAACCACCGCCGCGCCCGCCAGATCCAGGCCGCCAGGAAGGTGCGCTCCCAGGGTGAGCGCCGCCGGGGGTTCTTCGGCAAGTTCAGCGCCGCATGAACCCGTCACGAGAGCCCGGCCGTCGCCTCCGGTCCGGCCGGGCCTCTCAGGCGCCGTAGCCCCTTCCACACAACGATAAATAGGGCGATAGCTACACATAAGGCATGACATGCTGGACGACATGTTGGGTCGAGCGGTAAGCCCCGTCTTCGTAGGGCGAGAGGCGGAGCTCGCGGGCCTGGCCGAGGCCTTCGAGCAGGCGCGCAACAACGCGGCCGCGGCCGTGCTGCTCGGCGGCGAGGCGGGAGTCGGCAAGACCCGGCTGATCGGGTGCTTCGCCGAGCGAGCCTCGCGCGACGGAGCGCACGTGCTCATCGGCGGCTGCGTCGAACTCTCCGCCGAAGGTCTCGCCTACGCGCCCTTCACCGCGGCGATCCGCCAGCTCGTCCGCGAGTGCGGCGCCGAGGAGGTCGCGGCCCTGCTGCCCGACGGCGCGGCACGTGACCTGGCCCGGCTGCTGCCCGAATTCGGCGAACCGAGCGGCGACGCGGAGACCGACACCGCCCGCGCGCGGCTCTTCGAGCAGATCCTCAACCTGCTGGAACGGCTGGCCGAGCGCCGCCCGGTGATCCTGGTCATCGAGGACATCCACTGGGCCGACCGCTCCAGCCGCGACCTGATCGCCTTCCTCAGCCGCAACCTGCGCACCGCGCCAGTCCTGATGATCCTCACCTACCGGTCCGACGACCTGCACCGCCAGCACCCGCTCCGGCCGGTGCTCGCCGAGCTCGGCCGGCTGGAGGGAGTCCTCCGGCTGGACCTGCCCCGGCTCACCCAGGACGAGGTGGCCGCCCAGATGGCCGGCATCCTCGGCGCGACCCCCGAGTTCGCCCGGGTCGGCAAGGTCTTCCAGCGCAGCGAGGGCATCCCGCTGTTCGTCGAGGCACTCGTGGAGTGCGGGGCCGAGGGCTCCTTCCCCGAATCCCTGCACGACCTGATCATCGGCTCCGTCGAGCAGCTCCCCGACGAGACCCAGCGGATGCTGCGCATCGCCGCCGCCGGTGGGATACGGGTGGGCCACGACCTGCTCGCCGCGGTCAGCGGGCTGTCCGACGTGGACCTGGAGGACGCCCTCCGGCCCGCCATCGCGTCCAACGTCCTGCAGGTCGCCGACGGCCGCGCCTACGCCTTCCGGCACTCGCTGATCCGCGAGGCCGTACACGACGAGCTCCTTCCCGGCGAGCACGTGCGGATGCACGCCCGCTTCGCCGAGGAGATCGGCAGGGACCGCACGCTGGTCCCGCACGGCCGGGCCGCCATCGAGATCGCCCACCACTGGTACGCCGCCCGCGACGACCTCTGGGCCCTCGTCTCCGCCTGGGAGGCCGCGGGCAAGGCCGCCAAGACCTTCGCCTACAACGAGAAGCTGCAGCTGCTTGAGCGGGTGCTCACGCTGTGGGGCAAGGTCCCCGACGCCGCGGAGCGGATCGGCGTGGACCACACCACGGTCCTGGAGCAGGCCTCGGAGGCCGCCCACGCCTGCGGCGAGATCGAGCGGGGCAGCCGGTTCGTCAAGGCCGCGCTGGAGGAGCTCGACGAGGAGACCGCCCCCGCGCGGGTGGCCGAGCTGGTCGTACGGCGGGCGCAGTTCAAGATGTCCAAGCGGAAGCCCGGCGCGCTCGACGACCTCCGCTACGCCGAACGGCTCGTCCCCCAGCCGGGGCCGGAGCGCGCCCTCGTGCTGTCCAAGCTGGGCTCCTTCCTGGCGTTCAGCGGCGAGGTGACCGAGGGGACCGCGCTCACCGAGGAGGCGCTGCGGATCGCCCGCGAGCACGGCGACGAGTGCCTGGAGGCCGACCTGCTGCTCAACCTCGCCCTGGGCCACTCGATCACCGGATGCCTCGACGAGACGATCGCCGTCAACTCCGCCGCCCAGGCGATCGGCGAGCGGGTCGGCTCCGGCCGCATCATCCTGCGCGCCCTCGCCAACAACGTGGACGCGCTCAACAACATGGGCCGCTCGGCCGAGGCGGTCGAGCTGGCCCTCGAAGGCGAGCTGCGGGCCAGGAAGTACGGCCGCTACCGCATCTCGGGGACGTTCATCGCCAACAACCGCGCGGAGGCGCTGGAGGCGCTGGGCCGGTTCGCCGAGGCGGCCGAGGTGGCCGAGCGGGCACTCACCATGGACCCGATCCTGCGCACCCGGCACCACCTGCGCCGGATCCGCGCGGACGTGGCGGCCGCGCGTGGCGAGACGGACGTGATCAAGTCCGTCCTGGCGGAGGTGGACACCTACGGTGGCCATGAGGAGTTCACCCAGGAACTCACGGCCAACGCCCGGCTCAAGATGGCTCTGCACCTGCTGAACGGCGAGCCGCTGGCCGCGCTGGAGGTGGCCGAGGAGGTCGTCCGCACGGCACGGATCATGAGCAAGCCCATGCTGGGCTGGCGGATGCTCGCCCTGCTGTCCGGGGTCTGCGAGGTCACCGAGACGTTCGCGCCCGAGCGGGCTGCGGCGCTGCGCGCCCAGGTCGAGGAGGCGGGGGCCGCGATGAGCGTGGACAGCCCCGTGGCCGAGGCCTACCGGCTCTGCCTCAACCGCGACCACGACGCCGCGGCCGCCGCCTGGGAGCGGCTGGGCCGCCCCTTCCCGCGCGCCAAGTCCCTGCTCCAGGCGGGGCGGGCGGCGGCCGGCGCGGGTGACCGCGAGGGCGCCGCCGTACGGCTGCGCACGGCCTACCCGATCGCCCTCGCCCTGTCGGCCCGGCCCCTGGCCACCGAGATCGAGTCCCTGGCCCGCAGGGTCGGGGTGACGTTGACGGAGGAGACGGCCCCGAGCACGTCGCTCCCGCCGGCTGCGCCGTCCCCCTCGCTGCCCCCGCCGCTGACCCGGCGTGAGCAGGAGGTGCTCCGGCTGGTCACCCAGGGGCGGTCGAACCGCGACATCGCCGCCGAGCTGTTCATCTCGGCCAAGACGGTGAGCGTCCACGTCTCCAACATCCTGGGCAAGCTTGGCGTCTCCACCCGGGGCGAGGCCGCCGCTGCCGCCCACCGCCTCGCCCTGATCGGCTGACCTGCTGCATCATTGGACCGGTCGGGACCGGGGAGAGGGGACGCGCGTGCAGGGCGAGAACGGCATCACGGTCGGCATGGTCCCGTCCTCCTCCGAGGCGGCGGGAGTGCGCGGCGCGATCGCCGCCAACCTGCGCCGCGTCCGCCTGGCCCGCGGCCTCAGCGTCCGCGAGCTGGCCGAGCTGACCGGGGTGAGCAAGGCGCTGATCTCCCAGGTCGAGCGGGGCGTGGCCAACCCGACGGTGGAGGTGCTGTCGCGGCTGGCGGCCTCGCTGGAGCTGACCTTCGGCGAGCTGACCCGGATCCACCTGGTGGGGCCCGAGGTGATCCGCAGGAGCGAGAGCGTCCCCCTGGCGGTCGGCGACAACACCGCGATCCGGACCCTGTTCGCCGCTCCGGACCGGCGCCGCTTCGAGCTGGCCGAGGGCGACATCCCGGCGGGCACCCGCAGCGCCAAGAGCTCGCACGGGCGGGGCTCGGTGGAGCACGCCTACGTCGTCGAGGGCGAGGTGACCGTCGAGACCGACGAGTGGTCGGTGACCCTCACCGCGGGCGACGCCCTGCGGTTCGCCTCGGAGTCCGACCACGTCTACGCCACCGGCGCCGCTCCCTGCCGGGTCCTGACGCTGATCTCCTTCTCCGAGGACTGACTTCTCCGTACGGCTCGGAGCCGGCATCGGACAGCCGTGGAGAGCGGCGACATGCGACAGCCGTTCACAGCGCGGAACTACCGGCCCGGCTCCTGATCGGGCAGGCAGACGGTGCCGGCCGGCGGCGGTCTCAGATCGGTGAGATACCGGTGGCGTGCTCGATGACAGCGTCCCAGCAGCATCGGAGTAGCCGATGACTGGGGAGTCTGCTCTCCCTCCGATGACCATACGTCTCGACGACCTGGGACAACGTGTGCCGCTCCCTCTTCGGTCGGCTCCGAGGAGCGGAGAGGGCCGCCGCCCTCTTGTAACCCTTTGGACGGTTCTGACCAAGCAGGGGTGTCAATCGACGAAGGGAGCATTGCCGGTGCGTCGCAAACAGGCAGGGATCGCCACGGATCACGTGGCGTTCGAAGCCTTCTACCGGCGGCACGTCGATGCGGTCACCCGCTTCCTCGCTCGGCGCATCGACGATCCGCACACGGTCGCCGACCTGGTGGCCGAGGTGTTCATGGCGGTGCTCGACTCCGCCCACACCTACCGGGCCGGGCTGGGAACCGAGATCGCGTGGCTGTACGGCGTGGCGCGCAATACGCTCTCGGCCGAGCGGCGCCGGGTGTTCAAGGAGTCGCGGCTGACGAGCCGGGTGAGCGGCCGGCGTCCGTTGGACACCGACGACGTTGCCAGGCTCGAAGAGCGTATCGATGCGGAGGGGCCCGCCAGGGAGGTCTTCAAGGCCATGGCCGACCTGCCCGAGGGAGAGCGCGCCGTACTGGAACTGGTCGTCATCGACCAGCTCACGGTCACCGAAGCGGCGATGGCCCTCGGCATCCGGTCGGGGACCGCCAAGGTGCGGTTGCACCGCGCTCGCCGCACGCTGCGGGGACTGCCCCTCGTCATGGAAGGAACACCGGGATGAGTTTCGAGGAGCAGATACTGATGGAACTGAAGGCCGAAATCACCGCGCGCGCCGAACGGCGCCGTCGCACCGGCCGCCGCCTGTTCACGGGGGCGGCGGTGGCCGGGCTGGCTGCTGCGGCGGCGATCGCGGTGCCGCTGCTGACCGGGTCGGAGCGGTCCGCGTACGCGGTGACCAAGAACGGCGACGGCACGATCAACGTCAAGCTCAACGAGTTCAGGGACGCCGACAAGCTGGAACAGGATCTGAAAAGGATGGGGGTGACCGCCGACATCACCTACCTCAAGCCACGCAAGACGTGCCGGGGGGACAGGGGCGAGATCGTCGGGGGCGGCTCCCCGGAGGAGTGGAAGGGCTCCGCGTCCGAGAAGGCCGTTCGTCTGCTGCCTGGCGGAGGGATGGACATCGATCCCCGGTACGTCGGGGACGGGCAGACCTTGGTGATGGCGTTCACCGAGAACGAGGATCAGACCTCGGAGAAGCCGCGGGTGCTGTGGCAGTTCGCCGGATACGTGGTCAACGGCCAGGTCAAGCCGTGCGTCATCGCCGACGACCCGACCTGGGACGACGTTGACGGCCCCGGCCGTCCGCCCGCAGGGAGCTGATCTCCGTAGGGAGCTGAGCCTCGCCTGTCATGACGGCGACCACCCGAATCCGAGCCCATTGGGCATCAGCCAACGACACACCCGGACCAACGATCAGATGATCTGAGAGGAACGGCCGAGCTCAACCGGACGGCGTGACCGAGGACCGCACACCGAACCACTGCTCGGCGCCGTACTCCTCGAACCGCTCCACCTCGGTGAACCCCAGTTTCGCCGCGAGGCGCATCGAGCGGTCGTTGGCGGTCTGGGTGCTGAGCACTACCGGCTCGCCGGGAAGCGCGTCGGCGACCCAGCCGAGTGCCGCCGCGCACGCCTCGGCGGCGTACCCGCATCCCCACGCCTCCGGCAGGAACATGTAGCCGAGTTCGGCCTCACCGCCATCCGGACGGACGTGCCCCGGGCGCTCGGCGTCGCGCCGGTCGATCTCGATGATGCCGATCATCGCCCCATCGAGATCGACCACGAAAAGGCCAGGGCGCCGCCTGGGCACGGCAGGCAACGCACGCTCGAACTCATCACGCGGTCGAGGGCCACCGATGTAGGTGCCCACCTCGGACGAGGTGAACAGTTCGATGAGCGCCGCACGGTCCCGGGCCTCGGGCTCACGGAGCACGAGCCGTTCGGTCCTTATCGGAGCAGGTGGCCAGGCGACGGGACCGAGGTCAGTCATGGCGGGCAACCTATCGCACGCCCGTGAGAGTGATCCGAAGGAGAAGACCTGTCTGCCCTCTCCGGCTGCCCGGCGCGCTCGGGAGGCCGAAACGACACGTTCGAGCCGATTCGCAGGGAGCCGTAGGGGAGGAGGCACAGGACGGGCCTGGCCGTACGCCGGGGGGCGCGGCCACATCCGGATGGGATGCGTGTTCCCCGGCGGACGCTCAGAGGGACAGGCCGGGCTTCTCGGGAGCGGTGGCCGGGCAGGCGGAACCAGACGACGCGGAGGGAGGCCGCCCGGTGCCGTTCGTAGCGGCAGAGGGCGGCCACCAGCTGATGCGCGACCAGCTGGAAGCCCTGCTTGTCGCAGCCCGGCGCCCCGATGTGACGGTCCGCGTGCTTCCCTACAGCGCCGGAGAACACGCGGGATTGGAGGGGGCGTTCACCGTCCTGTCTTTCTCGGAAGAGGTCGATCCCGACATCGCCTACGTGGAAGGTACCGCCGGTGATGTTTATGTCGAGAGTTCAGATCACATAGATCGCTATAAAATGGCATTTACGAGCATCTGTGATGCAGCTCTGTCCCCGGAGGATTCCATGAAGCTGATCGCCGACATCAAGGAACGGCCCATCCATGACTGATCTCTCAAAAGCCGACTGGCGCAAGAGCAGCTTGAGTGGCAGCGGCAACAACTGCGTCGAGGTGGCCGACAATCTGCCCGGCGTCGTGGCCGTCCGCGACAGCAAGGATCCTCACGGCCCGGCGCTGGTCTTCACTCCTGACAGCTGGCGCGCTTTCACAGGTGCGGTAAAGCACGGGGAGTTCGACGACCTGGGGTGACGGGGATCCGACCAGGCGAGGCGACCGCTCCCACAGTCGGATCGCTTTCTCCACCTGATCGCCGAAACGATCGGTACACGGGCTGATATGTCATAAAAAAGTCCGTGTGAGCCTCCGTAGTTGCGTAGGTTGACCGCATGGACTTCTTCACCGCGCCACCGCCCCGTGTCCAGGAGCAGGAAAAGGAGAGAGAGAATCCCCCCTGGACCGGGCCTCCGAATGACATTCTGGGCGGCATCGTGCCCATCGAGCGGATGCTGTTCCGCAGTGAAACGCTGGCCATCGTTCTTGCCAACGCCGTCGCCTTTCCCGCAGGCGTGACGATCCGTCTCCAGATGGCCGCCCGCCGTGTCGAGGGAGTGAACGAGGACACCTGGTGGGACCGGCACGACCTGATGTTCGGGCATCACCGGCACAGGTTCCGCGCCGAGGACTCCCTCCCGGACGAAGTCGTCCGCTTCGGCGTCCGCTTCCCCGACGGGTCCAAGGCGACGACCGTGGACGGCAGGACGGACTCCGGCGAGTGGCCGCCGCCGTGTCCGGAGGGTCCGATCCTCAAGCGGAGCAGAGGGGGCAGCGCGTCAGGAGACGACCGTTCCGTCTCCAGTAGCTGGAGCCTGTGGCTGTGGCCCCTGCCGCCGCCCGAGCCGTTCGAGTTCGCGGTCGAATGGCCTCTCTACGACGTGCCTCTGACGTTCACCGAGCTCGACGGCGCGGCCATCACCGCCGCCGCCGAACGCGCACAGCCGTACTGGCCCTGACCGCCCACGACCAGGGCGGAGCCACCTGCGAGAGCGAGCGGTGGCGGCTGGAGGCGGTGGTGAACCGGATCGATGCCAAGATCGCCGAACCGGCCAGGGCCCGGCGCGCCACCCCTCCTTCTAGTGGTCGTCGCAACACCCCAGATGAGGGGATGCGATGGACTTCGAGATCCGGGAGGACCGGGAGCGCGCCGTGCCCGGCCACTGGGAAGGTGACTGCATCATCGGCAAGAACGGCACCTCGGCGATCGGCACCCTGGTCGAGCGGACCACACGCTACGTGATGCTCGTCCACCTGCCGATCGACCGCAGCGCCGAGCACATGCGCGACGCCCTGGTGGAGACCATGGCCACGCTGCCGACTCATCTCAAGCGCTCTTTGACCTGGGATCAGGGCAGCGAGATGGGCGCTCACCGGTCGTTCACGCTCGCCACCGACATCCCCGTCTACTTCTGCGCCCCGGCCAGCCCTGGCAGCGCGGCTCAAACGAGAACACGAACGGCCTGCTGCGTCAGTACTTCCCCAAAGGCACCGACCTGTCCGTTCACACCCGCCACCAGCTCGACGCCGTCGCCGCCGAGCTGAACTCCAGACCTCGCAAGACGCTCGGCCGGGAGACTCCCGCACAGCGCCTCACCGAGCTCATGACGGCCTGCCTCTGACCTGTGGGAGCAGCAGGACGGCCAGTGCTCCTGGTGGGCTAACCAGCCGCAGTGTTCCCGGTTCTGCCCGTCGCGCTGCCGGACTTCAGCTCCTCGGACAGGAGCTGCAACAGGCCGGGCAGATGACGCTCGATGTCCTGCCTGGGCAGTGAGACGGCGCTGCCGTTGCCGTGGTCACGCTGCATGATCATCCCCGCCTCGCGCAGCACCCGGAAGTGATGCGTGCGCGCGGCCTTCTTCACCGGCAGGTCGAACGAGCCGCAGGCACGCTCCCGGTCTTCGGTATCGGCCGCGAGTTCGGCCACGACCTGGCGGCGGGAGTCGTCGGCCAGCGCGCGGAACACCTTGCCCAAATCCATGGCTCACTCCTAGGTATGATTTGCATCATACCTGGGCCGATGGCTAGCGTTAGCAGGTATGGAAATTGTCGTACCTGAAGGAAGCGGGGCGGTCGGTATCTACGGCTTCGCCCGGCCGAAGCCCGAGCGCGCCGATGAGCTGGAGCGGCTGCTGCTGTCATTCGTGGAGCCGACCAGGGCCGAGCCTGGCTCGATGCAGTACCAGGTCCACCGAGACGTGGCTGATCCCAGCACGTTCGTGTTCTACGAACTGTGGCGGTCGGCCGACGACCTGCGCGCGCATCTCGCGCGTCCCGAACTCGCACACTTCCAGCAGCACCGCATGGACTACCTACGAGAAGACCTGGAGATCCACTGGCTGACACCCCTCAGCGTGACCCTCTGACCCCATTGTCTGCGTATCCGCGCCCGACACGCCGGACAGAGTGATCGACCTTGGCCAGGCGCCCCCACATGCGTCGGCTCCCGAAGAATCTCGCCGCCGTCCGCATCACATGAGCAGGCAAGACGAACGGCCGCCCACTCCCGCTATCGAGGGAGCGGGCGGCCATCGCCGCAACGCTCAGGGTCAGCGCGGACTTCTCGCGGCCATGCTGACCGCTGACAGCAATTGATCACGTGTGTTGCGACGACCCCTCGAATGCGCCCACCATGGAGGGCCTTCAGGGCTGCGCGGCCGGCCGATGCCGGCTCGCGTACGATCACGCCCGACCATGAGCCACCGGAAACGCTCTTGACCGGCCACCCGCAGAAGGAAACATTGTATCCATCAGGGGGTGGGCGATGGCGTGGGACGTGATCGTGGTCGGGGCCGGGCCCGGCGGGCTGGCCTGCGCCATCACCGCGGCGGGCGCGGGAACACGGGTCCTGGTGCTGGAGCAGGCCGCCGACATCGGCGGCGCGCTGCACTGCTCGGGCGGGCACCTGTCGGCCGGCGGGTTCTCGGCGCAGCGCGCGCGGGGCATCGATGACGACCCCGACCGGCACTACGCCGACATCGTGCGCATCAACCGGGGAACCGGACGCGCGGACCTCACCCGCCTCTCGCTGGCCGAACAGCCCGCGGTGCTGGAGTGGCTGTTCGAGGCGGGCTTCACCCCTGATCCGGACACGCCGCGCATCGTCTACGGGCACGAGCCGTACACGATCCCACGCACCGTGCACGCCGCCCAGACACCCGGCGGGCCCGCCGTGCTGGCGGCGTTGCGGCGGCTGCTGGAGCCGTACACCGCCCGCGAGCTGGTCGGGGTGCGGTGCGGTACGGCCGTCGCGGACCTGCTGGTCGAGGACGGGACCGTGGTGGGCGTCACCACCGGCGACGGGCAGGAGTGGCGAGCGCCGGCCGTCGTCCTGGCGACCGGCGGGTTCGGTTCCGCGCCCGAGCTGTTCACCGAGCTGGAGGGGGTGCCGCTGACCACCTCGGCCGCGCCGACCTCGACGGGCGAGGGGCTGCTGATGGCACGGCGGGCCGGCGCGGGACTGCAGGGGACGGGGCGCTACATCCCGACGTTCGGCGGGCTGCCGCCGGCCGTCGACGGCGACCCGCGGGTCGACTGGCTGCACCGGCCGCAGCTCGTGGCGCAGGAGCGGCCGCCCTGGGAGATCTACGTCGACCGGCGCGGGCACCGTTGGATCGCCGAGGACGAGCCCAGCATCGACCGCAAGGAGCGCGCGCTCACCGAGGTCGAGCGGATGACGTTCTGGATGGTGTTCGACGCGCGGGCGCTGCGCGAGTCGCGGCCGATGGTGCACGGGTGGAGCCCGGCCGAGCTGGCGGAGACCTGCGGGCGGCGGCGCGGGCTGCACCGGGCCGACACCCTGACCGAGCTCGCCGCGCTCGCCGGCATCTCGGCGGACGGGCTGGTCGCGCAGGTGCGGCGGTACGACGAGGCGGTGGCGCGCGGCCTGGACGAGGACTTCGGCCGGCGGCACCTGCCCGCGCCGATCGCCGAGCCACCCTTCTACGCGATCGAGAACCATCCCGTCACGCTCATCACCTTCGCCGGCGTCGACGTGGACGACCACCTGCGGGTACGGCGAGCCGACGGCCGCGTCCTCCCGGGGCTGTACGCCGTGGGCGAGGTCATCGGCTCCGCGGCGGTCAACGGCAACGCGTTCTGCTCAGGCATGTGCCTGACCCCCGCGCTGGCCTTCGGCCGGCTGGCCGGGCGGGCCCTGGCCGCGTCAGTGCGCGAAGCGGAAGCCGAGCGCGCGTAGCCTGGCCGAGCTCACCGGCGCCTCGGGCAGGCGGATCTCCCCCCGGTAGGTCAGCTCGGGCAGCCCTTCGGCGGCGCAGATCGCGGCGAAGGCCTCGGCGTTCCTGGGCGGCGTCACGGCATCGGGATAGGCGTTGAACACGCCGGTCAAGCCCTCGGTCACCAGGAAGTCCAGGGCGGCGGCCGCGTCTCGGTAGTCGATCCGGTACAGCAGCGCGTCCGCCGCGAACGGCACGCTGCCGCCCAGCCGCTCGTGCGCGAACCGCACCCGGGCGGGGTAGTCGAGGTCGCCCGGGTGGCCGTACACGTCGGGGATGCGCAGCACCGCACCGCCGGGCGTGGCCAGCACCGCCTGCTCGGCGGCCACGAAGGAACGCGGGGAGGCGTCCGGGTCGTCGGTGGTGGGGGCCGTCTCGTCGATCAGCGGGCCGGCGCCGCCGCCGTACACGGAGCCGGAGCTGGTGAAGACGGCGCGCGGATGCACCGAGGCGGCGACCCGGGCGGTGGCGACGAGCGTGTCGGCGTACTCGGCGACCCGCGACGCGGCGTCGAAGGCTCCGCTGAGGCGGGGGCTCACGGTCAGCACCACGGCGTCGGCCCCGTCGACGGCCCGCACGACCGCGTCACGGTCGGCGCCGCGCAGGACCGCGACCTCCGCGCAGGCTTTCCGCAGCTCGGGGACACGTTCGGGCGTGGTGGTGGTGCCGGTGACGGCATGCCCGGCCTCGGTCCAGCGCCGGGCGAGCTCCAGGCCCACATGCCCGCACCCGATGATCGCGTATCGCACCCTCTACCTCCAGTACCTCCAGAAAGGAAACAGAGTTTCATTCTGGCGAACCATTCCGCCCGTAGACAATGCGCTATCGCGTCGTGAACCGGGCAGCATGGCGGCAGGCGCTGGACCGGGACCTGGAGGTCCACCGGCTGACCGCTCGCCTGCGCGCGCCGCGTCGCTTCGGCCTGGACCTGTGCATCGGACGTATGGTCGGCGCAGACGACGCCGAGCCTGCGTACGTCGGACGACTCCGTCTTACGGACAGCTCCGGACGGGGTTACGGACGCCGGTCAGAGCCCTCGCGCGGCTCTCCTCGATCTTGTCCGTTGCCGAGGACTTCCGGACACAGGGATCATCGTCATCGAGCGCCGCGTCACCAGGCGGTCCCGCCACAAGCAAAGATCACAAACGGGCTGCATCCGAACCGGAGGAAGACCTGTGACCACGCACGACACCGACCGTCCCGCCTTCGCCGGCGACATCCACCTCACCGGCCTGGGACTCGTCCTGCGTGAATGGGACGATCACGACGTACCCGCGATGGCCGAGCTGTTCGACGAACCGGCCGTCGACCGCTGGACGCCGCTACGCGCCCCCTTCGATCTGGCGGCCGCCCGCGCCTACCTGGGCCAGGCCCGCCAACGCCGCGCCGATGGGGAAAGGCTCCAGCTCGCCGTCACCACCGACGGCCACCGGCCCCTCGGCGAGATCCTGCTGTTTCCCACCGGTACCGCCGGCGAGGTGGAACTGGCCTACGCCATCGGCGCCGCGCACCGCCGGCAGGGCCTGGCCCGCCGAGCCGTCCAGCTGATCACCGGCTACGCCTACGACCCCCTGGCCGCCGCCCGCGTACTCCTGCGCATTTCCCCAGGTAACACCGCCAGCGCGGCGGTCGCCCGCTCCGCGGGCTTCCAGCTCACCTCAGCGCCGCTGCTCAGCCGGGCGGGTGCCCGTGACCCGCTGCACACCTGGCTCCACCACCGCACGGAGCAGTTCACCGCTGTCTGACCGCCACTGAGGACAGCTACCCGAACATCCGGCCAGGGCGGGGCACGTACGGCGCACAGGAACTTGGCGGGGCGGTCTTCGAGCGGACCCGAACGCGCACTTGTATTCGCTGGGGTCAGCCGGTCAGCCGGTTCGGCGGTTCGGCGGTTCGGCGGTCAGCCGGTTCGGCGGGAGCGGGCGAGAACCAGCCCGCCGAGGACCGTGCCGATCAGCCCCACCACCAGGGCCACCAGGCCTCCCCCCAGCCCGTTGCCGGTGCCGAGACCGCCGWCGGCGGTGGCCACGACCAGCCCGCCGAGGGCCATGCCGATCAGCCCCGCCACCAAGGCCACGACGGCCCCGCCTCTCCCGTTGCCGGTGCCGGTGCCGATACGGCCGGCGGCACGGGCCAGAGCCAGCCCGCCGATGACCACGCCGGCCAGCCCCAGCAGCGCGGCCACGATGGCCCCGAGCCGCCCGGAGCTCATGGCGTAAACACTGACGGGGTCCGGCTGGGCCGAGACGTACGCGGCCGCCGGTGTGGCAAGCCCGGAAACTCCGAGCAGGGCGGCTGCGGCGGCGGCGAGCAGGTGACGGACGGACATGAGGTGCTCCTTATGCTCCTGCGACATGCTCCTACGACTGGATACCGCCTGATCATGTCCGCCGGACCCGCCGCCGGTCGTCCAGCGGGCGTCGGCACTTGGCGCTGCCGCCGATGGCGCACCCGGTTGCTGCGGATGCCGCAGGAGCTGCGGAAAGTACTGCGTGCGCGGTAGGCGGCTGATCATTCGTGCGCAGGAGTCGCCCGCGCGGGCATCCGGCTAAGGTGCGCGCATGAGTACAGGACGGCCCGGTGTCCGGGCAGGTGTCACAGACTGGGCGATCGCCGTCGGCGTGGCGGCGACGCTGCTGGTCACCGGGCTGTCCGGGCGGCACTCCACCCCCTCCCTCGACCTGCTCGGCTTCGCGCTGCTGGCGGCCGGCGGCCTGGTGCTGGCCGCGCGCCGCCGGGCTCCGGTTCCCGTCCTGGCCGTCACCGGGCTGTGCGCGGCGGGTTACCAGGCGGCCGGTTTCGACGTGCCTGCCGTCGCGTACCTGTTCGCGGTGTACGCGGCCGTGCGGGCGGGACACCGTATCGTCACGGTGGCGGCGAGCGTGATCATGTTGGCCGTTCTCCCCCTCGCGGCCCTGGCCTCGGGCCTGCACGACACGGGCGAGGCGTTCGCGCAAGCCCGGGGTGCCCTCGAAATTGCCTGGCTGATCGCGGCCGGCGCCGCGGGTGAAGCGCTGCGGCAGGCCGAGCGGCGGGCGGACGAAGCCGAGCGCACCCGGGAGGAGACCGCGCGGCGCCGCGCCGATGAGGAGCGGCTGCACATCGCGCGGGAGCTGCACGATTCGCTCACCCACCAGATCTCGATCATCAAGGTGCAGGCCGAAGTCGCCGTCCACGTGGCCCGCAAGCGGGGTGAACAGGTGCCGGAGGCCCTGCTGGCGATCCAGGAGGCCGGACGCGAGGCGACCCGGGAGCTGCGCGCGACCCTGGAGGCGCTGCGCGATGACGACATGCGCCCGCCGCGTGGGCTCGACCATGTCGCGGAACTGGTGGAACGGGCTCGGACGACCGGCCTGGACGCGACGCTGACGATCGAAGGGCAGCGACATGACGTGCCGGCCGCGGTGGGCCGGACCGTCTACCGGGTCGTCCAGGAATCGCTGACCAACATCACCCGGCATGCCGCCGCCGCTACCGCGTCGGTCCGGATCGACTGCCGTCCGGACGCCCTCGCGATACGTATCGATGACGACGGCAAGGCCACCCCGGACACCGCTTCGGTGCCCGGCGTCGGGCTGCTCGGGATGCGTGAACGAGTCACCGCCCTCGGCGGTCGCCTGCGTGCGGAGCCGCGCGGCGAGGGCGGCTTCACCGTCCAGGCCGAACTCCCCGTGGACCGAATGTCATGATCCGTGTCCTGCTGGTCGACGACCAGCCGCTCATTCGCAGCGGGTTCCGCGCGCTCCTCGACCTCGAAGACGACATCGAGGTGGTGGCCGAGGCCGGCGATGGGATGGAGGGTCTGGCTCTGGCCAGGGAACATCTGCCCGACATCGCGCTCATCGACATCCAGATGCCGGTCGTCGACGGCATCGAGGCGACCCGGCGCATCGCCGCGGACCCGGCCCTGGCCGGGGTGCACGTCGTCATCCTGACCAACTACGGCCTGGATGAATACGTCTTCAACGCGCTGCGCGCCGGCGCAGCCGGATTCCTCGTCAAGGACATCGTGCCCGAGGACTTCCTGCACGCCGTACGCGTCGCCGCGCGCGGTGACGCGCTGCTCGCCCCGTCGATCACCCGCAAGCTGATCAACCGGTACGTCACCCAGCCGCTCCACACCGGCACCGGCAGGGGGCTGAAAGGACTGACCAACCGCGAACGCGAGGCCGTCGCCCTGGTCGCGCAGGGGCTGTCCAACGACGAGATCGCGGACCGCCTGGTGATCAGCCCGCTGACCGCGAAAACCCACATCAACCGAGCCATGGTCAAGCTCCACGCCCGCGACCGCGCTCAGCTCGTGGTCCTCGCCTACGAATCCGGCCTGGTAGTCCCACGCAACCCCTGACATCCACGATCCGGGTGCCGGACTACCCGCCGACGGTTCTCTTAGGCCCTGTTCTCCCGAAGCTGCCACGAAGTGACGAGTAACTCAGCGTGTCGTTAGGGCCTTTGTTTCTGCGCGGGGTTCAGGGACTTCGTTGCCGGTGAGGGCGGCGAAGTCGGCGTGAGCCTGCTCGACGGCTTCGGGGTACGCCTCGCGTTTGGCGTGTTCGGCGAGCGCCCGGTAGATGCTGGCGACGGACGGGCTCTGGCCCTTGCGCTTGCCGGTGGGGATGATCAGGTCGGGCTGGATCTGCTCGACGGACTCACCGTTTGCCCGGCGCCGGAGCACGGTGTGGAGCATGTCGTCGGTGATGACCGGGGGCCGACCGCCGTGCTTGCCCTTGCGGGCCGCGGTGTCGAGCCCTTCGAGTGTGGACTCCCGGATGTTCTCCCGCTCGGGCTCCGCCATCGCGGCGAAGAACGCGAACAGCAGCTTACCCGGGCCGGTGGGGTCGTAGATGCCGGGCAGGGGTCCGGCGAGCATCTCCAGGATGAGGCCGTGGGCGGTGAGGTGGTCGGCGAGCGCGGTGAGCTCGGCGGCGTCGCGGCCGAGGCGCTTCATCTCGTACACGGTGAAGATGACCCGGCAGTGCGGGGCGTGCGCCTTGACCTCCCGCGCGGTCCGCAGCGCCTCCTCGAACGTGGGCCGTACGCGGATGCGGGTGCTGATCTTCTCGGCGAAGATCTTGTCCCTCGGGATGCCGTGCCCCGCGAGCGCGTCCAGCTGGGAGTCGAGTTCCTGCCCGAGGGTCGAGCAGCGGGCGTAGCCGATGCGGATGTCCGCGCTCGGCAGGTCGGGGTCGATCGGCGCAGGGGGCGGGGTGCCGGGCCGCCACGGGCGGCCCGGGCCGCGGTCGGCCGGGGTCGGCACCCGCAGCGCCTTCTTCAGCCGGGGCGCCAGGGCGAAGCGGCGAGTGCGGTAGGCGGAGGCGACCGCGCCCCCGCGCGAGCGGCACGGCGAGCCGGGCTGCGCGTCACACTTCGGGCACGCGTGCTGTTCGACGTCGTCCGCGTCCGACCGTTCGGTTGGCGAAGGCTGCTGAGGGTCCGTCATGGGCCCGGATTTCGCACAATGCAAGTCTCAGAAGGAGGTCGGACCTTCTTTTGAGTGAGAACAGGTTCTGAGAACCGATCCGGGTTCCGGAGGGTCTTCCTGGCCTGCGAATGATCTTGCTTGCACAAAGGACCGTTTGCGAGAGTCCAGGCGTCGCGCCGAGGGTTCCGGCTGCGGGGAACGCCGGTACAGCGGATATCGGTGAAGATCATCAGTGGTCGGCGGGGACGGCTGGGGTCATCTGTTCGGGCTTCGAGGGCAGCGGCTTGCAGTCGGCGACGGCGTCGTGCGGGCCGCCCGCAGGGTTGGTTGCGGTAGGCGCCGCGCGTGACTGCCCATCAGCAGCTCCCCGACCTGTCATGACCGCGGCGAGGCCGCGTCAAGGAGAGCACGTCCAGCCTTGGTGAGCTCGTGCGTGGCCGTGCGACCGGCCCGGCTGCTGTCGATCAACCCGGCGTCTCGCAGGATTGCCAGGTGTTCGCTGGCCGTCGGGGGAGTGACGCTCACCAGCCTGGCCACAACGGTCGTCTGCAGCGGAGTGGCGAGCGCGGCCAGGATCCTCGATCGAGTCACCCCCAGAAGACGGTCAAGCGACCTCGGAGTGGGAGGTGCCGCCCATAGGTACCGCCCGGATGCCGGGTAATAGATCGCCGGAGTCCAGTGGTCCGAGGTGGTGCACTGTATCCGGTCGGTGATGAACAGCGACGGAACAAGAATGAGTCCCTCAGGGCAGTCGACGTCGACGTCGACGGTCTTCTCGACGGTGATGGTGTCGCCCTCGCACGCAGCAGAAGGGTGCAGGCGCGGAAGGACTGCGCGCAACCCCTCGCGGTTGACCTGGATGGCCCGATCCAGCATCTCGGCACGCAACGCCTGCCGCATGGACGGCCATTCCGGTTCGACAACTGCCTTCCAGAGGCGGCGCAGCGCATCGGCGGCCTCGGACCTGGCTCGATCGGGGTCATCGAGCAATCGGCGGCCTATTTCTGCCCCGCGCCCCCTCGTAGCGTCGACCAGCTCGGCGTACGTCTGGTCCGCCGGCGCGGCGAGGAGGGCATCCATGCCTTCCTCGAACGTTGGCTCACTGGACATCGGCGATGGGTCAAGGAAGTCGGGTCGATACGCGCCATCGGCCATGAAGACCGTGAGCGCACTCAGGTCCGGGAGCGAGAGACGGTGGTGGCGACGGCGGAGCCACGGGTGGAACATCGGGTGACGCTGCGGTTCGGTCAAGAGCTGGGCAAGACTGACCACTTCGTGCATCGGCGACATCGCCCACCGCACGCTCGCAGCGCCAACGCCCAATCGGTAGCGGATCACTCCACCATTGTTAGGCCACGGCCGAAGTGAGCGCGAGCAGAACGGCGAAGCACCGAGACTCGGGTCATGACCGACACGGAGTCGATTGCCCGGTGTTCCAAGGAGCCCGAGCGAGCCCAACAGACGCGAACGATCCGGCTGGGCGCCAGCGGATCGACCATCGAAGTCCTCGCGGGTCCGGCGGAGACCAGCGGGATCGTGAGCATCTACCGGTGGCGCATGTCGCCCTCCAGCCGGGGACCTGCCCCGCACTTTCACACGACCTTCAGCGAGACCTTCATCGTTGAAGAAGGTGAAGTCGACTACTTCGATGGGCATGCCTGGCGAACACTGCTGCCCGGCGACACCGCGCATGCCGCGGTGGGTGACGTCCACGCCCTCCGAAAGGAGCGCGACGAACCTGCCACCCTCCTGATGGCACTCTCGCCAGGTGTACCGCGGGAGGAGTACTTCGCACAGCTCGCCACTGTGAACGAGCGTGACCTGAACCGGCTTCACGAAGCCCACGACAACCATTTCGTCAACGACTACGGACAGTGAGGGCACCGGCAGCGGCATGTGCCCCGCCCCCGGCCCACCCCACTACCTGTAATGCGGTCGTAGAACTGCTCCCGCGCGTGAGCGCCACCGCCGAGCCGGGTCCGGAGACCGACTTCGTCCGCAGTGGTCCTCAAGGTGTTGGTGATCTCTGCCTACGACCTGGTGCAGGCTGGCGAGGCGTTCACCGCGTTCGGCGCCAGCACCCTCGGCAAGACCGCGCTCACCGTCGCCTGATCCACCCCTTTCCCAACGGCTTCCCAGCAAAGGAATTCACTGTGCCCAGCATCGCCATCATCGGAGCCGGCCCCGGTATGGGCCTGGCCATCGCCCGTACCTTCGGCTCCCAAGGCTTCGACGTCGCTCTCATCGCCCGCAACCGCGACAAGCTCAACGACCTGGCCGGCCGGCTCGACGCCGAAGGCATCACCGCCGCCGCGTTCCCCGCGGACGTACTCGACCATGACGCACTCACCCAGGCGCTCAAGGACGCCGCCACCCGCTTCGGCGGCATCGACGTCCTGGAGTACTCCCCAGGCGGGAGTCTCGAATCCACGCCGCTCACCGCTCCGTCCGAAACCAACCCGTCCGATGTGCAGTGGGCGATGGACATCCTGCTCTACGGGGCCATTGCAGCCACACGGGCCGTGCTGCCCGTAATGCGCGAGGCCGGCGCCGGCACCCTGCTCTACACCAACGGCGCCGGCTCGGTCGACCCCACTCCGATGCTCGGCAACCTCAACGCCGCCCAGGCCGCGCTGCGCAACTGGGTACTCAGCCTGCACAAGGAACTGGCCGACACCGGCGTCCAGGCCGCGCACGTCGCCATCGGCGTGTGGATCGGCACGGGCGGCCCACCCGGAGTACCGGCGGCCTCGGCCGAGGAGGTCGCCCCCCTCTACTGGGACCTGCACACGCAGCGCGACGAAGTCGAACGCGTCTTCACCGTGTGACGCCGTCCCGGCCCCCCCGTCCCACCATCGTTGATCTCTGATCCGCCAGTACGGTGGTGGCCGGCCTCGGTACCTTGGGACAACCGATTGCGACAGGAAGTACCGAAGATGGCCAAGCTGTAGAGCCCGGACTCGAACACGCCGGTGTTCGCACAGTTCAAGGAGGAGACCGGGCCCATCGCCTGGCCAACACCTTCTTGGTTCCGGAGGAGAGGACCGAGGCGTTCCTGACCCTCTTTCGGAGGCAGGCGGAGTTCATGACGGCTCAGCCGGGATTCGTCTTCCTGCAGATGCACAAGGGAACGGCGGGCAGTCGACTTCTGATGAACGTCGCGGTTCGGGAGCCGATCGAGGCTCTTGCCACGACGTTCGGGAGCCCGGAGTTCCAGCGCATGGCTGCCACGTTCCCCGACGACGTCGTGTCGTACCCGCACATCTTCGAGCGGGTCGACGTATGGCACCGGAGCTGTAGAAGCGTCACGGTGCTCGTTAGCGACCCTGCCCTGCACGGCACCCCCGCCACTCGCTCGGCCAGCGACACTCCTGACGAACGCTCCATGCCCATCCCCTCCTCAAACCATGGCCAGGCCCTCCCCGGCCCGGTATTTCACCCCGGGAGCGACGCCAGGCGGACAGGTCTTCAGGATGCCGACCCGGCCGCACCGTCCGCAGCCGACCGTGCGGTTTCCGCCTCGGGCACGGTGCGGGGGCCGGGCACCGCGGCCGTGGCGGCGGCGAGGGCGAGGTGGGAGTTCATGTCCAGCTCGAACCGGCCGTAGGGGTTCACGTGGGTCCAGAACAGCGGGGACAGGGCCCGTCGGTCGGCGTCGGCGAGCCGCCTCTGCCACTTCTCCTCGCTCAGGATGTCCTGGAGAAGCAGCGTGTTGACGTGCACCAACGCCGACTGGAGCAGGTGCAGGGCGAGCATGGAGACCTCCTGGGACTCCTTGTCGGAGCCGGTCAGGTCGCCGTCCTTGCCGTAGAACAGGTCGTGGTTGGCGGAGTTCCAGTTCTCCACGACCTGGAGCCCGTCGTTGATCTCGCGCCGGAGCTCCGCGTCGGCGAGGTAGCCGCAGATGAACGCCGTACGCACCGCGCGTCCCAGCTCCTCGATCGCCCGGTACGTCGGATGCTTCGGGCCTCCGCGGGTGAAGCGCCGCAGGACCTGCTCGGCCTCCGCGGTGCCCAGGCGCAGGGCGGTGGTGTACTTCACGATCTGGTCGTACTGCTGGCGGATCACGTCCCAGTCGATCGTCTTGGTCGACAACACCGGCGCCAGGTTCGGCCACTTCTCGTCCTCCCCGGCCGCCGGCCGGTACAGGCGCGCGGAGCCGACGTTCTTCAGCCTGGGCAGCAGGTTGAAGCCGAGCATGTGAGCGAAGGCGAACCCGACGATGGAGGCGCCGTGCGTGTCGGTGTACTGCCGGTCGATCTCCACGTCCGTGCAGTGCCGCAGCACACCCTCGATCATCGCGGCGACCTCGGAGGCCGAGCAGGACTTGAGCTGGCTGTAGACGCACAGCGACTTCTTCTCGATGTGCCAGTAGATCATCACCGCGGGCCCGCGGTACCGCTGGTGCCACTCGGTCATGAAGTTCGAGGACCAGGAGCCGAACTTCTTGGAGTCGCTCGCACAGGCGGTGCCCTCGCCCCACCACGCCTCATCGCGGGCGGCGAAGGTGGCGTTGACCAGCCGCACCAGCGCCGCGCGCATGTTGGTCCGGTTGACGAACAGGTGCCGTACCCGGCGCAGGACGGCCTCGCTCTCGCCGTGCCTGCCGGTGACCGCGACCCGCTTGATGCCCATGTTCGTGCCCAGCGCGAACAGCACCAGCAGCAGCCGGCGCCGCAGCACCGCCTTCGAGACCGCCTCCCTGGTGGCGACCGAGGTGAACTCGCTGGTGAAGCCGGTGGCGAACTCAGCCTCCTTGAGGATGTCGATCAGGTCGATCGTGCCCCAGCGGCGCTCGATCTCCGTCTTCAGAGCGACGAGGTTCTCCGGCTCCTCCTGCTTGCCCAGCGGTGAGACCTTGATCCACGGCTCACCGTGCCGACGGACGATGTCTACCCCGCCCGTGGTGCCCAGCTCCAGCGCCGTGTCGAAGCGGGTCAGGGCCTCCCGTAGCCGCTTCTGAAGGGCCCCGATGAACTTCTCCGGGTCCTGCGGCTGGCGGATCGCGTCGTAGTGCACATCACGGTTGTCCTCGAAGTCCGGTGGCAGATCGTCCTCCGGGTTCCGCCACCGGTCCGCCACCGGCACCCAGATCTCCCGCCGCCGCAGCGCGTCCCGCAGCGCCACGAGCACGCACAGCTCGTACGGGATGCGCTCGACCCGGCCGCGCTCGTCCACGACCGCCTTGCGCCACTCCTCGCGCACCACCCCGGCCAGCGGGATCTTCTCCGCCTCGTCGGAGAACGCGCCCTCCTTGGCGATGGGCTGGTCCAGATACCGCTTGAGCGGGTCGATCGCGTCCATCACCGGCCGGTAGGCGGTGTTGTTGCACTTCAGTTCCAGCGCGTTCAGCAGCGGCGAGAGCATCCGACGCCAGTGGTTGGAGTACGACGAGCGCAGCACCATGCGCACCCGGGCCCGGTAGCGTGCCTCGTTCGCCGCGGCCTCTGCGGCGAGGACCTTCAGCGTGGACTCCCCGGCCACCGGATAGATCACCTTGCGGACCGTGCCGCCCGGCTCCGCGACCGCCGCCTCCGCCAGCCGCAGCAGGATGCCCTCCTTGCCGCGGACCCGCTTGAGCTCCTTGTTGAACTCGCCCTCGACCTTCTTCTCCGCCCGCGTGTTGATCTTCTGCACGAGCTGGATGAACAGCTCCACCAGCGAGTCGGTGATCTCCGTCTCCCGCACGTGGCACAGCGTGGCGGGAGAACAGGGCCTCTTACTGAACGTCCTCGCAAGCTTCACAGTACGAAACCCTGCCCACCAGCTCCGAAGCCATGATCCGCCTCGCGATGACCGACGACATGACCCGCCGCCTGACGGGTGGAAACACCTCGACCTGGCGCGGTACCTGAAGTGGCGGCTCGGTCAGGCCTGAGTCGCCGGATCTTCCGGCCGCACCACGGGTCAAGGTGGAACATCCACCGGCGAAGGCTGCCAGCCGAACCACCTTGGCCCGTGGTGAAGGACGACCGTCACCACGACGTCGAGGGAGGCGTCTGCGCCATGAGCGCTGTTGAAACTCAGCAGAGACGCTGCCGGTCAGGCCAGCCAGCCGCTGGAGCCGTCGGGGACGCTCGCCAGCAACGCCCGGGTGTAGGGGTGGGTGGGCGCGTCGAGAACCTGCTCGGCCGGGCCGGTCTCCACGCACCGGCCGGACTCCAGCACGTAGATCCGGTCGGCGATCTGCCGCACCACGGCGAGGTCGTGGGTGATGAACAGCATCGCCATGGACAGCCGCTCCCGCAGCTCGGCCAGCAGGCCGAGGATCTGCGCCTGCACCGAGACGTCGAGCGCCGACACCGGCTCGTCGCAGATCAGCAGGCGGGGCTCGCCCGCCACCGCGCGGGCTATCGCCACCCGCTGCCGCTCACCCCCGGACAGGCCCGCCGGACGCATCCCGGCCATGTCCCGGCCCAGGCCGACCGACTCCAGCAGCCGGGCGACGTCGTCCGGCGCGGCGGGACGGCCGTCGGCCCACAGCGCCTCGCCCAGGGCCGCGCCGACGGTCCGGGCGGGGTTGAGCGTCGAGTAGGGGTCCTGGAAGATCATCTGTGCGGTACGGCGGGCCTGGCGGACGGCATCACGGCCCATCCGGCCGTAGTCGGAGCAGTCGGCGCCGCCGAGCAGGATCGTGCCCGCGTCCGGACGTTCCAGCCCGGCGACGCACCGGGCCAGCGTGGTCTTGCCCGAGCCCGACTCGCCGACCACGCCGACGACCTCGCCCGGGGCGACGGTCAGGCTCACCCCGTCCAGCGCCGGCCGCCGCGCCCCGGCGAACGTCCTGCGCAGCTCGCGCACCCGCAGCACCGGGTCGGCGGTGACGGGGAGCGCGGGCGCGACGCCCGGCTCCGGCGCGGGAGGCGCGGGAAGCTCCGTGGCCCGCAGGCACGCCGACAGCCGCACGTCCCGTACGGCGGGCACACCGGGCTCGTGCCGTACGGCAGGCACACCGGCGGACGGGCCGGACTCACCCCGCACGGCGGACACATCAGCGGACGGGCCGGGCGCATGCCGTACGGCGCGCAGCTCCGGGACGCCGTCGCGGCACTCGGCCACGGCGAGGGCGCACCGGTCGGCGAAGGCGCACCGGTCGGCCACCGCGTCGTGGGCGGGCACGGAACCGGCGACGGCGGGGATGACGGCGAGCCGCCGGTCCGCGGGCGGCTCTGCGGCCAGCAGAGCCCGGGTGTAGGGGTGAAGCTGCTCCCGCCGTACGGCCGCCGCCCCGCCCGCCTCCATGAGCCGTCCCGCGTACATCACCATGACCCGGTCGCAGGTGGAGAACGCCAGACGCAGGTCGTGGGTGATGAGCACGAACGCCATGTGCCGCTCGCGCTGGACGCGTCGGACGAGGGCGAGCACCTCGCGCTGGGTGGTGGCGTCGAGCGCGGTCGTCGGCTCGTCCGCCACCAGCACACTCGGCCCGCCGGCCAGCGCGGCGGCCAGGCCGACGCGCTGCCGCATGCCGCCGGAGAGCTGGAAGGGGTAGCGTCCGGCCACGTCGGCGGGCAGCCCGACCTCCGCCAGCAGCCGGGGCACCTCGGCCTTCGCGTCGGCCCCCCGGGGCAGCCCGTCGGCGATCTGCCGCCCGACCCTGCGCAACGGGTTGAGCAGGGTGAACGGGTCCTGCATGAGGAGGGAGACCACGCCGCCACGCTGCCGGGCGCGGGCACGGGGGTCGTCGTCCACCCGCTCACCCGCGATGCGCACCGTTCCGGCGGCCTCCAGCCCGCGGGGCAGCAGGCCCAGCATGGCCCGGACCGTGAGCGACTTGCCCGAACCGGACTCCCCCACGATCGCGACGGACTCCCCCGGCGCGACCTCGAAGGTCACCCCCGACAGCAGGGTCCGTCCGGTCGCGGGCTGGCGCACGGTGAGCCCCTCGACCGCGATTCCCGCCCCGGCCCGCCCGGCACCTTGAGCCCCGGCCGGCCCGACGCCCTGAGCCCCGGACGCATCCACCCCGGTCCGCCCGCTGGAGCGGGCCTCTCGCTCTCCCATGTCAACGTGTCCTTCCGCGCCGGTCGACGCGTTCGTACAGCCAGTCGCCCACGATGTTGAGCGCGGCGGCGGTGGCGATGATGGCGAGGCCGGGAGCGATCACGGCCCAGGGGTTGGCGAGGAGCTGGGTGCGGTTGTCCGACAGCGTGCGCCCCCAGTCGGGCGAGCCGGCGGGGACGCCCAGGCCGAGGAAGGACAGCGAGGCCAGCGACACCAGCGCGTAGGCGAAGTTGAGGAACGCGTTGGCCAGCGCGACGGGGGCGATGTTCGGCCACACGTGCCTCGTCATGATCCGCCAGGCGGAGAGGTTCTTCAGCTGCGCCGCCTCCACGTAGGGCCGGTGCCGCTGCTCCAGCACGGCCCCGCGCACCACCCGCGTGTCGGTGGGCGCGAACAGCACCACCAGCACGGCGATCGCCAGGCCGTACCCGCCGCCCAGGACCCCGGCGACGACGATCGCCACGAGGAGGGCGGGCAGGGAGAACATCAGGTCGGCCCAGCGCATGGCCAGCGCGTCGACCCAGCCGCCGAGGTATCCGGCGGGCAGGCCCACGAGGTTGCCGATGAGCATCGACCCCGCGGCGACGCACAACGCCCCCGGCACGGCCGTACGGGCTCCGGCGACCAGCAGTTCCAGCACGTCGCGGCCGAGGTCGTCGGTGCCCAGCGGGTGGCCGGGCCCCGGGCCGGAGATGCCCAGCATCAGGTCCTGACCGGTCGCGTCCGGCACCAGCCAGGGGGCGAACGCGGCGGCGACCGCGACCGCCAGGAGGATGGCGAGTGCGGTGACCACGCTCACCGGCGGACGCGTCACGACTCTCGATGGACGCGTCACGACGGCCTCCCACCGATCCGGACACGCGGGTCCGCGGCCGAGTAGCCGACGTCGACCAGGAGGTTGACGGCGGCGATGAGCAGGGTGAGCAGCAGTGCCAGCGCCTGGACGACCGGCACGTCCTTGAAGGTGACCGAGTCGACGAGCAGGGAGCCGAGGCCCGGCAGCGCGAAGGTCACCTCGACCAGCACGGTCCCGGCCAGCATGCCGGTCACGATGAGCCCCGCGGCGGTGAGGATCGGCACCAGCGAGTTGCGCAGCGCGTAGCCGAGGACGGCGGGGGCGCCGAGGCCGCGGGCCCGCGCGAAGACCACGTAGTCCTGGTCCAGCTCGCGGATGAGCGCGGCCCGGCTGAACCGGACGAGCATGCCCACCGCGCCGACGGCCAGCGCGACGGCGGGCAGCGTGAGGTGCAGGACCTGGTCGGCGAAGCCCTCGCCGACGCCGTAGACGGGGAACCAGCCCAGCCCGGCGGCGAACACCACCAGCAGCAGCAACCCGACGGCGAACGGCGGGGCGCTCAGCCCCACCACCCCGGCGGTGACGACGAGCCGGTCGGCGGCCCGGCCCCGCCGCAGGGCCCCGGCCACGCCCAGCGGGATGCCCGCGAGCACGGCCAGCAGCGTGCCGTACCCGGTGAGCGCCAGGGTGAGCGGAAGCCGCTGCCCGAGCATGTCGGCGACCGGCATCCCGGTCCTGATGGAGGTGCCGAGGTCGCCCCGGAGGACGCCGCCGAGCCAGCTCAGGTACTGCACGGGCAGCGGGTCGTTCAGGTGGTAACGGGCCTGGATGGCCGCGATGGTCTCCGGTGTGGCGGGACGGGTGCCCAGGAGGGTCTGCTGGACCGACCCGGGGGCGAGGTAGAGCAGGCCGAACACGCCGATCGACAGCAGCGCGACGACCACGGCGGTGCCCGCGAGCCTGCGCAGCAGGAACACGCCCCAGCTCCGCCCGGTCATCACAGCACCCCGTTCCCAGTCAGCCAGCCGAGCACGCGCTCCGCCGCGTCCCGGCGGTGTCCCGGCTCGGTCAGCTCGTGGCCCTCCCGAGGGTAGACGACCAGCTGGGTCCGGACTCCAGCCGCTGACCAGGCACGATAGAGCTCCTCGGCCTGACCGACCGGGGTCGTGCGGTCCTCGGCGCCGTGCAGGATCAGCGTCGGGGTGGTGACCTTCGCGGCGTGGCAGACCGGCGAGCGGGCCGCCAGGAAGTCCCTTCCCTCGGACGTGGCGATGTCGGCCCCGCCGTGGTAGAGCGGGTCGTAGCCGTGGGCGAGGTTGCTGGCGTTGGCGAAGCTGAGCCAGTCGGCGACCCCGGACATCACCACCGCCGCCCGGAACCGGCCTGTGCGGGTCACCGCCCACGCGCTGAGGTAGCCGCCGTAGCTCAGTCCCAGAACGGCCATGCGCCCGGGATCGGCCACGCCGGCCGCGACGAGGTGGTCCACACCCGCGAGGACGTCGTCCAGATCCTCCTCACCGACGTGCCCGACGACGCGGCGCGCGTAGTCCTGGCCGCGCCCGCTGCTGCCCCGGGGATTGGGCAGCAGTACGGCGGCGCCCGCGTGTACGAGTGGCAGCGCGAGCTGCCCGGACTCGGCCGGGGCGAAGGCACTGGACCACAGCCAGGTCGGCCCGCCGTGCGCGATGACGACGAGCGGCGCCGGCCCCGGCGGCGCGGGCTCGCGCCGTGTCAGCAGGAGCCCGTGGACGGCGAGCCCGTCGGGGCCGGTCCAGGTCACCTCCTCCTGGTGTACGGCGAGCCGCGCCAGGTCGTCGTTGAGACCGGTGACCTGACGCCACTCGCCCCCGGCCACGTCCGTGACCGCGATCTCCGGGGGCCGTCCGGCCGTCTCCCAGACCGCGGCGG
>NZ_NGFP01000082.1 GCF_002149035.1 Streptosporangium minutum
CGGCCTGGACCAGTACCAGGTCCGGCGGTATGACGCCTGGCACCGGCACATCACCCTCGCGATGCTTGCCCACGCCTACCTTGCCGTCACCGCCGCACACGCCCCAAAAGCTCAAGCGGCCTGGTCCGCCTCACACCAGCAGAAATCCGCCGTCTCCTGGCACACCTGACCACTACTGCCCGCCCACTCGCTTTTGCTCTGGCCTGGTCCCACCATCGCCGGTTACACCAGACCCGGGCTCGGGCCAGCCACTACTGGAGGCGCTGGCTCCAACATCACGAAATCAGGCTGTAGTACTAAGGCCTGTATGGAGTTCGGATCTTTAGGCGGGTCGTAGGCTTCGGAACGACAGGACGGCTCCGCGGGGATGAAGGCCGGCCAGGCAGCTTTCGGGAGTCTTGCCGAAGCGGAAGGCCGGCCCGCGCCATTCCTTGATCCGGCTGATGCGCCGTTCCACCGTGTTGCGCTGCTCGCAGAGATCGGCATCGTGGCTGACCGGACGGCCGCCGCGTGAACCGCGCTCCTTGCGGTGGTCCGCCTGGTCGGCCTTCTCCGGGACGACCACCTTGATGCCGCGTCCAGGCAGGCGGGAAGGTGTCGCGCTAGTCGTCCGGTACGGCCGAGCCGTACACCATGGTGTCGACGATGGCCTCGACGGTGGGCCGGGTGACACTGCCGGGAGCCATGCTGACCAGGGTGAACAGGGCGCTGCCGTAGAGCGTGATGAGCGCGGGGACCTTCTCGCGCGCGATCTTCAGCCTCGGCTGGTCGTGATGCCCGGCGGTGAAACGCACCGCGACCTCCTGCAGCCCCGCCAACGCTGCGGCCAACGCCGGGCGGCGCACCGCCTCCAGCTGTAGCTCGAAGATCGCAAGGTAGCGGTGGCGCAGCGTGGTCGCCGCCGCGAACAACGACTCGGTCAGCATCTCCACCAGGTTGGCGCCGTCCGCAGGTTGACGCTCGGCCGCCTGGTCCATGTCGGCCAGGTGGAGCTCGACCACCCGCTCGGCGGCGGCCACCAGCAGAGCCTCGCGGCTGCGGAAGTAGTTGGACGCCGTGCCGGTCGGTAGCCCCGCCTCCTTCTCCACCGCACGATGGGTCACCCCGTGCACCCCCGAGGCCGCCAGCAGGTCGATGGCGGCGTCCGTCAGGGCCTGGCGGCGGGCTGGGTTGGTGGGCGGCATCCTGCCATGTTACCAATAACTGTAGTAGTACGATCGTAGTGAATGGAGGGGCGTCATGCGTGTCGTCGTGGTCGGTGCCGGGCTGGGCGGGGTGGCGGCCGCAGTAGGCCTGTACCGCCAGGGGCATCAGGTGACCCTCTACGAGCGGGACGCCGATCTCCGCGAGACGGGCACCGGCGTGGTGATCATGCCCAATGGGCTCCGGGCGCTGGAGGAGCTCGGCTACGACACGAGGGGGCGGTCCACCCCCGCCCGCAGCGCCGGGCTGCGCGACTGGCGCGGGCGGCCGCTGCTGATTACCGACGCGGTGCAGGCACAACGCGAGGTCGGATCGATGATCGTGGCCGACCGGGCGGAGCTGCACCGCACCCTGCGCGCCCCGCTGCCCGTCGAGGCGGTGCGGACCGCGACACCGGTGCAGCGGCTGGAGGCCGGCGTGGGCGGAGTGGCGGTGTTCAGCGGCGGCGAGCGCGTCGACGAGGCGGACGCGGTGATCGTGGCCGACGGGATCGGCAGCAGGCTGCGCGGGCAGCTTTTCCCCGGTCACAGCGGGTTGCGCAGAATCGGCCGCATGGACCTGCGCGGCACCCTGCCTCGTCCCGCGGGGCTGGACGTGGAGGAGTTACTGGCCGGCATCCTGATCGACCGGCGCACCGGGGGAATGTTCGGGCTGTTCCCCATCGGCGCGGACGGGCTGTACTGGTTCACCGACTCCGTGCTGCCGGTACCCGTCCCGGGGCCGAAAGAGGCGCGCGAGCAGATGCTGACGCTGATGGCCGACTGGCACCCTGCCGTCCCCGCGCTGCTGGCGGCCACCGCGGCCGATGACGTCTACGTCGACCCGATCGCCTGCCTGGCCAAGCCGCTGCCGGCGTTCGCGACCGGCAGGATCGCGCTGCTCGGCGACGCCGCGCATGCCATGACGCCCGACCTCGGGCAGGGCGCCAGTCAGGCCTTCGAGGACGCCGCCTCGCTCGCCCACCACCTGTCGGGAGCCGGGCCCGCCGAGGTGACCGAGCGGCTGCTGCGCTACGACGCGCAGCGCCGCCCCCGCGCCAACCGGCTGATGCGGGCCGCGGAGCGGCAGTCGCGGCTGACCTCGCAGACCGGGGCCGCCGCCTGGGCGCGTGACGCCCTGCTGCGCGCGATCCCGGCCCGCCTGGCCACCCGGCAGCTCGCCGCCATCTGGCGCGCCCAGGGTCCCACCCGGGTCGACGTCACCAGCCGCGAAGTAGCTCTGTGAAACGGTGGCGGCGGTGTGCGATTCGCAGAAATGGTCAGTTGTGCGAGGTCCGCGCCACGCTGGTCCGGCGAGGCGTTCCCCCGAGGCGCCGTTCACGGAATCCCTCTCACAACCTCCACGTTCCGAGAGGCTGTTCTGAGACGGCCGCATCCCGCGCGGACGCCCTACTTCGCGGCTGGTCGCACCGACCCGGGCGAAGGGCCTTGTGGACCCGAAACCTCCGACCCGCCTGGTTTCACGTCCGGCGGAACCCGGCGTGCTTCAGCGGCCCGCCGGTGGGACCGGTGAACACGCGGCCGTTCTCTACACGGGATCGAGGCGATCGATGGTCCGGGACCTCGTTCCTGATGACGGTGTGGGCGCGTTCCCCGATATGGGCGGGACCGGCCCGGCCGGGGGCCGGTTCGCTGTCCTGCCTGCCGCTGATGCTCTGCGGCGCACCGGGAAGGTGCCGGGTGTGACCAGAGATCAGGACAGGGTGTCCTTGATCGCGATCTGGCCGTTGTTGATCACGAACTTCTGGTTGGTGTTGCCGCTGTCGCACTGCCACAGGTACACCTGGGTGCCGTTGCCGCGGCCGTTGGTGACGTCCAGGCATAGGGGCTTGCCCGAGTTGAGGGTGGACTTGAGGACGATCGCGCCTCTCTGGACGACCCAGAGCTGGTTGGCGTTACCCAGGCACTGCCACTGGTAGACCCGGGTGCCGTTGGTGCGGCCGTTGGAGGAGTCCAGACACATCACCGGGCTCTTGCCGATGGTGTCTTCCACCTTGATGAGGCCGTTGTCGATGACGAACTTCTGGTTGGTGTTGCCGCTGTCGCACTGCCATTGGTACATCAGGGTGCCGTTGCCGCGGTTGTTGCTGACGTCGACGCACATTGAAGGCCAGGCCAGGCCGGTGCGACCGGCGGGCTGGTGAGCGGAGGCGGCGGCGGGCAGGGTGGTTACCGCACCCACCGCGGTGGAGATGACGGCGACGGCTAGCAGACGGCGAGCAAGCATGGTTGGCCCCCAGGAGAGTTGATCAGAACTCAAGCACCATGCCATGACTCGCAGTGCTTGATCAATTACTCTGCGTGCGAGCTCTCCGCGTGTCTCATGTGATGCCGGCCAGAGGAAGCCGTGACGGTCGTCCGGCATCCGGGGTTGCGGTTTGGGACTCGCCGGAACGGCACGCGTCACTGGGATCATCCCGCCCATGGCGACTGGACCGTAGTTGCGGTTCCGGGTGTGATCCAGCCCCGTTCGATGCCGGTCCAGGTGGACCGGCCATGCGCGTCGGTCCAGGTGGAACCGATCACGACGGGCAGGATCAGAGCTGCTGACGCGGTTTGGTGCACGCCATGATGTCGCCGCACGGATGGCGCCCGTTCTCTGGCTCCGGCGGGGCCTCGGGCCCCGCATGATCGGCCGCTTCCCTGCCGGGGGCCGAGAGTGGCCGGCCTGGGATTCCGACCTGGAAACGAGTGGCCGGCCAGACCGGTCAGTGGCCCGTCCCGCCGGGATGACAAGGCGACTGAGTGGTCGAACGGCCGTACTGGAGGACCGGCGTGGAGGTGGACTCCCGGTAGGACCGGTCTGGGACGGCGGTGGGACCGCGAGCCGTCCGCCGCGCCGTACTCGACCGTCGGCCGCCGCACGTGGGCCGCACCGCCGCCGTCAGGTCGCTCCGACCACCGGGCCCAACCGCTCCGCGGCCCCTCGGGCTCCGCATCGGCGCCGGCCGCTCCGCTCGGCTCTGGCCGTCATCCACGCGGGGCGTACATGATGACCAGCACACCGAGCAGGCAGATGGCGGCTCCGATGACGTCCCACCGGTCAGGTTGGAACTTGTCGACCACCATGCCCCAGACCAGCGAACCGGCGACGAACACGCCCCCGTAGGCGGCAAGGATCCGGCCGAAGTTGGCGTCCGGCTGGAAGGTGGCCACGAGCCCGTACAGGCCCAAGGCGATGAACCCGGCTCCCACCCATAACAGCCCGCGTTGCTCTCTGACTCCCTGCCAGACCAGCCAGGCCCCGCCGATCTCGGCAAGAGCAGCCACAACGAACAGCAGCAGGGAACGCGCGACAGTCACGGCTGTGACTGTAGAGGAGCGCTCCCCGCCAGGCCGGACGGGATCAGGCGCTCCCGCGATCGGGAATCAGTTGACCTCGACATGTTCCCGCCCCTCTGCCAGGTCCGGGAACGGCAGCGGGCAACACGAGCTCGCCGCGCACGCCGCCAGGTCGTCACATCCGGCATCGAGCGCCTGGACCAGCGTCTCGCGAATCGTCTGAAGATCTTCGATCTTCTGCTTCACCTCGGTCAGCTTGGTCAGCGCACGGGCACGCAACCCGCCGTCGGGCCTGCCGTGACGATGCCTGCCCGTCTCGACCAGGTCGGCCACCTCGTCCAGGGTGAAGCCCAGCCGTTGCGCCGCTTTGATCATCCGGAGGAGGACCACCGTTTCCGGTGGGTACAGCCGGTGGCCGCCGTTGCTGCGCTGCGGCTCCCGCAACAGCCCTCGGCGGTGGTAGTAGCGCAGCGTCTGAGCGTTGACCCCGGCCGCTTCGGCGACCTCCCCGGTGCGCAACCACTTCCCGCTCACCGCGCGACCCGCATGGCCGCCCTGGCCGCCAGCCCGTCGAGCACCTTGACGTGAACCGCGGGCACTTCGACCTCCAGCGCCAGGCCCTCATCGCCGGAGGTGAAGGTGAAGGCGAAGAACGAGCAGCAGCCGCTCTCCATGGCCGTCAGGTCCCGCGCCGTCTTCTCCACCTGCTCGTCCCTTTCCAGCGTGAGCCGCAGGCGAGTCGGCCCCACCCGTTCCAGCCCCAGCAAGGCCGAGGCGAACAGCTCGTCGAACTCCGCGACCCGCAGCGGCCGTTCCTCGGTCGGCAGCGTGCATTCGGCCGGTGCCCACTCCATGAGCTCTCCCAGTGTCGAACCGCCGCTCTCCTGCGAGCGGCTCCCGCACCCTGACGGTAAGCCTGTACCCGGGTACAGGACGCAACCCCGATCTCTGCTTCAGCGGATCCCTCACGATCGCCCCGTGGTGGGTGATCTCCGCACACGGCCGGAGGCGCTCGACACTCCGGGACTCCGTGCCCCGGCCCACCGAGCGACGGGGCTGAGGGCCGTCCCCGGAGGCCGCGGCCGCGCCGGCGTCCGCCGGAGGTCACGGCCGCGCCGTCGTCTGCCGGAGGTCACGGCCGCGCCGTCGTCTGCCGGAGGTCACGCCCGCGTCGTCGCCCGCCCGAGTCGTCGTCCGCCGGAGGCCGCGGCCGAGTCGTCGCCCGCCCGAGGCTCCGATCGAGCGACCTCCGAGGCGCGGGCGGGTCTCCCGGTGCGGGGATCGGCTATCCGATGCCCAGGGCCAGCATCGCCGCCGACAGGCCCAGCGCCCCGAGCCCGCCGACCGCGCCGGCGATGACCGCGCCGCGACGGTCGGTCAGGCCGCGCAGGTGGACGCGTGCGGCCATGAGGAACAGGAGGCCGCCCGCCATGAACCACGGGCCCCACAGGTAGGTGTACCAGCGGATCACGGACAGGAGCTCCGGTGCGATCCCGGTGCTGTCGGCCTGCAGGAGCAGCCCCTGGACGACGAACAGGCCGCCGTGCCACAGGAGCAGCACCCCGGCGCCCCAGGCGGCCAGTTGCAGGAGCCGGCTCACACCCGTGCCCCAGCGGCGCAGCAGGGCGAGCCCCAGCATCCCGCCGACGACCTTGAGCGCGCCGGTGACCCACAGGACCACGAGGAACCAGGTGACCCGGTCCTGCGCCATCTGGGCCAGCGGCGAGGCGATCATCGTGGCGGCGCCGGCCGTGCCTCCCAGTGCCCAGTAGAAACTCGGCAGGGCGAACAGGAACCCCCATGCCGCCGCGCCGTACCCCGCCCACGCCGCGCGGCGGGATCGCGGTGCCGTCTCGTTGACCTGCGAAGCTGTCATACCCTCAACGGTTCCAGCGCCGCCTGCCCGGTGCCTCCCGCCGGGGGGTGACGGCCCTCCCTCCGCAGGGGGAGGGCCGCCGCGATCGGGTGGGGGCCGGTCTCCGCGGTCCCCATCGGGATGGCATCATATCGCCGCTGGCGCAAAAATAATGCTTAATACCCCATTAACTGGCATTAACCGGCGAAAGTTGTCCCCTCCCAGGCCGCCGCATAGCGTCGCAGGCATGGCCGTTGAACTCGAGGAACTTTTCGCCCGCCAGGTGGACGTCGGGGTCGCCACAATGGACGTGCCGACCGATGACGGCGTGGTGAGCGCCCACGTGGTCGTGCAACAGGTCTCCGCGACCGATCGTAAGTCCGGGCAGGAGCGGAAACTCCTGCTCGTCTTCGACCCGTCCGGGGTCATCGCGATGGCCGACGTCCTGCGCCAGGCGGCGGAGAAGGCACAGGCCGAGCCGTCGTAGCGGCCCGGCTCTGCGCGTGTCAGACGTGTCAGGCGGGTTCGATGCGGGCCGCCAGCCGGTAGGAGAAGCCCTTGCCGCCCGGGGAGGTGGCGTTGATGTACTGCGTCCCCTCCCCGCTCCCGATGGTGACCGGGATGCGCAGCAGCAGGTCGTCGCCGATGTGGTCGTCCTCCCACACCTCGATCGTGAACGTCGCGCCGGGGTGGCCTGTCAGATGGACGTACGGCCCGGCGGCGCGCCGCGTGGAGCCGGCGGAGCAGTCCGAGGCGTCGCTCGTCCACACCCAGCAGGTCCGGACCTTGGTGTCGGCCTCGTCGCCGTTGGTGGGCCAGATGTAGTAGTGGCTGCCGTCCGGCTCCTTGAGCTCGACGCGGACCTCGTCTTCGCCGCTCTCCTCCAGATCGTCGGCCTGGAGCGAGCCGAACACGAGCTTGAGGGGGCCCGCGGCGAGCGAGGACGCCTCGACCAGCGAGGGCGGCGGGGTGGCCGGGTCGGCCGGGGCCGTCGGGGCGGCCAGGGCCGTCTGGGGCGGTGCGAGGACCGCGGTCAGCGTCAGCGCCGCGGCGGCGGTGGCGATCCTGGTCAGCATGGTGCTCACGTGATCGATCCTCTCTCAGTAGGAGGGCTCTAGGCGGAAGTTGAGTGTGTAGTGGTAGCCGTTGATGTTGGCCTCCTCGCGGAAGTACTGGGTCTCGCTGATCGGTTGGGGCCAGATCGGCACGTTGATCAGCGTGTCGTCTCCCGAGATGTCGTCCTCGCGGAGCGCCACCATCAGCAGCTTGCCGTTGGCGGTGTAGGAGGGCTGGTAGGCGGAGTAGTAGCCCCGGTAGTTGGTGCCGGGCGGGCAGCTGTCCCCGCCGATGTAGATGCAGTCGTTGCGGGCCACCGACAACTCGCCGGTTCTCGTCGGGAAGAGCTGGCGGACCCTCCCCTCGTACTGGGCGATCACGTAGACCTCGTCGTGCCCGCTCTCCTCCAGGTCGTAGGCGACGAAGCTCTCCAGGACGACCTTGACCATCGGCGCCGGCTCGGCGTACGCGGCGCCGCCCGTCAGCAGTGATCCCATGACGACCGCGATGCTCAGCGACGCACGGGTGAGTAAGCGATGCATGCTGTCCCCCTGTAAACGGTGATGCTGTTCGCCGGACAGCATGGCCAAGGCCCCTTGTCGCTCTCTTGGATCCCACTGGCAACGGCCGAGAACGGCCATATTTCGCAAATTTCACACCAGCGGCTCGTTTCTCCGCCCGGCTCGCCGTCCCCTGACTCCCACATTCACGCCGGGGCGTCCCGCCGCCGCCTCCGTCGGCGCGGGCGACCGTCCCGTGCTTTCCCCGTGGTCTGAGGCGCGTGAAGCGAGCCCCGTGAAGGCTCCTCGCAATTGGCGCACATTAATCGCATTTATGGACATTGACTCCAAAACCGCACAACAAGGTCGAGAGCGTTATCCCTATTTAGAAGTTGTGCGCTGTGTGATTTCATGACTACTGTCAGTAAAAGAGGTCTCGGGGGTCTTTGTGATAACAGCGCCTAAAGTCCGATTGCTGCTGCTGATTCTCACGGTGTCCGGCGTGCTGTCCGGCACGAGGATGACGGCCCAGGCGGACTCCGACAGCGACAGCACGGTCGCCAAGGTCATCGTGGACACGTCGATCACGCTGACCGGTCTGACCCCCTCCTTCACCTTGCGCGGCGTCCCCGGCGAGACGGTGACGGAGAACGGCGCGGTCAGCATGAGGGTGACGACGAACAACGCCGCCGGTTACGTCGTCACCGTCCGGCCGGTCTCCACCGCGCTGGTCGGATCGATCGCGGGCAACGACGACGTCATCCCGACGTCCCTGCTGGAGATCCGCGGGCCCGGCCAGGGGAACGGCTTCACCTCGCTGGCGCCGGGGGCTCCGGTGCAGGTGGCGAGCTCGGCGGGGCGGTCGGCACCGGGCGGCGACATCGTCGGCAACGACTACCGGATCACCATCCCGTCCGTCCGCTCCGACACCTACAGCGGCACCCTCGACTATGTGGCGACGACCCTGTGAACCACCGGCGGGGCGACCGCGCGGGCCGGGCCGCGCGCGGCCCGGCGGGCTCCGGCGTGTGATCGTCGCCTCCCTGACGGCGGGGGGCTTCGCGCTGGCCGTGGGGCCGGGCGCGTCAGGGGCGCCGGGTACGGCCCCCGCGCCCGATTTCTCGCTGACGGTGAGCCCGGCGCGACTCGTCATACAGCCGGGCCGTATCGGCGACCCGCAGCGGTTCCGGGTCGTGAACGGGGGCCGGTCGCCGGTCGACATCGTCGTGACCAGGGCGAGCTTCACCGCGGACGCGGACGGGAACGTGATCTACGACCAGGACGCCCCCCATTCGGCGGCCGGATGGCTCCACGTCAGTCCCACGGCCTTTCGTCTCGGTCCCGGGGAGAGGCGGCGGGTCACCGTCCGGGTCGACCCTCCGGCGGAGCCGGAGAACGGGGAGCACCGGGCGGCGCTGCTCTTCACGGCGCCCGCCGGCCCCGGTACGGGCAACATCAGGCTCAACCGGGCGATCGGCACACCGGTCTACGTCACGGTTCCGGGGCCGGTCGACACCTCCGTGCGCGTCGGCGGCCTGCGCGCCTCCGATTTCGCGATCAGCGGCCCCGTGGAGTTCGGCGCCACCGTCGAGAACGTGGGGACCGTGCGCCGCGACTTCTTCGGCAGGGAAGGCCTGAAGGTCGAGGTCAACGGGCGTGAGATCCCCTTCCCGGACTTCACCGTGCTCCGCGGGACCAGCCGGGACGTCACCGTCCGGTGGACGGATCCGCCATTGATGTGCGTCTGCCACGCGAAGGTGTCGGTCACCGGATCGGACGGGACGTCCAGCCGCAGCGCCACCGTGGTCGTCTTCCCGCTGCACCTCTTCGTGATGCTGCTGTCGGTGTCGGGGGCGTTCTACCTTCTCGCGCTGTGGGCGCGGCGGCGGTGCCAGGCGCGTCTGCTCGGCATCGTCCGGGAGGCGCGCGACCCCGACTGAGACAGGCCCGGCGTCACCGGCCCGGTATCCCGTGTGCGGCATCCCGCGTGCGGCGTCACCGGTTCGGCGTCCGGTGTCCGGTGTGCGGCATCCCGCGTGGGGCGTCCCGTGTCCGGTGTGCGGCGGTCCTCAGCGGAGCACGACGCAGCCGCGCTCGCTCAGGCGGTGCAGGACCTCCAGGTCGCCGTCGAGCTTGTTCCAGCGAAGGTCGAGCTTCTCCAGCGCGGGCAGGTCGGCGAGGCCGCCGGGGATCTCGCGGAGCCGGTTGTTGCGCAGGTCCAGGTGGGTGAGACGGCTCAGTCCGGTGAGGGAGCCGGGCAGGGATGTGATCGCGTTGTTCCTGAGATCGAGCAGCCTGAGCTCCGACAGGTCGCCGACCGAGGCGGGCAGGCCGGTGAGGGCGTTGTTCATCAGGTGGAGCTCGCGCAGCTCGCGGAGCCGGCCGATGGTCTCGGGGATCTCACGGAGCCGGTTGCCGTAGAGCCGCAGCTCGCGCAGGGCGGTGAGGCCGCCGATCGCGGCGGGGAGATCGGTGAGGCGGTTGTCGGTCAGGTTCAGGTAGGTGAGGCGGGTGAGCCTGCCCAGGGACGCGGGGACCGAGGTGAAGCGGTTGTCGCTCAGATAGAGGTAGTCGGTGAGATTGTGAAGGTCGCCGATCGCCTCCGGAATCCGGGTCAGCGCGTTGTGCCCCAGGTCCAGCATGCGCAGCTCGGCCAGCTCGCCTATCGTCTCGGGCACCTCGGTGATCGCGTTCTCCGCGAGGTTCAGGGAGACGAGGCCGGTCAGCCGCCACAGGGCGACGGGGACGGATGCCAGGGCGTTGCCGCCGACGGCCAGATGCCGCAGGCCCCGGAGCCGTCCGATGCCGTCGGGGAGCTCGCCGACCGCGTTGCCGTACAGGAAGAGCGTCCGCAGCTCGGGCAGTTCCAGGACGCTCTCGGGGAACCGGGTCAGCGTGTTGCCGTCGAGGTGGAGGGCGMGCAGGKCGGTGAGGCCGTGGAGGTCCGGGAGGTCGCGCAGCCGGTTGCCGTCCAGGCGGAGCTCCTCCAGCCGCGGCAGCCGCCCGACCCACTCCGGCAGCTCGGTCAGCGCGTTCCAGGCCAGGTCGATACGGCGCAGCAGGGCGGGGTCGCCGGCGGGGGCCGGGAGCGCGGTGAGTCCCGCGCCGGGTGCCTTCATCTCGTGCGGCACGATTCTCCTCGCTCGCGGGTGTGACACGGGCTGCCGGGCCGGGCCCGCCGGGACGCGGATCCTCAGGACGCGGGCCGTCAGACCCGGGCCGTCAGACCGCAAGCCGTCAGACCCCGGGCCGTCAGACCGTGGGCCGCCGGGACGCGGGCCGTACCCTACCGAAGGCGTCCGGGGCGGGACGTGGCCGGTCGGCGGTCGGAGCCGGGCGGTGCGGGCGGCCGGAGGTCGAGGGGGCAAGTCGTACGAACCGGCTGCTTTTCATCGGACGCGACGATCTCAGCGTGGCGGCGGGCGACCAAGACGCTCGATCCGCCACGCGCGGGCGGTTCTTCGTCACATACTGAAACCTAATGAAAGCGGAGAGTGACCGACGAGGGGCGCGGCGGTGACGGGGACGATCCTTCAGCGAGTCCGCACGGGGCACGGCGGCGATGCCGAGGGGGAGGCCCCGGGCCGGGCCGAGACGTCCCGGATGTTCCAGACGTCCGAGATAGATACGTTCCAGACGTCCGAGATAGACATCAGCGTGATCGTGCCCGTCCACAACTGCCGGCCCTATCTGGACAGGTGCCTCACCTCCCTGCTGATCCAGCGGGTCAGCAGGGAGATCGTCGTCGTGGACGACGGCTCCACCGACGGCAGCGCCGACCTGCTCGCCCTCTACGCCGCCTACCATCGCGGCGTCATCCGGGTCGTCCGGCAGGAGCACTCCGGCGGGGCGGGCCGGCCGCGCAACGTCGGGATCTCGCACGCGCGCGGCAGATACGTGTTCTTCTGCGACGCGGACGACTACCTCGGCCCCGAGGCGCTGGAACGGATGCTCGCGATGGCCGACCGCAACGACTCCGACATCGTCCTCGGGAAGATCGTCGGACATGACCGCAGGGCGCCGGTCTCGATGTTCCGCCAGAGCGCCGAGCGGGCCCCGCTCGGCGAGAGCGCGGTCTACAACAGCCTGAGCTGCTTCAAGCTGTTCCGCCGGGAGATGCTGGAGCGCCATGCCATCCGCTTCGACGAGACGCTGCTGGTGGGGGAGGACGTGGTCTTCACCGCCCACGCCTACTGCCACGCGGCGGTGATCTCGGTGGTCGCCGACTACGACTGCTACCACCTGGTCGCCCGGCCCGACGGCAGCAGCATCATGCAGCGGACGGGCAGCCGCGACCCGCTCTCCTGGCTGCGGATGATCAGGCGGCCGATCGAGCTGGTCGTCGGTCACGTGGGTCCGGGCGCGCTCCGCGACCACCTCCTCCGCCGGCACTTCCGGCTGGACGCCTTCGGCAGCCTCGGCAAGCCCTTCCTGGAGGCGGGTGAGGTCGAGCGCAAGGAGATCGCCGCCGAGGTGGCCGACATGTGCGACCGGTGGCTGACCGACGGGGTCCGCGACCGGCTCACCCTCATCGACCGGAGCCGGATCTCCGCGCTCCAGGACATCGACCGCCTGGTACGGCTGGCGCACATCGAGTCGGCCGTGGTCCGCCGGGAGCTCACCGGGCTCCGCTGGGACGGGGAGGGCCGGCTGGTGGTCTCCGGCAGGGTCGCGCTGAGCGCGCCGGCGCAGGGCGACCGCCCGGAGCTCGTCGGCGGCGGCCTGGCCCTGGTGCTGCGGATGCGGCACGACGGCGCCGGGGCGCCCGCCGACCTGGTGGTCCCCGTGACCGGCGACTGCGACGGGTTCACCGGCCTCATCGACCTCACGGGCCTGTCCTCGGGGGTCTGGGACGTCCACGTGACCGTCGAGTGCGAGGGGATCACCCGGCTGGCGCGGCTCGGCGCCGACCGGGACGGGCTGGTCGCCCAGCCGGTGCCCCGCATGGTCGGCGGCGTCATCGCCCTGCCGTACTTCACCCGGCCGCACGGCAACCTCAGCCTCGACGTCGGCGGGCACGTGGTGAGCGTGCCCGCCGGCGTCCGGCTGACGGGGACCCGCTGGACGGCCGGCCACCGGCTGCGGCTCGACGGGGAGGTCACCGTCGGCGCGGGACTGCCGGGGGCGCACGCCGTACGGCGTCTGGTCTGGCGGGAGCGGTGCTCGGGGCGGGAGCGGCACGAGCCGGTCACGACCTGGGCGGGCGGCGCGTTCGCCACCCGGCAGGCGGTGGGCCGGCTGGGGCCGGGCACCTGGGACGCCTACCTGGAGCTGGACCTCGGGGGCCCGCCCGCGCGCTTCCGGATCGAGGTGGAGGCGGAGCGGATCGTGCCGCCGCGCACGTGGTGGCGGGGCCTGGTCCGGTGGAGCGTGCGGCCGTATGCCACGGCGGGCAAGGGCCGGCTCAGCGCGGTGGTCCGCGTCTTCACACCCAGGGCTTTCGTGAAGCGAATCCTGCGTTAATGCCACCTTCTTGCAACTACAAGCCCATGGCCTAAAGTAAGGGGCAATTCCGCACTTCGGAGGCTTGTCGTGCACGTACCCGATGGCTTTTTCAACGTAGCCGTGTCGCTCTCAGCCGGTGTCGTCGCGGCCGCCGGGGTCGCGGTCTGCCTGCGCGGCGCCCGCCGCGAGCTCGACGACCGGACCGCCCCCATGGCGGGTCTGGTCGCCGCCTTCATCTTCGCCGTCCAGATGCTCAACTTCCCGGTCGCCGCCGGCACCAGCGGCCACCTCCTCGGCGGCGCGCTCGCCGCGATCCTCGTCGGGCCCTACACGGCCGTCTTATGCGTGGCCGTGGTCCTGCTCGTGCAGGGCTTCTTCTTCGCCGACGGCGGCCTGACCGCGCTGGGCGTCAACATCACCCTCATGGGCGTCGTCGCCGTCGTGGTCGGCTGGACCGTCTTCCGCCTGATCACCCGGGCCGTGCGGAACAGGGGAGCCGTCGTCGCGGCCTCGTTCGTCGCGGCCCTGGTCTCGGTGCCCGCCACCGCGCTGGCCTTCACCCTGCTGTTCTGGATCGGAGGCACCGCGCCCATCGAGGTCGGCACGGTCGCCGCCGCGATGGGCGGCGTGCACGTGCTCATCGGCATCGGCGAGGGTCTGATCACGGCGGTCACCGTCAGCACCGTGCTGGCGATCCGGCCCGACCTGGTGTACGGCGCGCGGGGGCTGGCCGCCCCGCTGGTCCTGCGCGGCGCCGACGGGGAGGCCGTGGTGGCACAGGGAGCCCCGGCCCCGGCCGCCGCGCGGCGGCCGGGCTGGTTCCTGCCCGCCGGCATCGTGGTGGCGGCGCTGCTGGCGGGGATCGTCAGCTTCTACGCCTCCTCCTCGCCCGACGGCCTGGAGCGGGTCGCGGAGGACAAGGGCTTCATCAGCCAGGCCTCCGACCACGCCCTGGGAGAGCAGCCGCTGGCCGACTACGGCGACGCGGGCGGCATCCCGGTCGGTGTGGCCGGCCTGATCGGCGTCGGGGTGACCCTCGCGGTCGGGGGCGGCCTGTTCTTCGCGGTGCGCCGCCGTACCAAGGACGACACGGCCAAGGACGAGGTCTCGGCCTGATGGGTTCCGGCCACCACCACCAGCTCTACCGGCCGGGCGACACGCCCGTCCACCGGCTGCCGCCCCAGTGCAAGCTGGCGGCGGTGGCAGGCTTCGCGCTGGTGGTGGTGGCCACGCCGCGCGAGTGGCTGTGGGCCTTCGGTCTCTACGCCCTGCTCCTGGCGTCGGTGGCGCTGGCCGCGCGGGTCCCGCTCTCCTTCCTGCTGCGGCGGATGGTGGTCGAGATCCCGTTCGTGGTGTTCGCGGTGGCGCTGCCGTTCATCGGGATCGGCGAGCGGGTGTCCTTCCTGGGGCTGTCCTTCAGCGTCGCGGGACTGTGGGCCGCGTGGAACATCCTGGCCAAGGCCACCCTGGGTGTGATCGCGAGCGTCCTGCTGGCGGCCACCACCGAGCCCCGCCTGATGCTGCTGGGCGCCCAGCGGCTCAGGCTGCCCCCGCTGCTGGTCCAGATCGCCATGTTCATGCTCCGCTACATGGACGTGATCGTCGACGAGATGCGCCGGATGCGGGTGGCCAGGGAGTCGCGGGGATTCGCGGCCAGGAACGTCCGGCACATCCCGGTGGTCGCCAGGTCGGCGGGCGCGCTGTTCATCCGGTCCTACGAGCGGGGCGAGCGGGTGCACCTGGCGATGCTCAGCCGCGGCTACAGCGGTTCGATGCCGGTCATCCAGGACCTGTCCGCCTCGTCGCGCCAGTGGCTCGTCGCGGGTATGTTGCCGGGCGCGGCACTCGTGGTGCTGCTGGGAACCTGGGGGTTGGCATGACACCGTCTCTTGAGGTGCGCCGTCTGGCGTATGCCTATCCGGACGGCACGCAGGCGCTGTTCGGCGTCGACTTCGCGATCGGGCGCGGGGAGCGGGTCGCGCTGCTCGGGCCGAACGGCGCGGGTAAGACGACGCTGGTGATGCACCTCAACGGCATCCTGACCGCCGGGCACGGCACGGTGGCGGTGGCCGGGCTGCCGGTGGAGAAAGGCTCGCTCAAGGAGATCCGCAGACGGGTCGGGCTCGTCTTCCAGGACCCCGACGACCAGCTCTTCATGCCGACCGTCCGGGAGGACGTCGCCTTCGGCCCGGCCAACCTCGGGATCGGGGGCGAGGAGCTGCAGCACCGGGTCAAGGACGCGCTGGAGCGGGTGGGCATGCTGGAGGCGATCGACCGGCCGCCGCACCACCTGTCCTTCGGCCAGCGCCGCCGGGTGGCGGTGGCCACCGTGCTGGCCATGGAGCCGGAGATCCTGGTGCTGGACGAGCCGTCGTCGAACCTGGACCCGGCCTCCCGCCGCGAGCTCGCCGAGATCCTGCGGGGACTCGACGTGACCGTGCTGATGGTCACCCACGACCTGCCCTACGCGCTGGAGTTGTGTGACCGCGCGCTCATCCTCTCCGGCGGCGTGATCGCCGCCGACGGGCCGACCCGGGAGGTCCTCGCCGACGCCGAACTGCTCGCCGCCCACCGGCTGGAACTGCCGTACGGCTTCGCACTCCCCTGAGCGGGTCTTCCGGCGCGACGGCCACGGAGGCGCCGGCGGCGGCCCGCGGCGGTCGTCCCATGGTCTCCCGATCCGGATCGATGATCGTGAGTCGCCTTGCCTCGCGTACGGTGATGGCGAAGTAAAGTGGGTCTGCCTCATGGGCGCGAGGAGGTAGTTGATGAAGCTACGGCTGGCTCGCCGCGCCGTCGGTGACGCCGTGGTGGTGGCCGTCGAGGGCGAACTCGATCTGTTCACCGCCCCGTTCCTGCGAGATGAGGTCCGTGACGCCATCAAGCTCGACAGCCCCCGGCTGGTCCTCGACCTCGCCGCGCTGTCGTTCATGGACTCCAGCGGTCTGTCCGTGCTGATCGAGGCGTGGCGGCTGGCCACGGCGGAGGGCGGCGGGGTCTGCCTGGCCGCGCCCCAGGGCCCGGTGGCCCGGATCCTGCGCACGACGGGACTCGACCGGCGGATAAAGGTCTACCCCGATGTCGGCAGCGCCGTGGGAGAGATTTAGTCCACCCCGAGTAGAACTTCATTCGGTGTCCGCGTTAAAGTCCGCTCATGGACCTGAACGGAGCAGCAGCAATCATCTCGGGCGGTGCCAGCGGCCTCGGCGAGGCCACGGCCCGCGACCTCGCCGCGCACGGCGCCACCGTGGTCATCGCCGACCTCAACGAGGAGCGCGGCAAGTCCCTCGCCGACGAGCTCGGCGGAGTCTTCGTCAAGACCGACGTCTCCGACGAGGAACAGGTACAGGCGGCCGTGGACGCGGCCGTGGCGACCGGCAAGCCGCTGCGCGTCGTGGTGAACAGCGCGGGCATCGGCTGGGCCACCCGGACGGTGAACCGGGACGGCTCGCCGCACGACCTGGCGTCCTACCGCAAGGTCATCGAGGTCAACCTGATCGGCACCTTCAACCTCATGCGCATCGGCGCCGCGGCCGTCGCGAAGACCGAGCCGGTCGACGCGGACGGCCAGCGCGGCGTGGTCATCAACACCGCCTCCGTGGCGGCGCTGGAGGGCCAGACCGGCCAGGTGGCGTACTCGGCGTCCAAGGGCGGCATCGTCGGCATGACCCTCCCGGCCGCACGTGACCTGGCCGCCGTCGGCATCCGCGTCAACACGATCTGCCCGGGCATCATCGACACCCCCATCTACGGCTTCTCGCCCAACGCCGACGAGTTCAAGGCCAAGCTCGTGGCGCCGGTGGTCTTCCCCAAGCGCATGGGGCAGGCCTCGGAGTTCGCGCACCTGGTGCGCTCGCTCATCGAGAACGACTACATGAACGCCGAGACCATCCGGTTCGACGGCGGCATCCGCTTCCAGCCCAAGTAGGAGTTACCGGTGTCTGATGAGGTTCTGGTCGAAGTCGACGGCGGTGTCGCCGTCATCACGATCAACCGCCCGCAGGCCAGGAACGCCGTCAACGGAGCGGTCGCCCGGGGCATCGCCGCGGCGCTGGACGAGCTGGAGGAACGCAAGGACGTCTCCGCCTACGTCCTCACCGGGGCGGGGGGCACCTTCTGCGCAGGCATGGACCTGAAGGGCTTCCTGACCGGCGACTTCCCGGTCGTCGAGGGCAGGGGCTTCGGCGGCATCGTCGAGGCGCCGCCGAAGAAGCCGATCGTCGCCGCGATCGAGGGCTACGCCCTCGCCGGCGGCTGCGAGCTGGCGCTGGCCTGCGACATCATCGTCGCCTCCGAAGAGGCCAAGTTCGGGCTGCCCGAGCCCAAGCGGGGCCTGGTCGCGGGGGCGGGCGGCATCATGCGGCTGCCGCGGCGCATCCCGTACCACATCGCGATGGAGATCGCCCTGACCGGCGACCACTTCCCGGCCTCCCGGCTGTACGAGGTGGGTCTGGTCAACCACGTCACGCCCGCCGGCGAGGCGCTGGCCAAGGCCCTGGAGCTGGCGAGGAGGATCGCGGCGAACGCTCCGCTGGCGCTCGCCGCGACCAAGCGCGTGATCGTCGAGTCCGCCGACTGGAGCGGGGACGAGATGTTCGCCAAGCAGGGCGAGATCATCAATCCGGTGTTCGGGTCCAAGGACGCGATGGAGGGCGCGGCGGCCTTCGCCGAGAAGCGCGCTCCGGAGTGGAAGGGCGAGTAACCCTCCCGGCCGCCGCCGGCCGTGCGCGGCCGGCGGCGGCCGATGGTCACAGGTTCGCCGCCGGGCGTGATCCGTATGGTCACGCCCGGCGCGTTCACGTCAAGGAGTGCGTACGGTAAAGGTGTGGACGGGTGCGGCGGGGGCACTTGCCGTCCACGCGACCACTCCAACGCGGGAGAGTGCATGAACGACCACGCGATCCGGACCACCCCGACGAGCCGGTCCGCGGGCGAACGCTTCAAGCGCAAGGCCGGCAGCCTGGCAGCCGGCGCCGCGGGTGCCGCGATGCTCGTCATCGTCCTGGTCGCGGGCATGTGGGCGATCGAGGTGGCCGACTACGTGCTGCCGGTCGACTTCGACGCCTACGGCATCAGGTCCTGGGACCCCGAAGGGCTGGGCGGCATCGTCCTCGCCCCGTTCCTGCACGACGGCTTCGGGCACCTGATGGCCAACTCCCTGCCCCTGCTGATCCTCGGCTTCCTCGCCGCCCTGCGCGGGCTCGGCCGCTTCCTGCTCGCCAGCCTGATCATCATCGTCGTCAGCGGGCTGGGCGTCTGGTTCACCAGCACGCCGACGACGGTCACGGTCGGCGCGAGCGGGCTGGTGTTCGGCTACTTCGGCTTCGTCGTCGCCCGGGGCCTGTTCGACCGCCGGGCCCTCGACATCGTGATCGGCATCGGCGTCGCGGTCGCCTACTACTCGATCATCTGGGGCGTGCTCCCGGGCGAGGCCGGCATCTCCTGGCAGGGCCACCTGTTCGGGCTGGTCGGCGGGATCGTGGCGGCCTGGGTGCTGCGCCGCAAGCGCGCGGCCGTCCCCGCCTACTGACCGTCCCGGACGGGACCGGGACCGGCCCGGACGGGCTGGATCCGGCCTGGACTGGCTGGACTGACCTGGACCTGGACCTGGCCCGGACTGGCTGGACTGGCCTGGACGGGTTGGATCTGGACGGAACAGGCCTGGATCTGGACGGGCAGGCCGGGCCAGGCGGCCGGTCACAGTCCCGGGAACACCTGGCGCAGGTCGTCCAGGGTGACGCCGTCGCCGGTGACGGTCACCGAGGCGGGGGTGTGCGCAGGGTCCAGCCTGCCGGCGAGCAGGCGCAGCCACGCCTCGGCGGGAGCGGACAGGACGATGTCCGCCGGATCCGGCACCTGGCTGAAACCGACGGTCTCCCCGAAGGTGAGGCCGAAGACGCGCTCGGGCTCCCTCGTCTCGACGCGGAGGGTGGCCTGCCGCCGGTCGAGGGCGTCGGGTTTGCCGATGAAGCCGACCATGAAGTCGAGCGGCCCGGCGTGCAGGTCGGTCAGCGCCTCGACGGCGTCCGGCGCGAGGGTGGCCCGCGGGTCGAAGGCGACCTTGACGTCCCAGGTGTGCAGGGCGGCCTCGTTCAGCCGCATCCCGGCGGTCAGCGTGACGTCGGCGGGCGCCGGCAGGAAGCCCAGCCTGATCTCCAGCCGCTCGCGGGTGCCGGGGTCGAGGCTCTCATAGGCGGCGACGAGCTCGGTGTTCGCCTTCAGGAAGTCCTCGGCCTGCTCCTGAGGGCGCTTGGCGTTCCAGCGGCTCCACACCGACTCGTTGAAGTCCTGGCCGGGCGCGTCCTGGCCGGCCAGCGCGGCCCGTAGAGCCGCCAGGCCGATCTCCGTGCCGCTGCCGAGGTGGCTGAGCACCTGGGCGACGGTCCACTCCGACGCGCCCGAGGGCCGGGCGAGGTCGTCGGGGCTCAGACCACCCACGAAAGCGGCCAGATCATCATGATTGGTGCGCAGGGCCGCGATGGTCCTGTCGGCGAGTGTGCTCATGGCTCTCCCAGCGAGAAGGGACCTCGTGGCCTCGCGGCCGAGCGGACCGTCCGCCCGGTGTTCCCTCCCAGAAGTACCCGCGGCCACCTGGCGTATCACTATCGTCCCGTGACCCGGCGCCCGCAACGCGAAGGCCGGTCGTCCCGGGGCCGCCCTGTGGTTTAGGGGGGATAAAGTTGGCCGGAGCGGCCGCTCCGAGGGGCACGGCCACCGCGCCGCACAGGCGGGACGACCGCTCCGCGGGGTCGGGACGACCGCTCCGCAGGGAGGAGACCACCCGTGAACGACGGGGTTCCGGACGCCAGGAGTCCGTACGGCGCGAGCCCGATGGACGGGAGTCCGGATGGCCTGAGTCAGACGGACGGGAGTCCGGACGAGCGGAGTCCGGGCGGCACGAGTCCGATGGGCGGGAGTCCAGACGAGGGGAGTCCGGGCGCGAGGCCGGGTGATGGGAACCCGGGCGGAGCGAGTCTGGAGGAGCTCGTCGTGATCGCCGATCCGGTCGAGCGCGCCAGGGCGATCAGTCTCGCCATCGCCGACCGGCAGGACCTGATCACCGAGCTCGCCCGGCTCCGCCGCGAGGCCGTCGTCGAGGCGCAGGCCTCAGGGGTGCGCCAGGACGCGATCGCACGGCGGCTCGGGGTCACCCCCGGCAGGGTGTCGCAGATGACGTCGGCGGGCGCCAGAGACGCCACAGGCGGCCATACAGGGGCATGCCAGGCGCCCAGGGTGGTGGTCCGGCGCGCGCTCCCCACCGAGCCCGCTGTGCGCGGCTCCGCGTCGCTCTTCATGACCGAGGCGGAGCGGCAGGGCATCCGCGCGGGCCGGCGCATGCTCTACGTCGGACCCGAGCCGGCCGCCGACCACGTCGCCGCCGCCCTGCGCGTCGAGCCCGGCGCCGACGTCCTGGCCCGCCGCAAGATGCTGCTCGCCGACGACGTGCCCGTACGGATCGCCACCAGCTACTTCCGGCTGGACGTCTTCGGCGGCACCCCGCTCGCCGCCCCCGACTTCGTACGGCCGAGCCTGCAGGCCGGCATCGAGGCCCTCGGACACCGCTTCGGCCACGCGGAGGAGCACCTCGTCGCCCGCCCGCCCACCGGGTTCGAGGCGGCGACCCTGCAGCTCGACCCGGGCGAGTGGGTGGTGCAGGTCCTGCGCGTCGGCTACGGCGACGACGGCACCCCGGTCCACACCCTGGAGACGATCTGCGCGGCCTCCCGCCATGTCTTCCCCATCGCCCAGGTCACCGGGGCCGACGAGTTCTGACCGGCGCTCCCGGGGCCCGGCCGTAGCGCGGGGGCTCGGGAACTTCCTCATCGGAATCGGATCCGCAGCCGAAACCACGAGGACTCTAGGAGATCAGCGGTCCGTGCCGGGCCTTCCGCGTGGCGGCCAGCCCTCCGATCAGGCCGCTCACAGCGCAGACCGTCACCAGCCCCAGGTACTGCGGCACCGAGTAGGCGAACCACAACTCTCCCGTCGCCGCCTTACCCAGCGCGGCCAGCGACGCGGCGGCGATTCCCGTCCCGAGCAGCGCCCCCGCGCATGTCACGATCAGCGACTCCCAGCACACCGCCCTGGCGAGCTGCCCCGGCTCCGTTCCCACGGAACGCAGCAACCGGATCTCCTCCGCGCGCTCCGCCATCGACATGGCCATCGCGTTCAGCACCGAGATCACGGTGTAGGCCACCCCTGACCCCACCAGTACGGGAGCGGCCCACGCCGACGGCCCGGTCCGCGTCACGCCCGCCGCCGCGTCGGAGGTCGACACCGCGAACAGGAAGGTACACGCGAGCGCCACGGCCAGCATCACCGGAGACGCGGCCGACATCGCCCGGCGCGGCTGCGTGATCAGGGAGGCCCTCGCCAGGGTTCCCGCGCCCGGGTCGAGCCAGGCCGCCGGAGCTCCGAGTATCCAGCCCATCCCTCGCAGCAGGACCGGACCCAGCGCCGACGCGCCCACGCAGAGCGCCATCGTCGCCCCCAGCCCGGTCGGCACCGCGGCCACGGCCTTCACGTGCGGAACCAGGGACAACAGCGCGACCCCTCCGGCCAGTGCCACCACTCCGGCAACCGCCCTGGGCCAGGGCATGAGCCGCTGCTGCGCCGCGCTCTCGCGCAACACCTCCAGCGGCCCTGCGCGTACCGCTTTGCGCGCCGCGCCCCACGCGGCCAGCAGCGTCACCACCAGCCCTACCACCAGCGCCAGGACGAACGGCCCCCACGTGACCTCCAACGGGATACCCGCAGGCGTCAGGCCGACGGCTCGCATGAACGCCGCCACCGCCCCGGCGTACGGCACGGCCAGCGCGCAGCCCGCCGCGCTCGCCAGCACGGCCACCACCAGCGCCTCCGCCATGACCAGCCGGCGCACCTGCCACGGTGTCATGCCGACCGACCGCAGCAGGCCCCAGGTCCGGCGCTGCCGCAGCACGTGCAGGCTCAGCGTCCCGGAAACCACGAAGACCGACACGAACCCCGACACCAGCGCGGACAGGACCAGCAGCCCCATGATCCCGTTCAGCTCGTCGTCCGCGCCCGCGCTCGCGACCAGCAGGCCGCTGGAGCTGACGAGCATCACAGCCAGGAGCACGGCCACGAACGAGGCGGCGAAACCCGTGCGATTGGTCCGCACGTTGTTCCAGGCGAGCACGAGTGTCATCGACGGCCGCCCAGCCGCATGCCGATCTGGTCGACCGACGGTCTGTCCAGGACGTCCACGATGCGGCCGTCGGTCAGGAAGAGCACGCTGTCCGCCCGGGCCGCCGCCTCGGGATCATGGGTGACCATCACCACCGTCTGGCCGAACTCGTCAGCCGCCTCGCGCAGCAGCGCCAGCACTTCGTGTCCCGTGCCCCGGTCGAGCGCGCCTGTCGGCTCGTCGGCGAAGAGCACCTCCGGCCTGCCGAGCAGCGCGCGGGCGATCGCCACCCGCTGCTGCTGGCCGCCGGAGAGCTGCGCCGGCCGGTGCCCCTCCCGCCCTGCGAGGCCGACCCGGTGCAGCAGTTCACGTACGCGTGCCGGGTCGGGCCGCCGCCTGGCCAGCCTGCTCGGCAGGATCACGTTCTGCCAGGCGGTCAACGACGGCACCAGGTTGAACGCCTGGAAGATGATGCCGATCCCGTCGCGGCGGAGCACGGCCAGCTCCCTCTCCCGCAGGCGGGTGATGTCCTTCCCGGCGATGCGGACGGCGCCCGACTGCGGCCGGTCCAGCCCTGACGCGCACTGCAACAGCGTGCTCTTCCCCGAACCCGACGGGCCCATGACGGCGGTGAAGCTGCCGCGCGGGAATCCGACGCTGACCTGGCGGAGCGCGGCCACCTCGGTGGCGCCTCCGCCATAGGTCTTGGTCACTCCGTCGAGGAGGACCGCTTGATCACTCATGATCTTCAGCCTGCCGGAGGCCGCTGCCGCGCTCCATCAGGTATCGCCCTGATCCGCCCCCCGAACCCCCTGGGACCGGTGCACGGGGTCGGCTCGGGTACCGGAGTCGGTCTGTGCTGTCACCGATCCGGGGAGCCAGCGAAGGGCGAGGATGCCGAGTGCGGTGTGGAGGACGCCGGCCACTGCGGCGATCACGTGCAGGCCGGTGACGAAGGCCGTCTTCGCCTCCACGGCCGCAGCGGGCGCGAGGTCCGGAAGCTTGAGGGTTCCGTCTAGGGTGGGCGCCAGGTCCGGCCCCTGGAGTCGGAAGACCAGGGCGGCGAGTGAGCCGAGGAGCGCGATGCCGAGGGCGTTGCCGATCTCGTTGCTGGTCTCTGCGATCGCGCCCGCCGAGCCTGCTCGTTCCGCGGGGACGGCACCGACGGCGGTGTCGGCGACGACGCTGAAACAGATGCCGTAGCCAACGCCCGCGATGGCCGTGGAGGCGACGTACCAGCCGATCCCGCCCGTGATCGCCGTGGGGAGCAGCGACAGCAGACCCGCCGCGATGGAGAAGTGGCAGATGACGAGGGCGGTCCGCTTTCCGATGCGATCGACCACGAAGGGCGTGACGACGCAGGTGACGGTGAGAACCACAGCGCCGGGAAGCGCGAGGAGAGCCGCCCGCAGGACAGGCAGGTCAAGGACGGATTGGAGGTAGACGCCTGCCAGGTACGCGGTCGCCGACCACGCGGCCAACGGCAGCAGGCCGGTGATGACCGCCACCGTGAAGACACGGTCCCGGAAGAGCGAGAACTCGATCAGCGGATGCTGAAGGCTCCGCTGCCTGCGGGCGAACCACGCCAGCAGTACCAGCCCCGTGATCCCCACGAGAACCGGGACGATCGACAGACCTTCGGCGGCGGAGTACTTGAGGCCGTAGATCATGAGCAGGAGGCCGGCCGCGGAGGTCACGACACTGAGCGCGTCGACGTGCCCCGGGCGGGTCGCACGGACCTCACGGAGCAGGATCGGCGCGAGGAACAGGAACAGGGCGATGACGGGAAGGTTGATCAAGAAGACCGAACCCCACCAGAACCGTTCCAGCAGGATGCCGCCGGCAACCGGGCCGATGGCGAACCCGGCCGCGAATGTCGCGGCGAAGACGCCGATGGCTTGAGCCCGTCGCCGCGGGTCGGTGAACAGTTCGCTCAACACGGCCAGGGCCGATGGCAGGAGAGTCGCACCCGCCACTCCCATCAGCGCACGGGCGACGATCAGAAGCTCGGGGCTCGGCGCGAACGCCGCTCCCGCGGAGCCGATGCCGAAGGCCGTCGTGCCGATCATGAGCAGCTTCAGCCGGCCGTACCGGTCGCCGATGTTGCCGAACGCGATCAGCAGGGAACCGACGGCGAAGCCGTAGATGTCCAAGATCCACAAGGCCTGGTCGGCGGTCGGCGTGAGGGCCTGGCTGACCCGGGACATCGCCAGGAACAGGATCGACCCGTCCATGGAGACCAGCAGTACGGGCCCGAGGATCACCAGAAGGCCGAGCCAGGCCCGCGGACCCGGTGAGTTGTGCGCGTGATGTCGAGACATGTTCACCGACAGTGCGGCAGGACGGGCTCGGCAACCATCCCCCTGCCGTGGGTGCACCCGACAGGTACACCCACAGGCGTGCTCGGTCAGCCTACGCTCGATGTCATGGAAGGTCTTGGAGCGTTTCTGAAGAGTCGTCGTGATCGGGTCACACCGGCTGAGATCGGGCTACGCACTTTCGGGACCGCTCGCCGGGTTCCCGGCCTGCGACGTGAAGAGCTCGCCCAGCTCGCGGGAGTGAGCGCCGGGTACTACACGCGTCTGGAGCAGGGGCAGGCGGAGACCGCCTCCAAGCAGGTGCTCGACGCCCTCGCGCGGGTGTTGCGGCTCGACCGGATCGAGATCGTTCACCTCCACAATCTCGCTCGGCAACCCGCGAATCCCGGCCTCTCCGAACCGCCCCGGGAGGAGCCCCACCCGCGAGTCCTCGCACTCCTGGAATCTCTGGGAGACGCGACGCCGGCGATCGTGCTCGGCCGCCGTGGCGACGTGCTCGCGTGGAACCGCATCGGTCACGCGCTCATCGCCGAGCACGTCGCGTTCGACGCGCCACAGGAGCCGATGCGCCGCCCGTCCGTCCCGCGGATGTTCTTCCTCGATCCACTCACCCGCGACCTGTACCGCAACTGGGACGAGCTCGCCCGCGTCCACGTCGCCTACCTCCGACTCACCGCGGGTCGATTCCCCACGGACGCGCGCCTGGCGGAATTGATCGGAGAGCTCACGATGCGCAGCGACGAGTTCGCGATGATGTGGACGGTCGGGGAGGTCGCTGACTGCACCGTCGGGACCATGCGCCTGCAGCACCCCACCGTCGGTGCCGTGAGCGTCGCCTACCAAGTCTGGCTCCAGCCCGACAGCCCCGACCACCGGCTGGAGATCTACACCCCGGACGACCCCGGCTCCGCCGACGCCATGCGGATCCTGACGCATCAGAGCCGCCGGGACACCGAGCCGGACCCCATCCGTCAGCGTCGCTGACGGGGACCACTACGGCCGCGGCTTCGCACAGGCTCTCACCGGGCGTGAGGCGAGGCTGCTCCGGCCCGCGAGGGCGAGCCCGGACGGACCGGAGCAGCACTGTTCGAACCGTCGCGGCAGACGATCGAACCGATCGGCCGGACCCTCCGGCTAGAGCCGCTCGACGACGTGGTCGATGCAGTTGGTCAGGGCCTCGACGTCGTCGGGGTCGATGGCCGGGAACATCGCGACGCGGAGCTGGTTGCGGCCGAGCTTGCGGTAGGGCTCGGTGTCCACGATGCCGTTGGCGCGCAGGACCTTGGCGACCTCCGCGGCGTCGACGCTGTCGGCGAAGTCGATGGTGCCGACCACGTTGGAGCGGAACTCCGGACCGGCGAACGGCGCGGTGTAGGAGGTCTTCTCCGCCCACGTGTAGAGCCGGCGGGCCGACTCGGCGGTGCGGGCGGTCGTCCAGGCCAGGCCGCCGTTGCCGTTCATCCACTCGATCTGGTCGGCGAGCAGGAACAGCGTGGAGACCGACGGGGTGTTGTAGGTCTGGTCCTTGGACGAGTTGTCGACCGCCACCGGCAGGCTGAAGAACTCGGGGATGTAGCGGCCGCTGGAGGCGATCTCCTCGACCCGGGCGAGCGCGGCCGGGGACATCAGGGCGATCCACAGGCCGCCGTCGGAGGCGAAGCTCTTCTGCGGGGCGAAGTAGTAGACGTCGGTCTCGCTGATGTCGACGGGCAGGCCGCCGGCGCCGGAGGTGGCGTCGACCAGGACGAGCGAGCCGTCCTCGCCCACGCGCCTGATCGGCATCGCGACGCCGGTCGAGGTCTCGTTGTGGGTGAGCGCGTAGACGTCCACGCCCTCCTCCGTGCGGGCCTCGGGGTGGCTGCCGACCTCGGACTTGATCACGGTCGGCTCGCCCAGCCACGGGGCCTTCGCCACGACGGAGGCGAACTTCGAGGAGAACTCGCCGAAGTGCAGGTGCTGCGACTTCTCACGGACGAGCCCGAAGGCGGCGATGTCCCAGAACGCGGTGGTGCCGCCGTTGCCGAGGACGACCTCGTACCCCTCGGGGAGCGAGAACAGCTCCGACAGGCCCGCGCGGACGCGCCCGACGAGAGCCTTGACCGGCTTCTGGCGGTGGGAGGTGCCCAGCACGCTGGAACCTGAGGCGGCGAGAGCCGAGAGCTGCTCGGGGCGCACCTTCGAGGGCCCGCAGCCGAAACGGCCGTCGGCGGGCTTGATGTCAGAGGGAATCACGATGTCAGCCACCTGACCAGCCTACTGAGCCTTCCGATCGGTCCAGGCCGAAGTCCGGATTGTGAGACGGGCGTGTCCGGGAACGCGAAACGGCTGCCGCGCGAGACAGATCGCGCGACAGCCGTACAGGACACGGTCAGGCGGAGCCGAGGACCTCGGCGGCGCCGGGGACGTCGTTGACCGAGCGCTGTGCCGGACCCACGTAGTCGGCGCTGGGGCGGACGAGCCTGCCCGTGCGCTTCTGCTCCAGGATGTGGGCGGCCCAGCCCGCGGTGCGGGCGCAGGTGAACATGGAGGTGAACATGGAGGAGGGAACCTGGGCGAAATCCAGGATCACCGCCGCCCAGTACTCGACGTTGGTGGCGAGCACCCGGTCGGGCTTGCGGGCGTGCAGCTCTTCCAGGGCGGCCTTCTCCAGGGCGGCGGCGACCTCGTAGCGCGGCGCGTCGAGCTCCTTGGCGGTGCGGCGGAGCACGCGGGCGCGGGGGTCCTCGGCACGGTAGACGCGGTGGCCGAAGCCCATGAGGCGCTGGCCCTTGTCCAGCTCGCTCTGGACGTACTTCTTGGCGTCGCCGACCTGCTCGACGCCTTCGATCATGTGCAGCACGCGGGCGGGGGCGCCACCGTGCAGCGGTCCGGACATGGCGCCGACCGCGCCGCTCAGCGCCGCGGCCACGTCGGCGCCGGTGGAGGCGATGACGCGGGCGGTGAAGGTGGAGGCGTTCATGCCGTGCTCGGCCGCGGACGTCCAGTAGGCGTCGATGGCCTTGACGTGCTTGGGATCGGGATCGCCCTGCCAGCGGATCATGAACCGCTCGACGATGCTCTCGCCCTTGTCGATCTCGCTCTGGGGGACCATCGGCTTGCCGAGGCCGCGAGAGGACTGGGCGACGAAGCTGAGGGCGGTCACGCTGGCGCGCGCCAGGTCCTCGCGTGCCTGCGCGTCGTCGATGTCGAGCAGCGGCTTGAAGCCGTACGCGGGGGCCAGGATGGCCAGCGCGCTCTGCACGTCGACGCGGATGTCACCGGAGTGGACAGGAATGGGGTACGGCTCCGCCGGGGGGAGACCCGGCTGGAACGTGTTGTCGACGAGCAGGCCCCACACGTGTCCGAAGGAGACGCGGCCGACCAGCTCTTCGATGTCGACGCCCCGATACCGAAGGGCGCCCCCTTCTTTGTCCGGTTCCGCGATCTCCGTCTCGAAAGCTACTACGCCTTCGAGCCCGGGTTTGAAGTCGGACATTCTCGGCCGCCTCCCTTTCTTGAAGTCAAAGCCTTGATGTCGAGATACCGGCGGGTCATATTCAACCCTGCGGGACGCGGCGGTGTGCCGCCGGGACCCTCCGGAACGCGATCGTCCCAGGTGGGGGCGGTGCGTACGTTCTCTGTCAAGCACGGGAGAATACCTTCCCGTGGAAGCCACCTCGCGCCCGCCGTCGCTGGCGGGGCTTCGCCGTACCTATCAGGGCCTGCCGTTGCTGGAGGCCGACCTCGCACCCGACCCCGTGTCGCAGTTCGCCGTCTGGTTCGGCGAGGCCGTCGACGCGGGACTTCCCGAACCGAACGCGATGGTGGTCGCCACCTCCTCCGCGGGCGGGCGGCCGACGGCCAGGACCGTGCTGCTCAAGGACTACGACGAGAACGGATTCGTCTTCTACACCAACTACGAGTCGCGCAAGGGCCGCGACCTCACCGAGAACCCCCGGGCCGGCCTGCTGTTCCCCTGGCACGCCATCCGCCGCCAGGTGCGGGTGGAGGGCGCGGTGGTACGGCTGCCGCGCGAGGAGTCGGCCGCCTACTTCAGGTCCCGCCCGTACGGCTCGCGGATCGGGGCCTGGGCGTCCCGGCAGTCGGCCGTCGTGCACTCCAGGGAGGAGCTGGACGCCCGCTACGCGGAGCTGGCCGAGCGCTGGCCGGAGGATCCTCCGGTGCCCGATTTCTGGGGCGGCTTCCGGGTCGTACCCGCGGAGGTGGAGTTCTGGCAGGGGCAGCTCGACCGCATGCATGACCGCCTCCGATACCGCCGTTCGGGCGCCTCCTGGGTCGTGGAGCGCCTGGCCCCCTAACCCCCGCTACCCGCCTTTTACTGATATATCCGCATATGTCCGGTGGGTAGAGGGGGGCGACGTGAGGTTCGGGGATCTTGTTCGGCGGCTGGCGATGGACACCCGTCCTCTGGGGATCCCCGCGTACCGGCGGCTCTGGGCAGGGCAGGGCGTGTCGTTCATCGGCTTCCAGCTCACCTCGGTGGCGGTCAGCGCCCAGATCTACGACATCACCGGGTCGTCCTTCTGGGTCGGCATGCTCGGCCCCGCCAACCTGATCCCCCTGGTGGTCTTCGGGCTCTGGGGCGGGGCGGTCGCCGACGCGGTGGACCGGCGCCGGTTGCTCCTGGTCGGCGCCGTGATCGCCTGGACGGCCACGCTGGCGCTGCTGGTCCAGGCGGCCCTCGGGGCGACGCACATCGGCCTGCTGCTGGCGACCGTGGCCGTTCACGCCACCGGGTTCGCCATCACCGGGCCGACCCGGGGCGCGGTCATCCCCCGGCTGGTGCCGGCCGAGCTCGTCCCGGCGGCCAACACGCTCAACTTCCTGGCGGGCGGCGTCGGCACCGTCGTCGGCCCGCTGGTCGGCGGGATCGTGCTCGCCCAGGGCGGTTTCGCCGGCGCCTACCTGATCGACGCGCTGCTGTTCGGCGCGGGCTTCTACGCCGCGGTACGGCTGCCGCAGCTCAAGCCGGTCGGCGAGGTGACCCGGCCCGGCCTGCGGTCGGTCGTGGACGGGCTGAGCTACGTCGCCGGGCACCCGGTCGTGATGATGTCGTTCGTCGTCGACATCATCGCCATGGCGTTCGCGCTGCCCAGGGCGCTGTTCCCGGAGATCGTGGCCGAACGGTTCGGCGGGTCGCTGATCGCCTTCGGCTGGCTGTCGGCGAGCATGGCCATCGGCTCGGTGCTCGGCGGCCTGATGTCGGGCTGGGTGGGCCGGGTGCGGCGCCAGGGCCTGGCGCTCACGTTCGTCATCGCGGCCTGGGGCCTCAGCGTCGCCGYCTCCGGGCTCGTGGGACAGCTCTGGCTGATGGTCGCGCTGCTGGCCTTCGGCGGAGCCGCGGACCTGGTCTCCTCGGTGTGGCGGCAGACGATCCTGCAGACCCACGCGCCCGACGACATGCGCGGGCGGATGCAGGGGGTGTTCATGGTGGTGGTCGCCGGCGGCCCCCGGCTGGGGGACCTGCGGGCCGGGGCCACGGCGAGCTGGTTCGGGGCCACCGGGGCGTGGATCGGCGGCGGGATCGCCTGCGCGGTCGCGGTGCTCGTCGTGGGGCTCGCCGTACCGGCGTTCAGAAATTACCGCCCCGCCGTGCGGGGTCTTTGAGCAGCTCGGGAAGGATTCGGCGCGCCCCGGTGTTGCCGTCCTTTGTCATCGTGGGCGGATCGCACAATAGGGTCGAGGTCCGAGACTTCCCGGTCCGCGCGATCCCATGGGAATGGTGCGCGGCGGACCCGGCATCGAGATAGGACGGGAGGAGCCTTGACCGCACACGGACTGATCGACACCACGGAGATGTACCTCCGCACGATCTTCGAGTTGGAAGAGGAGGGGATCACCCCTCTGCGTGCGCGAATCGCCGAGCGGCTGCAGCAGAGTGGTCCGACCGTCAGCCAGACGGTGGCCCGCATGGAGCGCGACGGCTTGGTCCGGGTCGAGGGCGACCGGCACCTGACCATGACCGACCTGGGCCGCACGCTCGCGACGCGGGTCATGCGCAAGCACCGCCTCGCCGAATGCCTGCTCACCCAGGTCATCGGGCTGCCCTGGGAGGAGGTGCACATCGAGGCCTGCCGCTGGGAGCACGTCATGTCCGAGTCCGTCGAGGCCCGGCTGGTCAGCCTGCTCAACAACCCCACCGAGGACCCGCACGGCAACCCCATCCCCGGACTGGAGGAGCTCGGCGTCGAGGGCGTCCAGGGCGGTGAGTGGGAGACCCTGCCGTCGATGGCCGCGATAGCCGGACCCAGAGATATACCCGTTGTCGTGCGGCGAATTAGCGAACAAGTGCAAAGCGATCCGGCTGTGATGCTTAAACTCAAGCAAGTTGGGATACAACCCGGACGCGAGGTAACGCTCGCGGCGAGCGACGACGGTGTGCGGGTGACAGGTGACGACGAAGCGGAGAACACTCTTGCGGACCTCCCGCGAGACATCGCCGCGCACGTCTTCGTCTCCACTCGCTGACCGGGGCCCCTCTGCTTGGTTGGATCCCCCTCGGGAGCCCCTTCACTCCCCGGCCGAGACTGCAGGAGCAACCGTGGTTCGCTTTGCGCACACCCGTCCCCGAGGGGTGGTCACCGGATGAAGCGGTGGGGGGATGTGACACAGGACACCGCCGACCACCTTTCGGCAGGTTCCGTTCTCGACCATGCCGAGATGGCGGTGGTCGTCACCGACAGGTTCAGCAACCTTCTCTACTGGAATCCCTTCGCGGAGAAGCTGTTCGGCCGCCCCGGAGTCCCGGGGTCGCGGGACCAGGCGCTCTCGCTGGGCATCATGGAGAAGGACCACCCACTCGCCATCGAGCTCGCCAAACACGTGCTCAAGGGCGGCGTCTGGGAGGGCACGTTCGACGTCAGGCGCGGTGACGGGACGATCATCTACGTCCGCGCCCAGGCCGTGCCGCTGCGGCACCCGTCGGGATCGGTGACGGGCATCGTCATCACCGCCCGCGAGGCGATGCGCAGCAACGAGCGGGAGAAGGACCGCTTCGGTCTGCTGGAGCGGATCGGCGAGCGGCTCGCCGGCTCGCTCTACGTCGAAGAGACGCTCAAGCGCGTCGCCGACATGCTCGTCCCGCAGTTCGCCGACCACTGCTTCATCGAGCTGATGGAGGGCCAGCGGCTGACCCGGAGGATCTCCACCCACGTCCAGGGCTGGAGCCCGCCGCCCAACACCTGGGCGCCGCTCGGCGCGGAGATCCGCTACCCGGTGGGGCACTACGCCGAGATCGCGCTGCGCCGCCAGGAGACGATCCTGGTCGAGGACTTCGCCCAGACCAACTACCCCAGCCCCGGCGAGGCCAGCACCCGCCTGGCGGCCGAGATCGGGATGACCTCGGCCATCGTGGCGCCGCTGTGCGTGCGGGGCGAGGTCCTCGGGCTGATGTACCTGGGCCTGTCGAACCTGACCGACCGGCGCAGCCCGCACTACGACGCCTTCGACCGCGACTTCGTGGGGGCCATCGCCACCCGGGTCGCCCTGGCCGTGGACAACGCGCTGCTGTTCGAGGAGGAGCGGCACACCGCCGAGTCCTTCCAGAAATACCTGCTGCCCCCCGCGCCGCTGCCCGAGCTCGACGGGCTGGAGATCGCGGTCCGCTACTACCCGGCGGCGCCGCTCGCCTCGCACGGGCAGGGCATCCAGACCCAGGTCGGCGGCGACTGGTACGACGTCATCCCGCTGTCGGCGGGCCGGGTCGGCATCGTCATCGGCGACGTCGAGGGCCGGGGAGCCAAGGCCGCCGCCGTCATGGGGCAGCTCCGCGCCGCGCTGCGCGCCTTCGCCCAGGACGACAAGCCGCCCGCGGAGATCCTCGCCCGGCTCGACGAGTGGACGCGCATCATCGCCACCCCCGAGCGGGACGACAGCGGCGAGGACATCAGCGTCCCGCCCATCGTCACCTGTCAGTACCTCGTCTACGACGCCTGGTCGCGGCAGCTGTCGTTCGCCAACGCCGGCCACGCGCCGCCGCTGCTGCTCAACGACGGCACCTGCGCGGAGCTCGACATCAAGGAGGTCGGCCAGCCGCTCGGCGTCCGCGCCAAGGGCGTCCACGCCGATCTGGTCTACAAGGAGGAGACGCGGACGCTGCCCCCCGGGGCCGCGCTGCTGCTCTACACCGACGGCCTCGTGGACCGCCGGCCGGTGCGCGACGCCGACGGCAGGCCGCCCAGCGACGAGGAGACCCTCGCGCTGCTCGCCGGCAAGCTCATCGAGGTCTCCGACTCCTCGGTGGAACGGATCGCGGACGCCGCGACGGTCGCCGTGCCCGGCGAGATCGACGACGACATGGCCATCCTGGTGATCAGGTCCGCCCCCGCCGACCTTGAGGTCGAGGAGCGCACCTTCCCGGCCCAGCCGATCATGGTCGGTGAGGCCCGCCGGATGGCGGCGGAGGCGTTCACGGGCTGGAACGTCCCGGAGGAGCGCGCCGAGCTCGCCTGCCTGCTGGTCTCCGAGGTGGTGACGAACGTGGTGCTGCACGCCGCCAGCGCCAGCGTCCCGCGACGCGAGCTGGTGCTGGACAGCGCCCCGATGCCGTTCGACGAGACCTGGGACGACCTCCCGGGCCTGGAGAACGAGGTCGTCAACGAGAAGGAGTTCACGCTCCGGCTCCGCCGGGGTGGGGAGGCCGTCTGGGTGGAGGTCTTCGACCAGGATCTGCGGCTTCCCCGCATCCGCAGCGCGGGGGAGAACGACGAGGGCGGCCGGGGCCTCTACCTCGTCGACCAGCTCGCCAAGCGCTGGGGCTCGCGTCCCACCAAGGAGGGCAAGGCCGTCTGGTTCGAGATCCCCACCAAGTCCCGCTGAGCGGAGGAGCGACCGGCGGGTGACCGCCGCCGCTCTCCGCGAGGCCCGCGGACGACCTCGGTCGTCCTCGGGGTGGGTGGCGGCGGGGGACCGGGCCGGATGGCACGGGCAGGCGGCCGGGG
>NZ_NGFP01000083.1 GCF_002149035.1 Streptosporangium minutum
TCTCCACAGTGTGGGACGCCACAGGTCTGACCCGTCTCCACAGTGTGGGACGCCACAGGTCTGACCCGATGGGTATCGCCCGCCTCGCGCTCGCGGGCCCGGCGTCCGGGTTGAGCGCGCCGACCAGCGAGAGGGCGCCGACCACGATCAGGGCGACCACCGCCAGCACCGCCAGGCCCGCGAGCGCGAGGCGGGCGATACCCATCGGGTCAGACCTGTGGCGTCCCACACTGTGGAGATTAGCGGTTGGCGAGGAGATCCCACGCCCGGTCGCGGGATCGGTTACAGCCGGCCGTCGCCGTTCGACGGACCGCTCGGCATGGTGCGGTGGTGCTTGCCCTGCGGCAGTGGCACGTCGGGCCCGCCGTTCTTACGGTTCTTCACGAGCTCCCGGATGATCGGGATGACCGAGAGAAGGATGATCACCAGAGCGCCCGGCAGGATGTACTTGTCGATGTCGGGCACCGCCGAGCCGACCACGCGGCCGAAGACCAGCAGGCCGTCGGTCCAGATGATGCCGCCCACGCAGTTCCACAGGAAGAACCGCTTGCGGTCCATGCCGAGCATGCCCGCGACCGGGTTGAGGAACGTGCGGACGATCGGGATGAACCGGGCGAGCACCACGGCCTTGGACGGGCCGAACTTCTGGAAGTAGTGCTCGGCCTTGTCGACGTACTCCTTCTTGAAGAGCTTGGAGTCGGGCCGGTCGAACATCCTGCGGCCATAGGTGGCGCCGAGGTGGTGTCCCAGCTGGGCGCCGGCGATGGCGCAGATCGGGGCCAGGACCAGCAGCAGCGGGAACGAGAGCGGTTCGAGGCCCTTGATGGCCGCCGCCGCCTCGGGCGTGCTGAAGACGCCTGCCGCGACGAGCAGCGAGTCGCCCGGCAGGAAGAAACCGAGCAGCAGGCCGGTCTCGGCGAAGATGATCCCGAGGACGCCGATGGTGGCGAACGGCCCGAGCAGGCCGAGCCACCATTTGGGGTCCAGGAGATTGTGCAGGAGGTCCATCGGCGTGAAGCCTACCGGCGATCAGGATCCCAGATCGAGAGATGACACAGGCAGAAGTGGTGGCGGAGCTATCCGGCCGGGAAGGAACCCGGAATACTGGCCAACGGGCTATGTCTCCAAAAGTCCCGCGCCAGCTGTTCACAGCCGTCTCGAGGGAGATGACACCGATGCCTATCGCGACCCCAGAGGTCTACGCCGAGATGCTCGACCGGGCCAAGGCGAACGAGTTCGCCTATCCCGCGATCAACGTGACCTCGTCCCAGACGCTCAACGCCGCCCTGAGAGGCTTCGCCGAGGCGGAGAGTGACGGCATCGTCCAGGTGTCGACCGGCGGGGCGGAGTTCCTGTCCGGCGGCACCGTCAAGGACATGGTGACCGGCGCGACGGCTCTGGCGGAGTACGCCCGCGTCGTCGCGGCGAAATACCCCGTGACGATCGCGCTGCACACCGACCACTGTCCGAAGGACAAGCTTGACTCCTTCGTCCGCCCTCTGATCGACATCTCCCTTGAGCGGGTGGCGCGCGGCCAGGACCCGCTGTTCCAGTCGCACATGTGGGACGGCTCCGCCGTACCGCTGGAGGAGAACCTGGAGATCGCCCAGGAGCTCCTGGAGAAGGCCGCCCGCGCGAAGATCATCCTGGAGGCGGAGATCGGGGTGGTCGGCGGCGAGGAGGACGGCGTCGTCGGCGAGATGAACGAGAAGCTCTACACCACCGCCGAGGACGCCCTCGCGACCGCCGAGGCGCTGGGCCTCGGGGAGCGGGGCCGTTACCTGCTCGCCGCGACCTTCGGCAACGTGCACGGCGTCTACAAGCCGGGCCACGTCAAGCTCCGCCCGAGCGTGCTGAAGGAGATCCAGGAGGCCGTCGGCGCCAAGCACGGCAGGGAGAAGCCCTTCGACCTGGTCTTCCACGGCGGTTCCGGCTCGCTGCTGGAGGAGATCCACGAGGCCATCTCCTACGGCGTGGTCAAGATGAACATCGACACCGACACGCAATACGCCTTCACCCGCCCGATCGCCGACCACATGTTCAAGAACTACGACGGCGTGCTCAAGGTGGACGGGGACGTCGGCAACAAGAAGGCCTACGACCCCCGCTCGTACGGCAAGGCCGCCGAGACGTCGATGGCGGCCCGCGTGGCCGAGGCGTGCCGGCACCTGAAGTCCGCCGGCACCAAGCTCTCCTGAGGTCCCGGATCCCCGGGGTCCGGCCATCGCCTCCGGACGGCCGTCCGGAGGCGATGGCCGGACCGGCGGCGACGGCGGGCCGGGGAGGGCCGCCGCCGTGGATCTTCCGTTCTCCGGGGAGAGCGGCCTCGCTCCGGCTCCGGCGGGGACGGGGACGGGGACGGGGACGGCCGTTTCGAGGAGCGGGACAATAACAGGGAAGCGACTCCCCCGCCGGGCAAAGGCAGCAAGTACTCTCGCTAGGCATGACGGAATCGCACGAGAATCTTCTCGCCGGGCCGCCGCCCACCCGGCTGCCGGACCTGCCCGAGGCCCGAGAGGCGCTGGAATCCGGCGCCCAAGCATCAGACGTCGCCGCGCGTTTCCCCGCCTACCCTGGTGCCTGGGCCGCGCTCGCGGACGAGTATTTCGCGGGCGGGCACGCCGTGACGTCGTACGCCTTCGCCCGTACCGGCTATCACCGCGGCCTCGACCAGCTGCGCCGGGCAGGTTGGAAGGGGCACGGCCCGATCCCCTGGGAGCACGAGCCCAACCGCGGTTTCCTGCGCTGTCTGCACGCCCTGGCCCGCGCGGCCCAGGCCATCGGCGAGAAGGAGGAGGCCGAGCGCTGCTTCCAGTTCCTGAAGGACTCCAGCTCCCAGGCCGCTGAGGAACTGACCGGCCGCTGAGGTCCCGGATCTCCCGCCGGAGGGTGGGAGATCCCCCAAATGTGACTCGGTCGGGTATTCTCTCCACGCAAGAGCCCCTGTCGCGATTGCGTCAGGGGTTTTCGTTTTTGTGGTAGGAGATTAGCGATGCCGGCTGTCGTTCTCGTGGGCGCCCAGTGGGGCGATGAGGGCAAGGGGAAGGCGACCGACCTGCTCGGCGACAAGGTCGATTACGTCGTCAGATACCAGGGCGGAAACAACGCGGGGCACACGGTCGTCATCGGCGACCAGAAGTACGCCCTGCATCTGCTGCCCACGGGAGTGCTCTCCCCGAACGTCATCCCGGTGATCGGCAACGGCGTCGTCATCGACCCGGGCGTGCTGCTGAGCGAGATCGACGGGCTGGAGGCCCGCGGCGTCTCCTCCGAGCGGCTGCTGATCTCGGCCAACGCGCACCTGATCATGCCCCACCACAAGGCCCTCGACAAGGTCACCGAGCGCTACCTGGGCAAGGCGAAGATCGGCACCACCGGCCGGGGCATCGGCCCCGCCTACGGTGACAAGATCTACCGGATGGGCGTGCGGGTCCAGGACCTGCTCGACCCGGGCATCCTGCAGAAGAAGATCGAGGTCGCCCTCGGCGAGAAGAACCAGATCCTCACCAAGATCTACAACCGCCGGGCGATCGACGCCACCAAGGTGCTGGAGGAGTACCTCGGCTACGCCGAGCGCCTCAAGCCGCACATCGCCGACACCTCCCTGATCCTGAACAAGGCGCTGGACGAGGACAAGGTCGTGCTGCTGGAGGGCGGCCAGGGCAACCTGCTCGACATCGACCACGGCACCTACCCGTTCGTCACCTCCTCCTCCCCGACGAGCGGCGGCGCCTGCTCCGGCTCCGGCATCCCGCCGACCCGGCTCACCCGCGTGATCGGCATCCTCAAGGCCTACACCACCCGCGTCGGCTCCGGCCCGTTCCCGACCGAGCTGGAAGACGAGATGGGCGAGTGGCTGCGCACCACCGGCGGCGAGTACGGCGTGACCACCGGCCGCAACCGCCGCTGCGGCTGGTTCGACGCGGTGATCGCCCGCTATGCCAGCCGGATCAACGGCGTCACCGACTTCTTCCTCACCAAGCTCGACGTGCTGTCCGGCCTGGAGAGGATCCCGGTCTGCGTCGCCTACGAGGTGGACGGCGTCCGCTACGACGAGATCCCGATGACCCAGACCGACTTCCACCACGCCAAGCCGGTGTACGAGGAGTTCCCCGGCTGGCAGGAGGACATCACCGGCGCCAAGTCCTTCGAGGACCTGCCGGCCAACGCGCAGGCCTACGTCAAGGCCCTGGAGCAGATGAGCGGCGCCCGGATCTCCGCCGTCGGCGTCGGTCCCGGCCGCACCGAGACGATCCAGATCCACTCGTTGGTCTAGTCTCCTTCCGGTAAGGTTCGCGCCTGGCGACCGCCAGGCGCGAGCCATATCGAGAGAACGGCGCACGAGGTCGGTAGGGTCCCCTCTGTGCATGCCGAGATTCATGGTCACCGCGGAGCCCGCGGACTCCGCCCGGAGAACACGCTGCCCGGGTTCGCCTGCGCCCTGGAGCTGGGCGTCGACGCGCTGGAGCTCGATGTCGCGCTGACGGCCGACCGGCGGCTGGTGCTCACCCACGACCTCACCGTGTCGGCGGTGACCAGTGCCGACACCCGGCCGGCCTTCTACGGCGACCCGCTCTTCCCGTACGTGGGCAGGCCCGTCGGGGAGCTCACGCTGGCGCAGCTGCGCACCCTCGACTGCGGGGTACGGCTGCCGCGCCACCCCGAGGACCGTTTCGTCCGGACCCAGGCGCCGGTGCCCGACACCCGGATGCCGACGCTCGGGGCCGTGCTGGGGCTGGTGGACGCCTACGGCGCCGACGGCGTGCGGCTGCACGTGGAGCTCAAGTCCGATCCGACGAGGCCGGAGCTGAGCGCCGACCCCCGCGAGTTCACCGAGATGGTGGTCGCCGAGCTCGACCGGCACCACCGGCTCGACGGGGCGGCGATCCTCAGCTTCGACTGGCGGATCCTGGAGATCGCCCGCTCACTGGCCCCCGCGACCCGGCGGTACGCCCTGATCGAGCGCGCCACCATGGACAGCGTCTGGCTCAACGGCCTGCGGCTTGAGGACTTCGACGGCGACATCCCGGCCGCCGCCGTGGCGGCCGGGGGCACCACGCTGTCTCCCGAGCACGTGCTGGTGGACCAGGAGCTGGCGCGTCGGGCCGAGAAGGCCGAGCTGCCGCTGGTGCCCTGGACCGTCAACGAGCCCGGCCGGGCCGCCGAGCTGCTCGACCTCGGGGTGGCCGGGCTGGTCACCGACTACCCGGACCGGATGCGCGCCCTGTGGGCCGACCGGGGCATGCCCGTCCCCGCGCCCGTCACCCCCGTGCGCCGCGCGGACAGGTAGCCCGTCACCCCCGTGCGCCGCGCGGACAGGTAGCCCGTCACCCCCGTGCGCCGCGCGGACAGGTAGCCCGTCACCCCCGTGCGCCGCGCGGACAGGTAGCGGACAGGTAGGGAGCGCGCCCGGACCGCCGCCGGTCCGCACCACGCGGGCGCGTGGGACCTGGGACGCCGCCCTCCCCCCGCCCCCGCGCGGGCGCGGGCGCGGAAGGTCGCTCCGCGCGGGCGCGTGGGACCTGGAGCGCCGTCCTCCCCGCTCCCGCGCGGGAGCGGAGGGTCACATCCAGCCGTTGCGGCGGAAGCCCCGGTAGAGCAGCGAGCAGGCGATCACCATCACGCCGATCACGATCGGATAGCCGAAGACGGACTTGAGCTCGGGCATGTGGTCGAAGTTCATGCCGTAGATCCCGGCGATCATCGTGGGCACGGCCATTATGGCGACCCACGAGGAGATCTTCCGCATGTCCTCGTTGGCGAGCGCGTTGGAGCGGGCGAGCGCCGCCTGCAGGATGGAGTTGCACAGCTCGTTGGACGACTCGACCTGCTCGCACACACGGGCCAGGTGGTCGACGACGTCGCGGAAGTATTCGCGCATCTCCGAGGGGATCATCCGTCGCTGCGCCAGCGTCGACATGGGCGACTGGAGCGGGGTGACGGAGCGCTTCATCTCGATCATCTCGCGCTTGAGGTTGTAGATCCGGCCGATGTCGCGGGCGCTGACGTCGGCGAAGACCATGGCCTCGACGTCCTCCAGCTCGGCCTGCATCAGGTCGGCCACGCTGAGGTACTTGTCCACCACGTGGTCGGCGATCGCGTGCAGCACGCCGGTCGGGCCGCGGTTGAGGAGCTTGGGCTTGTCCTCCAGGCGCTCGCGGACCTCCGACAGCGGGCAGTGCTTGCCGTGCCGTACGGTCACCACGAAGTCGGGCCCGACGAACACCATGATCTCGCCGGTGCCGATGATCTCGCTGGTGGCGGTCAGCACGTCGTGGTCGAGGTAGGCGACGGTCTTGAGGACCACGAACAGCGAGTCGCCGTAGCGCTCGACCTTGGGACGCTGATGAGCCTTGACGGCGTCCTCGACGGCGAGCGGGTGCAGGGCGAAGACCTCCGCCAGCCACTCGACCTCGGGGGCGCCGGGTTCATGCAGGCCGACCCAGACGAAGGCGTTGCCCTTCTCCTCGGCCGCGTTGTGCGTGCGGACGAGCTCCAGGGCGTCCGGGATTCCCAGGGCGTCGATCTTCTTGCCGCCGATGTAGGCGGCGTACTCGACGAGGGAGTCGCTCGGCGGGACGCAGAGGCCGTTCATCCGGTCACGGACCGGGACGGCGGGCGCGTGCGGGGCGCGGACGGCGCGTGCGTGCTTGATGCGGGGAAAAAGGAGCGAGGAACGCATGGCATGCCTTTCCCGCCCGATCTGGCACCGTCCACGCGCGACGCGATGTCACCTCAGTTCGAACGGGAATGCGCGCGGAAGCCAGTCGGGCACTGATGCGGAGTGGTGGGAGGGTGCGCACAGAAGGCGTGCGCCGCACGTACTGCTGGGATCGCCAGAGGACATCCCCAACCACCTCCAATCACCAATAGACAGGCAAAGCCGCCCAAACTTAGCACAGATCTGGGCACGCCTTCCAAGCGTACTCCCGGCCGCAACAAGCGATCATCCATAAGCGGGCGAAATTCCCGCATGATTTACGGCGCATTCACCGTGTCTCTCCGGACCCCCGTGCGAGGCCTCTGCCCGCCGCCCCGGCAGGGTGAGACCGGCACGCGCCCCGCGGCCCCCGCACGGGACCTCTGTCCACAGCCTGTGGACGGCCGGCGGCCCGGGGGCCGATAGGCTCTCGCGAGTGCGCGTTCTTGTGATTGGATCCGGCGGGCGTGAGCATGCCCTGTGCCGGTCGCTGGCAGCAGATCCCCAGGTCACCGAGGTCCACTGTGCTCCCGGCAACGCGGGTGTCGCACAGGTCGCGACCCTGCATCCGGTGACCCCGACCGACCCCGCGGCGGTCAGCCGGCTCGCCTCGGAGCTGGGGGCCGACCTGGTCGTGGTCGGCCCCGAGGCCCCGCTGGTCGCCGGGGTCGCGGACGCGGTGAGGGAGGCGGGCATCCCCTGCTTCGGACCGTCCCGGGATGCCGCCCGGATCGAGGGCTCCAAGGCGTTCGCCAAGGACGTCATGGTCGCGGCGGGCGTGCCCACCGCGCGCTCCCGCACGTGCGTCACGCCCGAGGAGGCCGCCGCGGCGCTGGACGAGTTCGGCACGCCGTACGTGGTCAAGGACGACGGCCTCGCGGCCGGCAAGGGCGTGGTGGTCACCGACGACCGGGACGAGGCGCTCAGGCACGCCGCGTCGTGCGGGCGGGTCGTCATCGAGGAGTTCCTCGACGGTCCCGAGGTGTCGCTGTTCGCGCTCTGCGACGGTTCCACGGCCGTGCCGCTCCAGCCCGCCCAGGACCACAAGCGCGCCTACGACGGGGACAAGGGCCCCAACACCGGCGGCATGGGCGCCTACACGCCGCTGCCGTGGGCGCCCGGCGACCTCACCGACCGGGTGATGGCCGAGACCGTCATCCCGACCGTGACCGAGCTGGCCAGGCGCGGCACGCCGTACACCGGGGTGCTCTTCGTGGGGCTGGCCCTCACGGCGGAGGGCCCGAAGGTGATCGAGTTCAACGCGCGGTTCGGCGACCCGGAGACCCAGGTCGTGCTGGACCGGCTGGAGACGCCGCTCGCGGGCCTCCTGCTGGCCTGCGCGGACGGGACGCTCGGCGGGTTCGGGCCGCTGTCCTACCGCGACGGCGCCGCGGTGACCGTGGTGATCGCGGCGGAGGACTACCCGGCCGACCCTGTCAAGGGCGACGTCATCGAGGGGCTCTCCGACACCGTCGAGAACGCCTACGTGCTGCACTCCGGGACCGCGCTCGACGGCGACCGGATCGTCTCCAACGGCGGACGGGTGCTCAGCGTGGTCGGCACCGGCCCCGACGTGGCCGCCGCGCGCGCGGCCGCCTACGAGGCGGTCGGCCGCATCCGGATGCGCGGCTCGCACCACCGCACGGACATCGGGCACAGTGCGTAAGCGGGGCATCGCCCGACCGTGACGTAGCGCTCGGCAGGCATGCCGCGATAAGCCAGGGGCAGTCTCTGCCCGTCCCCGGCCGCTCCGCCCCACGGAGGAACGATGGCGCTCGACCAGGCAGCATCACCGGAACGGATCGGCGACACCGGCGTCCTGCGCTGGCCGGGCACATGGCGGGTCTACGTCGCCACGCGGAGCGAGGAGATCCGGGCCGACGCCGAGCGCGCCCTGACCATGCGCGACGAGGCGGGCCAGCTGGTGTCGGTGGGCGAGGGCATCGGCAGGCACCTGGAGCGCGGGGAGTCCTACGCGCGCTCCAAGCACGGCCTGCGGCGCTGGCTGACCGGTCAGGCCATCGAGGGCGCCTGGTCCAACGTCAACAGCGCGACCGTGCTGCTGTACGGCGTGCTGCCGACGGTGGAGCTGTGCGGCCGGGCCCCCGAGGTGGTGGCGATCGGCCGGGCCTACCTGCCCGGCGACGATCCCCGGCTGACGCACCTGCAGGCCCGGCTGGCCGCCGGGGACCTGGGAGAGAACGACAGGCCGCTGATGCAGTCGGTGCTGCGGGCCGCCTACACCGCGCAGGCTCTGGAGACCGGCCGGGTCCGCAGCTTCCGCAACCTCCTGCTCGGCGGGGTGGTCATGCTGAGCCTGATCGTGCTGAGCGTGGTGGCCATCGGCGCGATCTGGCCGGACGCCATCCCGATGTGCGGCAACCAGTCGGTGGTCCAGGCCCAGGGGCTCATGCCCGCGCAGATCTGCCCCACCGGCTCCCTGCGGCCCAGCCGGGGCGACGTCCCCCTGGTGGCTCTGATCGGGATGCTGGGCGCGGCGCTGGCCACGGCGGCCTCGATCTCCACCCGCTCGGAGCTGTCCACGCGCTACTCGCTGGCGGTGGTCCAGAACATGCTCAAGGCCCCCGCCGGGGTGGCCACCTCCGTGCTGGGCCTGCTGATCCTGAACTCCGGCTTCGTCCCCGGCTTCGCGGGACTCGGCTCCCAGCCCGCCATCCTGGTCTGGGCCATGGCGTTCGGGTACGGCCAGCAGGTCGTCACCCGCTTCGTCGACCAGCGAGCCGACAACCTCCTCATGGCCGCCTCACCGCTCACCCCGGCGGGCAAGGGGACCCGGGCCGCGTGAACACCCCGGAGACCGGGGAGGCCTGAGCACGCCGCCGGACGCGCGCCCGCGCGAACACGCCGGCGGGCACCCGAGCACACCGGACGGACGTCCGGCCGCGCGAACACGCCGGCGGGCACCCGAGCACACCGAACGGACTCCGGGACGCCCGAGCACGCCGGACGGACGCCCGGGGCGGGGGAATTTCTCAGGGGTCCGATCGCCTGGAACGCCGCTGTCGCGGGCGGATCCGCCGTACGGATGCGGGACCATTGCGTGGAGACTCACGAGCGATCGAGTGATCAGAGGCTCGACGGGTAGTTGCCATCCGAAGTGGCCGGTTCAGGGGTACCCAGCGGCTACTGTTGGCCGATAACCCCCGGCTGCCGCCACTCGTTCTCGCATCATCCCCAATCCCCAGCTTCCCCTTCCCCAAGGAGCATGACGTATGGTCCGTTACCGCGTGCGCGGTGGCAACCCCCTCCGTGGAACCGCCTTCATCCAGGGCGCCAAGAACGCCGTGCTGCCCATGATCGGTGCGGCGCTCCTGGCGGCCAAGGGCCGTACGGTGCTGCGCAATGTCCCCATCATCGAGGACGTGCGCCGGGCGGTCGAGCTGGCCGAGGCGATCGGCGCCAAGGTCGAGCTCCACGAGGCGGAACGCACCCTGGTCATCGACGCCTCCCGCCTGAAGAGCCCGGTGCTGCCCGCGGAGATCGCCCGCCGCTTCCGCGGCTCCGTGCTGTTCGTTCCCGCGCTGCTGCACCGCCTCGGCGAGGCGATCATCGAGGGCGTGGGCGGATGCAACCTGGGCAGCCGCAACCTCGACTTCCACTACCTGGGCTACAAGCGCCTGGGCGCGATCGTGGACGAGGGCGACTCCGTCATCCACGTCAAGACGGCCGGCTTCACCGGCGCCACGCTGTACCTGGACACTCCCTCGCACACCGGCACCGAGAACCTGATCATGGCGGCCGCCCTCGGGCGCGGCACCACCGTGATCGAGAACGCGGCGCTGGAGCCCGAGGTCCTCGACGTGATCGAGATGCTGACCCGGATGGGCGCCAGGATCAGCGGCGGCGGCACCGGATTCATCACGGTGGAGGGCGTGGAGGAGCTCCAGGCCGTCGAGCACACCGTGATGCCCGACCGCCTCGACGCGGGCGTGTTCGCCATGGCCGCGGCCATCACCGGTGGCGAGGTCAACCTGGTCGGCGCCGACCTGGACCACCTCGGCGTGGTCCGCTACAAGCTGGAGCAGATGGGGGTGGAGTTCTCCGACCACGGCGCGGTGCTCCACGTGCGCCGGGACCGCCCGCTGCGCCCGATCAACGTGATCACCGACACCTACCCCGGCTTCGCCACCGACCTGCAGTCGCCGATCATGACGGTCGCCTGCCTCGCCGACGGCGCCAGCTACATTCACGAGCGCATCTTCGACGGCCGGTTCGCCCTGGCCTCCGAGCTGAACAAGATGGGCGCCGACATCGAGGTCAAGGAGAACGGCGCCGTCGTCCGTGGCGCGACCCCGCTGACGGGAACCGAGGTGACCGCGCACGACCTGCGTTCCGGAATCGCCCTCGTTCTCGCCGGTCTCGCCGCCGAAGGGGAGACCGTGATCGAATCGGGTTATCTCATCGACCGCGGCCACTCATATCTGGCCGAGCGTATGCAGGCGCTGGGCGCAGATGTGAGGCGAGAGATTTCTTCCTCATAATCAGCGGGTTTCAGTCTCTCAAAAACCGCTCTGACCTGTGTAAACAGTTACAGTTAGGGGTTTAGCCGGGGGGTTCCTCCCGGAATTGGCGTCAAATCGGGCGTGACATTACGGCCCCCGCAAGCGATCGTTCCAAAAGAGAGCCGAAAACAAACGGACAGCAGGATGGGACGAACATTGGTCGAGCGGGCCGAAGAAACTCCACGAGTGTCACGCCCGGGTGCCATGACACCGGACCTCACTATCGGTGTGGTGGGCCCCCATGACCTCGTCGAGCGAGTGATGCTCATGGGACACGCGGCGGCACCCCTGCCCTGCCGCCTGGTAGCCGCTGCCTACCGGGACGAGCAGGAGGCCGCCGACAAAGTCACGCGCCTGGGGGCAGGGGTGGACGCCTGTCTGTTCGCCAGCCCGGTCCCCTATGACCTGGCCAGGCGTTCGGGGGTGCTGACGATGCCGGCGACCTACGTCCAGCTCGGCGGCGCCGCGTTGATCGCCGCCCTGGCCCGGGCGGCACTGGACGAACGGATCGACCCGCGCAGGGTCAGCGTCGACGTGCTGAGCCGGGCCGACGTCGAGGAGGCCTACACCGATCTGAGTCTGCCGGTGGTGGACGTGCACAGCCGTGACGAGCCGGGGGCCACCGGCACGATCGCGGCCTTCCACGAACGCCTGGTCCGCCAGGGCAGCACCAGCGGGGCGCTGACCTGCCTGCCCGCCGTCGCCGACCGCCTGCAGACGGCCGGGGTCCCGGTGGTCAGGATCCGGCCGACGTCCGCGGCGGTCCGTACGGCGCTGCACACGGCCGCGCTGCTCGGTGCGCACCACCGGCTGGAGGAGTCACAGCTCACCGTCGTCCTGGTGGAGGTGCCGACGCTCCGCGAACCGGTCCGCCGGGCCGCGCCGCGCTACTGGCGCGACGAGCTCCGGCTGTCCCTGCACCGGCTGCTGGTGCAGGAGGCGAACCGGATCAACGCGTCGGTGACCTCGATCGACGACCACAGCTACATGGTCACCGCGACCCGTGGCTCGGTGGCCACGGCCACGGAGGGCTTCCGGGTGCTGCCGTTCGCGGCGCGGGTCCGTGACGAGCTGGGTCTGGCGGTCGAGGTGGGCGTCGGCATGGGCCGTACCGCCCACGACGCCGAGTCCCACGCGCGGGCGGCGCTGGCGCGCACGCAGGCGGGCAAGCAGGCGCAGGGCTTCGCGGTGGACCGCGAGGGCCGGGCGCTCATCCCCGCGCCCAGGATGCCTCCGCAGGGCGGCGGGCCGCTGAAGCCGAAGGGCGTGGAGGTGCTGGCCCGGCTGGCGGCCAAGCTGGAGGGGGGCGACACGGTGGTGGACGCGGAGGGCGCGGGCAAGATGCTCGGCGTCACACCGCGTACGGCACGGCGGCTGCTGCGCACGTTGGTCGACGAGGGACTCGCGTGGCCGCTTCCGCCCAACCGCACCCCGCAGCCGGGCCGTCCCCGCCAGCTCTACCGGCTGATCGTGGAGAAGCTCGGCAGCCGCTGAGCCCCTCCCGTCGTTCCCCGTGATCCGGGGGCGCTCCGCTCCGCGCGGCGGGCCCCGGACCACGGCGGTCCGGGCCGCGTCTCACGGTCCGGACCTCGCGGGCGTTCTGTCGGACATGAAGGCTATTGTCATGAGCTATGGGTCATGACACTACTGACAGCCGCAGGTCGCTGCTCGTCTGGGGAGCACTGGCGATCGTCTACGTGGTGTGGGGATCGACCTACCTCGCGATCCGGATCACCATCGAGACCGTCCCGCCGCTGCTCAGCGGGGCCATGCGCTTCAGCACGGCCGCGCTGGTCCTCGGCGCCGCGCTGCTCCTGCTCCGGGGATGGCGGGTCTTCCGGATGACCTGGAAGGAGCTGGGCGGAGCCGCCCTGGTCGGGGTGCTGCTGCTGAACGCCGGCAACGGCCTCGTCGCGGTGGCCGAGCAGCACATCTCCAGCGGGCTGGCGGCGCTGCTGGTGGCCTCGGTGCCGCTCTGGCTGGTGATCTTCAGGATCGTCGCCAGGGACATGCCGCAGGTGCTGACGCTGGCCGGGGTGCTCATCGGGTTCGGCGGGGTGGCGGTGCTGTCGCTGACCGGCGGGGGCAGCGCGGCGGACGGCACCGGGATCGCGATCATCCTGCTGGCGTCGATGTCGTGGTCGGCGGGCTCGTTCCTGTCCGCCCGGATCCCGATGCCCGCCAACCCCTTCGTCGCCAGCACGGTCGAGATGGCCGCCGGCGGGATCGGGCTCGCGCTGACCAGCACGGTCGTGGGCGAGCACCTCGACCTCGGCGCGGTCTCCGGGCGTTCCTGGGCCGGGCTGGCCTACCTGGTCCTGATGGGCTCCCTGGTCGGCTTCACCGCCTACGTGTGGCTGCTGGGCGCCGCCCCGATCTCGCTGGTCTCCACCTACGCCTACGTCAACCCCGTCGTGGCGGTCGCCCTCGGCGCGCTCGTCCTGAGCGAACCGGTCACGACCTCGATGGTCGCCGCGGGCCTGGTGATCGTCCTCGGCGTGGCCCTGGTGGTCTCCACCGAGCGCCGCAAGAACGCCCCGGCCGAGGAGAAGGAGCCCGCGTCCGTGTAGGACGCGGGCCCGTCGGATCCCCGGTCCGCCCCCGGGACGCCGGAGGCGGGCAGCCCGGCCCCGGAAGGGCCGTCAGGCGGCCCTGAAGGCCGCCGCCGCGGCGAGGAAGGTGTCGTTGGCCTCCGGGGAGCCGATGGAGACCCTGGCCCCCTCTCCGGCGAAGGGACGGACCGCGACCCCCTCGGACGCGCAGGCCTCGGCGAACTCCGTCGTGCGCTCGCCCAGCCGGAGCCAGACGAAGTTGGCCTCGGTGATGGGCACCGTCCAGCCCTGGGCGATCAGCGCCTCGCGGACCCGGGTGCGCTCCTTGACCACGGTGTCCACCCGCTCCAGCAGCTCGTCCTCGGCCGCCAGGGAGGCGACGGCGGCGGCCTGGGCCAGGTGGTTGACCGCGAAGGGCACGATCGTCTTCCGTACGGCGGCCGCCACCGGCTCGCCGGCGATCAGGTAGCCCACCCGGAGCCCGGCCAGGCCGTACGCCTTGGAGAACGTCCGCAGCACGGCCACGTTCGGCCGGTCGCGGTAGACGGTGAGCCCGTCGGTGACGTCGGCGTCCCTGACGTACTCGCGGTAGGCCTCGTCGAGGACGACGAGCACGTCCTCCGGGACCCGGTCGAGGAAGGCCGCCAGCTCGGCCGCGTGGACGACCGTGCCGGTGGGGTTGTTCGGGTTGCAGACGAAGATCATGCGCGTCTGCGGGGTGATCGCCTCGGCCATGGCGTCCAGGTGGTGCGTCTCGCCCAGGAGCGGGACCCGGACGGAGGTCGCCCCCGCCAGGTCGGCCAGGAGCGGGTAGGCCTCGAACGACCGCCAGGCGTAGATCACCTCGGCGCCCGGCTCGCTCACGGTCTCGAAGAGCTGCTGGGCCACCGTCACCGAACCGGGGCCGAGCGCGACGTGCTCCGGCGGCACGCCGTACCGTTCGGCGAGGGCCTCGGTCAGGCCGGTCGCCGCCGGGTCGGGATAGCGGTGGATCTCCGAGGCGGCCTTCGCGATCGCCTCGACCACGGAAGGCAGCGGGCCGTAGGGGGATTCGTTCGAAGACAGCTTGTAGGACCGGCCGTCGGCTGACACCACGGCCTTGCCCGCCTTGTAGGGGGGCATTGTGTCCAGAATCGCGCGGAAACGAGGCATGGCCTTACTTTATGAGGAGCGGGCGGATGGGGCATCATCCTGGAAGACTGGAGGTGAGAGGCATGCCTGACCGGGAGGACAACATGAGCATCGCACCGCCGGCCGAGACCGAGCGGCCCAACACGGAGACGGCCGGGGCGGAGTCTCCCAAGCTGGAGCCCGTTCCCGACTGGATCATCCCGTCATCGGATGGTTTCACCGCAGAGGACCTCGACCGGCTGCGGGGGATTCCCTCTCACACCGAGCTGATCGATGGCACTCTCGTCTTCGTGAGCCCCCAGACCCGTTTCCACTCACTCGTCATGTTCCTCCTGGAGCGAGAGCTCCGCCGCACTGCTCCGACGGAGTTGCGGGTCCGCAGGGAGATGACCGTGACGCTCGGGGAGCGCCAGCGTCCCGAACCCGATCTCATCGTGGTCCGCGCCGACGGCGACCTGGGTCTGAAGCAGACCACCTACCAACCCGCCGACGTCGTCCTGGCCGTCGAGGTGGTCTCCGCCGAGTCCGAGGTCCGCGACCGGGAGCGCAAGCCCCAGCTCTACGCGGCGGCGGGCATCCCCCATTTCTGGCGGATCGAGAACGCCGAAGGCCGTCCGACGGTCTACGTCTACGAGCTGGACCCGGCCACCAAGGCCTACGTCGCCACGGGTATCCACCACGACCGGCTGAAGCTCACCGTCCCCTTCGACCTCGACATCGACCTGGCGGAGATCGACGACCTCTGAGCCCCCGCCTACTCCTTGAGGGAGCGGAGCATCGGCGGGTGGAGCAGCACGGCCGGTCCACGGCGGTAGAGCTTGGCGGGACGGCCGCCGTCGCGGGTGGTGGTGCGGCCGGTGGGCACCAGGAAGCCCTCGGCCTTGGTGACCTTGCGGTGGAAGTTGCGCGGGTCCAGGGTGCGGCCCCAGACGATCTCGTAGACCCGGCGCAGGTCGGCGACGGTGAACTCCGGGGGGCAGAAGGCAGCGCCCAGCGGGGTGTACTCCAGTTTGCCCCGGGCGCGCTCGATCCCGTCGACCATGATGCGCCGGTGGTCGAAGGCCATCTCCCGGAGCGAGGAGACCGGCTGCCAGCTCATGTGCGCCTCGGTGGAGGCCGGCAGGTCGGGGGCGAGGCCGAGGTAGGCGACGCTCAGGACGCGCTGGCGCGGGTCGCGGTCGGGATAGCCGTAGGTCTGGAGCTGCTCCAGATGGACCGGGGCGCCGGGCAGGCCGGCCCGTTCGGCGAGGACCCGGGCCGCGGCGGCGGGCAGATCCTCGTCAAGCTGGATGAAGCCGCCTGAGAGGGCCCAGCGTCCCTCGTAGGGCGAGTTGTCCCGCCGCCAGACGAGCGCGCTCAGCGCCTGGCAGCGCACCGTGAGGACGACCAGATCCACGCTGACGGGAATGCGCGGAACCATGCCAGGCACGTTACACCGGTCAGGTGTTTATACGGACGTGCAGCGCCTCGGCGGCCGCCCGCCCGTCGGCGGCGGCGACCTCGACCCGCACCCAGGCGCCGTCGGGCACCTGGGTCCAGTCGAACGGGATCCACGCCGTCCTCATCCCGGTGGGCAGGTCGGGCAGCGGCTCCGACAGGTCCACTCCGGCCACCTCGACGACCTTGGGGGCCTCCTGGCCGTCCCAGGTGACCGTCACCTTGGAGCCCATGGGCATGTTGTATCCCCGGATCTCCATGCCGTCCTGGATGTCGCGCTCCTTGCGGACGGCGTCCACCGGGATCGGCCGGTCCGCGTCACGGGCGATGTCCTCGGCCAGCGACGGGGAGCCGCAGGTGAAGAAGTCGCTCCACATGTAGGAGACGATCTTGGAGACGTACCGGCCGACCTGGGTCACGGCCGTGTCGAGCCGTTTCTTGTCGGTGCGGCCCCGGGTGCCCGTCCTGGCGGCGCAGGGCTCTTCGGCGGACGGCTCGAAGGCCTCCACGTTGGCCCACAGCTGCACGTTGTAGCCCTGTTCGACCATCCTGTCCCGCGCCGCGGACATCTCCCGGTAGTAGTCGCGGGTCGAGCCGTGGTAGGCGGTGCCGTTGGTCGTCTCGCCGACGACCGGGCGGAGCCGTTCGTCGACCTGCTCGTCGCGCTGGTCCGGCCAGAACAATCCGACCTTGCCCGTGCCCCGGCTGTCCTGCGGCGCGATGATGCCGACCCCGGTCCTGACCATGGCCTCGAAGCCCTTGGCCACCTGCTTGGGACTGGCGCTGAACTTCAGCCGCTTGCGCGCGTCGATGTAGGGGCTGACCAGGATGGGCTTGCCTGGCATCTCCTGCTCCACGATCTGGTGCTGGGAGGCGTAGACCTTGAGCGTCGAGTGGTCGCCGTCCGGGTCCCTGCCCGTGTAGCTCATCTCCCGCATCTGCAGCTCGAACGGCTGGTAGAAGCCGCCGAGCGACTCCCGGCCCTGGAAGCGGGCGCCGTAGTCCTGCAGGATGCGCCGGGTGAGCGTGGTGAGCGTGTCGGTGCCGTCCTTGTAGGCCCGGGTGACCTGCGCCGGGTCGCGGGGGGCCAGCGGCAGCGCGGGGAAGACCCGCACCCCGAACTGGTCGCCGAGGTCGAGCAGCTCGGTGAGGCTGTCCTGCTTGTCCTGCTCCGCGCCCGCGATCAGGATCACGTGGTAGCCGCGCCCCTTGTTCTTGATGTTCGCGCAGCTCGGGTCGTCGCTTCCGTCGTCCGGCGCGACGATCCGGTAGAAGACGGAATCGCCTACGGTGACCTTCCGCTCGAACTCGGGGCAGCGGAACAGGTCGGGCCCGAACGCCTCGTCGGTCCGGTAGACGAACGTCCAGCTCACCCGGTTTCCCGGGTTGGCCGCCTGAAGGTCCCTTTCGGCCGCCGCCACGCACGGCAGCCCGTCCTCGACGCACGGCTCGTAGCGGGGGTCGATCTCCTCGCCCTTGTTGTCCATGATCCGGTCGTCCTCGTCGACGCGGCGGGCCTGCAGGCCCCAGCCGATCCGGATCACCGTGTCGCCGCCCACCTCGTGGATCGCGCCGAACTGCCGCCGCCAGGTGCAGTGGTCGGTGGTGGGGATGAGCCAGTAGCCGGTCACCGCGTAGGGCGAGGACACCTTGGTGTCGAACGTTCCACACGGGTCGGTGAAGGCGCTGGCCTCGGGAGTCAGCGCGGCGGAGGAGGTGGGGGAGGGCGACGACGCGACCGGTGTCCTGTCGCTCACCGGAGCGTCCGCGCCCTTGGGCAGGACGAGCACGACCGCCGCCACCACCGCGAGGATCGCCACGCCGAGAAAAGCGGTGAACCAGCGCACGATCAGGACACTACCGTTCTTGTGATCAGGCGGACATAAGCAACATCGCCATACAAGAAATCAGCTCTTGACCCCGGCCCACGCCTCAAGCTGGGACACGAAACGGCGGGCCGAGTTCGGCCAGTGATGGTTCGCACGGGCCGCCGCATACCCTCGGGCGCCCTGGGCATGCCGCTCCCTGACGTCGTCCCGCAGGGAGAGCACGGCCTGCGCCACTGCCTTGGGATCCTCCCACGGCACGACCATGCCGCTGTTGTAGCGCTCGACCAGCTCCACCGCGCGCGGCGACGGAGTGGTGATCACCGGGATCCCGTGGGCCATGTACTCCACGATCTTCGTGGGCATGGAGTGGCGGTAGTTGGGCTCGTCGTGCAGCAGCGACAGTCCGGCCAGCGCCCCGTCGAGCCGCTTGAGCGCCTCGTCGTTCGGCATGAAGTCGCGCCACTCCAGTACGCCCTCGGCCACCGCCTCGTTCAGCGTCGGGCGCGACTGCGGGTCGGCGTAGCCGATCAGCTCGACCGCCACCCGGTACGGCCGGAGCAGCCGGGCGACCTCGATGGCGTCGCGCACCCCGCGCGCCTCCGACAGCCAGCCGAGGTAGACGATCCGATCGTCTCCCGGCGGGGTCACGTCGTCGGGCACCCAGGTCTCGTTCGGGACCACCAGGTGGGCCCGGTGGAACCGGCCGGCGTAGGCGGTCTCGGCGAGGAGCAGATGCAGGTGGCGCTCCGCGGTGCCTTCGAGCATGCGGGCCAGGAACCGCACCGGCGGCCGCAGGAACGCGGGCAGCCAGGGCTTCAGCGACAGGGTCGCCGGAGTGTCCTCGTGCACGTCCCAGACCACCGGGGGCCGCTTGCGCACGCCGACGACCGCGAGCAGCAGTTCGGGGTCGTGGATGACCACCAGATCAACCTGGTCGCGCATGCGCTTGAACACCTTGCGGGCGGCGCGCACGGCCGAAAGCCGCTTGCGCTCAGCCGCCCGGGGGAGGTCGACGCCGTTCACCCACGACCGGGCCATGACGCCCCGCGCGGTGTACGGCGCGGCATACGTGACCTCATGACCGGCATCCACGAGCGCGCGGATCTGCCGGTGCAGGATCCGGGCGTCCTCGGGGTGATGCACCACCGTCATGACGAGCACGTGCACTGCGCGCAGCCCTTCGTCGCTAGAGCCGCTCGACGCGTTCACCCTCGGCGAGGACGCCTCGGGTGTCGAGCACGAGCCTGCCGTGGTCCTCGACGATCGACAGGTCGAAGGCGGCGTGCTGCTGCAGCAGCAGCGTCACATCCGCTTCGGCGACCGCCCTGGCGAGGTCTTCCTCACGTGGTACGGAGGTACCGTCCACGTGCCATGTCCTGACGTACGGGTCGGCGAAGACCAGCTCCGCGCCCAGCTCCAGCAGCGCCCGCGCGACCGGCAGGGCCGGAGTCTCGCGTTCGTCGGCGATGTCGGGTTTGTAGGTGACGCCGAGCAGCAGCACCTTGGAGCCGTTGACGGCCTTCTTGTGCCGGTTGAGCAGCCGCTGGACGCGGGCCACCACATAGGACGGCATCCGCTCGTTGATCTCCTGCGCCAGCTCCACGAACCGGAACGGGTAGCCGAGCTTGCGCACCGTGTAGGACAGGTAGGAGGGGTCGACCGGGATGCAGTGCCCGCCGACGCCGGGTCCGGGCAGGAACTTCTGGAAGCCGAACGGCTTGGTGGCCGCGGCTTCGATGGCCTCCCAGAGGTCGACCCCGAGCTCGTCGCAGAAGATCGCCATCTCGTTGACGAGGGCGATGTTGACGTGCCGGTAGGTGTTCTCCAGCAGCTTGGCCATCTCGGCCTCGCGGGTGCCGCTGACCGGCACGACCTGCTCGACGAACTGGGAGTAGAACCCGACCGCCCGGTCCTTGCAGGCGGCCGTGTAGCCGCCGACGACCTTGGGGGTGTTGCGCATGCCGTACTTGGGGTTGCCCGGGTCGATGCGCTCGGGCGAGAAGGCGAGGTGGAAGTCGGTGCCCGCGACGAGGCCGGAGGCCTCGAGGATGGGGCGGGCGACCTCGTCGGTGGTGCCCGGCCAGGTCGTGGACTCCAGGACGACCAGTGTGCCGGAGGTCAGGTTCCGGGCGACGGTGTGGGTGGCGCCCTCCACCGCGGACAGGTCGGGGCGGTGGTCCTCGTCCAGCGGGGTCGGCACGCAGATGACGATGGTGCGGCTGTCGGCCAGCACGGACTCGTCCAGGGTGGCGCTGAAGCCGCCTGCCAGCATGTGCTCGAGGTCGGCGTCGGTCAGGTCGTCGATGTAGGACTGTCCCGCGTTGAGGGCGTCCACCTTGCGCGGGTCGACCTCGAAGCCGACGACCCGCAGGCCTGCCGCCGCGGCCTCCTTGGCCAGTGGCATGCCGACGTACCCGAGACCGATCACGGCCAGGTCATAGGCGCTCACGCGGCCCCCTTCCTCGGCCGCGTTCGCGATGGCACCGAGCCCAACGGCCGGTTGGCTGCGCTCGCTCACGGGGTGACCCTGGAAAGACGGAAACAACACTTCATGGTGGCAAAGGCTATCTCAACTCCGCGCAAGCCACGCCTAATGCGATTGAACGCATCACAAACGGCTGGGTTCCCCTCCACCTGCACGGGGCCGTCAACCAGCAAGTGATCGGTAAATGTCACGGTACGTTTCCGCGACGCGGCTCCACGTGCGCTTCGCGGCCACCTCCGCGCGTCCGGCCTCGCCCATCGCCGCCCGCCGCGCCGGGTCGTCGCGCAGTGCGGCGAGCGCCTCCGCCAGGGCTTCCGGGTCGCCCGCGGGGACCAGGAGCCCGGCGCCGTCGGAGCCGACGAGCTCCGAAAGGGCGGGCAGGTCGCTCAGCACGACCGGCTTGCCGAGGGCCATCGCCTCGACGGGTTTCAACGGCGTGACGAGCCGGCAGACCCGCAGGTCCTCACGGGGGCAGACGAAGATGTCGATGGCCGACTGGGCCTGCAGCGCCTCGTCCGGGCCGACCCGGCCGGGCAGGATCGCGACGTCCCCGAGCCCCAGCTCCTCCACCTGCTCCAGCAGCGCCGGGCGCTCGGCGCCGTCGCCGACGAGGAGCAGCCTGATCGGGGCGCCCCGGTCCCGGAGGAGGGCGGCCGCGTTGATCATGGTCGCGAAGCCCTCGTAGGCCACGATGCTCGACACCGAGCCCATGACGATCTCATCGGGCTCGATGCCGTAGGCGGAGCGGAACGTCGCCCCGTCGTACTCCGCGGTCAGCAGCGAGTCGTCCACCGCGTTGGGCGCCAGGAAGATCCGCTCCCTCGGCACGCCCCGCTCGACGATCTCGGTGGCCATGGTCTCCGCGAGGGTGACCACGGCGTCGGCGGAGCGCATGATGAACGCCTCGCGGTCGCGCTGGAGCACGTGCCGCTGGCTGCCGACGCGCTTGGGGTCGCGGGAGGCCCAGGTCTCCTCCAGGAAACCCCGGACCTCGTAGACCATCGGCGTGCCGGTCCGCTCGCGCACCGCCAGCGCCACCGAGCCGTTGCGGTGGTCGGTGGCGGCGTGCAGCACCTGCGGCCGGAGCGTCCTGACCAGCTCGGTCACCTCGCCGGCCCCGCGGATCATGCGGCCGTGGCTCTCGAACGGCACATCGCCGCTCGGCAGCAGCCGGTGGTAGGGGATCTCGTCGATCTCCTCGTACGGCGTGGCGTCGACGTGGCCTTGCATCATCGGCCAGCCCCAGCTGGTCACGACGTGCGGATCCAGCCCCGCGGCCTTCTGCGCGGTGACGATCCGGTGCGTGCGCACGGTGTATCCGGCCTGCGTGTACGGCAGGGCGTTGGTGACGCAGTGCAGCACCCGGCCCTCCACCCGCTCGCCCACGATCACCTTGGACTTGGGCGGGATCGGGTTGGGCTGGATGGAGGCCAGCTCGCCGGTGTAGTAGGTGGCCCGGCGGTTGATGAAGGGGTATTTGGTGTAGGGCTGGAGCACCGCCGCGGCCTCGGTCATCCGCCCGGCGTCGAAGTGCGCCTTCGCCTCGTCCCACGGCCCCCTGACCAGGCGCATGCCAAGCTTGCGCACGACGATCCTGGCACGGCGCGCGGCGGGCCAGGCGACCTTGCCCACGACGGGGCGGAGCCGCGGCGGGAGGGTCTCCGCGGCTGCCTGCGCCACACGCACGGGGTCGGACTTGACCTTGGTCGCCACGACTCGGGAGACGATCACAGGGTGCTGGACGAACCCCTTGAGAAGCCCGCGCAGTCCGGCACGGGCCGACTTCGCGGAAACCTTGGGGGAGTCTGGCCTGCTGGCATCGGATACCACGCCGTGACCGTACCATAGGCAACGTTTGCCACACTCCCGCATGAAAGGCGAGGTCAATGAGGGACAACGCCCCCCCGGGGACGACCCCGGACCCCGACAATCCCCTCGTCCTGCACGTGCTCGGCGCGCGGCCCAACTTCGTGAAGGCCGCTCCGGTCGTGCGCGGTCTCGCCGCCCTCGGGGTGCGGCAGGGCATCGTTCACACCGGTCAGCACTACGACGCGCTGATGTCGGACGTGTTCTTCGCCGATCTCGGACTCCCGGAGCCGATCGCCAATCTGGGTGTCGGCTCGGGCTCGCACGCGCGCCAGACGGCGGCGCTGCTGACCGGCCTGGAGGACGTCGTCCTGGCACACGGGCCCGCACTGGTCGTCGTCTACGGCGACGTCAACTCGACGCTGGCCGCGATCCTCGTCTGCTCCAAGCTCCACATCCCGACCGCGCACGTCGAGGCGGGCCTGCGTTCCTTCGACCGGGAGATGCCCGAGGAAGTCAACCGGGTCGTCACCGACGCCCTGTCCGACATCCTCTTCGCCACCTCGCCGGACGCGCTCTCGCACCTGGCCAACGAGGGCGTGGACCCGGCGCGTGTCCACCTCGTCGGCAACCCGATGATCGACAGCCTGTTCTCGGCGCTGGACCGCCTCGACCCGGCCCCGGTCCGCTCCCGGCTCGGGCTCCCGGAGCGCTACGGCGTGGCGACCCTGCACCGGCCGGGCAACGTGGACGACCCCGCCTCCGCCAAGGAGCTGGTCGACGCCGTGCTCGCGGTGAGCGAGCGCGTCCCCATCGCGGTGCCGCTGCACCCGCGCGGCCGGGCCCGCCTGGCCGAGGCCGGTCTCGTGAACGGCGAGAACCTCCTCATCATCGACCCGCTGGGCTACGTGGACTTCCTCTCCCTGGTGCGGGGCGCGTCCCTGGTCGTCACCGACTCCGGCGGCGTGCAGGAGGAGACGACCATGCTCGGCGTCCCCTGCCTGACCGTCCGGCCCAACACCGAGCGGCCGATCACCGTCACCCACGGCACCAACCGCCTGGTCACCCCGGCGCTGCTGCCGGCCGCCGCCGACCGGGCCCTGGCCGACGGCGCGGCGACCCCCTCGGGCGAGCTGCCCCCGCTCTGGGACGGCAAGGCCGGCCCCCGGATCGCCCGGGTGATCGAGGCCTGGCTGGCGGGCCGCAACCTCTCCCCGGCGGCGCAAGCCGTACCGCCCAAATCCCTGTAAAACGGCTATTTCGTCACGGCCGAAGCCGTACGCTGGCACGACCCCGGATTAAGGCGATACCCATGAGTTCCCCCATGAGTGAGCAGACCCCCGAAGAGCCGAAGTACCAGCGTCTCGGGCCGATCAACTGGCTGCCCGAGGAGCGCAAGGTCGTCGAGCGCTTCGAGGAGCGCGTCCGGGACCTGGAGCGGCGGCTGGCCATCGCCGAGGCCCGCGCGGACTACGCGCAGTGGAAGCTGGAGTCCACCAAGGTCCAGCGGCCCTACCGGGTGGCCGAGGCCATCACGGGCGCCAAGGGGTCGGGGGTCGTGCGGCTGCCGGGCAAGCTGCGCATGGCGCTGCGGCCCCGCAAGGGGCCCGAGGCGCCCCGGCCGGTGGCCGAGGTGATCGAGGAGCTGGACCACCAGGGGCCCGTCGTGGACGTGCCGCAGGTCAAGTGGCCGACCGGGCCGATCAACCGGCCGGACATGAAGGTCGCGGTCATCCTGGACGACTTCTCCCGGATGGCGTTCAAGTACGAGTGGGACCAGATCGAGTTCGGGCTCCGCGACTGGCCGGAGATCTTCGCCGAGCGGCGGCCCGAGCTGCTGTTCGTGGAGTCGGCCTGGCACGGCAACCAGGGCCGCTGGCGCTACCAGATGACCGGTTCCAACGCCCCCAAGCCGGAGCTGCGCGCCCTGATCGACTGGTGCCGCGAAGAGGGGATCCCGACGGTCTTCTGGAACAAGGAGGACCCGCCGAACTTCGACTTCTTCATCGACACGGCCAAGCTGTTCGACTATGTCTTCACCTGCGACGGCGACATGGTGCCCCGTTACCGGGAGGTGCTGGGCCACGACCGGATCGACGTCCTGCAGTTCGCCGCCCAGCCACGGGTGCACAACCCGATCCAGGAGCGGCGCGGCCGGCTGCACGACGTGGTCTTCGCGGGCATGTACTTCCGGGACAAGCACCCCGAGCGCCGCGAGCAGATGGAGACCGTCCTCGCCCCGATCCGCGAGCTCGGCCTGCACATCTTCGCCCGCAACGGCACGGTCGACGAGAAGTACGCCTGGCCCGAGGAGTACGTCCCGCACATCGTGGGCGAGCTCCCCTACGACCGGATGCTGGCCGCGTACAAGATGTACAAGGTCTTCCTCAACGTGAACTCGGTGCTCGACTCGCCGACCATGTGCGCCCGCCGGGTCTTCGAGCTGTCGGCCTGCTCGACGACGGTCGTCTCCGGCTGGTCACGGGCCGTCCAGGAGACCTTCGGCCCGCTGATCCCGATCGCCCACGACGAGCTGGAGTCCTACAACCAGGTCCTGCACCTGATCAACAGCCCCGAGCTCCGCGCCCGCCAGGGCCACCTGGCCATGCGCGAGGTCTTCGACAAGCACCTGTTCACGCACCGCGTCGACCAGATCCTCGGGTTCCTCGGCAGGCCCGTCGAGCAGCGGTCGAGGTCCGTCTCGGTGGTGCTGCCCACCAACCGCGCCTCGCAGATCGAGCACGCCATCTCCTCGGTGGCCAAGCAGATCCACCGGCCGCTCCAGCTCGTGATGGTCCTGCACGGCCTGGACATCGACCCGGTCGTGGTCGCCGACAAGGCCCGCATGGCCGGGATCTCCGACGTCGTGGTGCTGCCCGCCGACCCGTCGCTGTCCCTGGGCGCCTGCATGAACCTGGGCATCGCCGCGGCCGAGGGCGACCTGATCGCCAAGATGGACGACGACAACCTCTACGGCGAGCACTACCTGTCCGACCTGGTCCGCGCCTTCGACTACTCCGACGCCGAACTCGTCGGCAAGGGCGCCCACTACGCCTACTTCGAGGGCCGCAACACCACGATGCTCCGCATGCCCGGCCTGGAGCACCGCTACAGCTGGCTGGTCCAGGGCGGCACCTTCCTCGGCAAGGCCGACATGTTCCGCCACTACGGCTTCGAGGACGTCACCCGCGGCGAGGACACCCGCCTGGTCCGGAGGCTGAAGGAGGACCGCGTCAAGATCTACTCCGCCGACCGGTTCAACTTCGTCTACTGGCGCAGCGGCGACCCCTCGATGCACACCTGGCAGCCCGACGACCACAAGCTCACCCGGGGCGCCCAGTTCTCCTTCGTCGGTCACCCCGACGCCCACGTGATGATCTGAGCCGGCCGCCCGAGCCGCCGCGGCTCGTCCAGGCCGCCGGCAGCGCCTGCGGCTCTTCGAGGACCCGGTAGCGTCAGGCCGCCCCACCCGCTTCCGGGCCGCTCAAGCGCGGCTCGGTGCGGGACAGGTGCGCGGCGCTGACCGATGCCTCCCGAATCCCCCACCACCCCGGCGGGCCGGAAAACCCGGTGCGGGCTGCCGGAGCGGTGGTGTGTGATCGGGGGCATGGCGATTGTGTTGGGTGAGCCGGGAGTCGACGGGCTGAGCGGGGTTGTGGGCGTGCTGCGGGAGTGGCAGCACGACAGGGCGCCGATGCAACTGCATCCGGGGGACCTGGGCTGGTTCTGGAGGTTCGGTGCGGAGGCGACCGCCGCGGCGGTGCGGACGTGGAGCCGGGACGGGCGGATTCTCGCCGTCGGGCTGCTGGACGGGCCCGGGCTGTTGCGGCTGACGATCGCGCCAGAGGCTCAGCGGGAGGAGGAGCTGGCGCAGCAGCTGGTTGAGGACGTGACCGAGCCGGAGCGCGGCGTGCTGCCCGAGGGGAAGGCGAACATCGAGGCGCCGATGGGTGCACTGGTCCAAGATCTGCTGGCCGAGGGCGGCTGGAACACCGACGAGCCGTGGACGCCGCTGCGCCGCGACCTCACGGAGCCGGTCAAGGACCCGGGCGTGCGGATCCAGGTGGCCGGGCCGGAGCAGGCGCACGTGCGGGCAGCCGTACAGCGGGCGGCGTTCGACAGGTCGTCGTTCACGGAGGAGCGCTGGCACGCGATGGCGGCCGGATCGCCGTACGCCGACGCCCGGTGTCTGGTCGCCTACGACGAGCGGGGCGACGCGGTGGCGGCGGTGACGGTGTGGTCGGCCGGTCCGGGTAGTCCCGGGTTGCTCGAACCGATGGGCGTGCACCGGGAACATCGCGGTCACGGCTACGGCAAGGCGATCACCGTCGCCGCGGCGGCCGCACTCCGGGAGCTGGGCTCGTCGAGCGCGATCGTCTGCACCCCGAGCTCCAATGCCGGCGCCGTCGCCACCTACAGGTCGGCCGGCTTCCGGCCACTCCCCGAGGTCCGGGACAGATACCGGGACGCCTAGGGGTTTCGACGGCCCCGGGAGGTTCTCAGGAATGACCGGTTCCGCGGGGCCGCGCACCTCCGTCAGCGCGCCCGGGTAGTCCCGGTCCGCCCTCGTGCCCGCGCTCCGCGGCGGCCCGCGGGCAGGGAACTGTTGATTTGCCACATACCGGGGCATGTCATGAAATACGCACCTCGGCCTGCCCAACGCCGCCCGGTCGACGTCGCCCGGCCCATCGCCGGTAGGGTCGATCGGCTGCCCCATCCGCACACGTGCGGGAGGCCGTTCGCCATGACCGCCGAGCTCAAGAGGTGCACCATACTGGGCCGGCGGAGCCGGCGGCCCGGGTCCGCCGCAAAGATGGGACACGCGGCAGGGACGGAACGTGTGGTCAGCGTGAGTCCCGTACACGTCCGTCCCGGAACGAGGAGCCCGACCATGACGCTGAACACGACCGACGACACGAGCAGCTTCGCCGACCTGACGCTGCGGCCCGAGCTCCTGCACGCGCTCTCCGGTCTCGGCTACGAGGAGCCCACGCCGATCCAGCGCGAGGCGATCCCCCCTCTGCTCGAAGGGCGCGACCTCCTCGGACAGGCCGCGACGGGGACGGGCAAGACGGCCGCGTTCGCGCTGCCGGTGCTCCAGCGGATGACGCCGAACGGCGGAGGCGGGGAGCCGATGGCGCTCGTGCTCGTGCCCACGCGGGAGCTGGCCGTCCAGGTCTCGGAGGCGTTCCACCACTACGGCCGCGAGCTGGGCGCGCGCGTCCTGCCGATCTACGGCGGGCAGCCGATCGGCCGGCAGTTGCGGGCGCTGCAGCAGGGCGTCGACGTCGTGGTCGCGACGCCCGGTCGCGCGCTCGACCACATCGGCCGCGGGACGCTCCGTCTGGACGACCTCGAAATGGTCGTCCTGGACGAGGCGGACGAGATGCTCGACATGGGATTCGCCGAGGACATCGAGGCGATCCTGCAGGAGACCCCCGAGAACCGCCAGACGGTGCTCTTCTCCGCGACGATGCCGCCGCGCATCAACGGGATAGCCCGCCGCCACCTGAACGACCCGGTCCGGATCGAGATGGGCCGCGAGACGACGGCCCCGGGCGAGGCCCCGCTGGTACGGCAGACCGCGTACGTCGTCCCGCGGGCGCACAAGCCCGCGGCGCTCGGGCGGGTGCTGGACGTGGAGGCCCCCACCGCCGCGATCGTCTTCTGCCGCACGCGCGACGAGGTCGACCAGCTCACCGAGACCTTGAACGGACGTGGTTACCGCGCCGAGGCGCTGCACGGCGGCATGGGCCAGGAGCAGCGCGACCGCGTGATGGGACGGCTGCGGACCGGGACGGCCGATCTGCTCGTCGCGACCGACGTGGCCGCGCGGGGGCTCGACATCGAGCAGCTCACCCACGTGGTCAACTACGACGTCCCCTCCGCGCCGGAGTCCTACGTGCACCGGATCGGCCGGGTCGGCAGGGCGGGCCGCGAGGGCGTGGCCATCACCCTGGCGGAGCCTCGGGAGCACCGGCTGCTCAAGGCCATCGAGCGGGTGACCAAGCGCCGGATCCCGGTCGAGAAGGTGCCGACCATCGCCGACCTGCGCGCCCGGCGGCTGGAGCTGACACGCGCCGCGCTCCACGAAAGCCTCCTGGAGGACGACCTGGAGCGCTTCCGCGTCGTGGTCGAGACGCTCACCGACGAGTTCGACATCATGGAGGTGGCGCTCGCCGCGGTGAAGCTGGCGCACGAGGCCAGCGGGGCGGCGGACGACGAGCACGAGATCCCCGAGGTCGCGCTGAGGACCGAGCGGGAGGACCGCGGCCGCCGCGAGCCCGCCGGCCGCCAGGAACGGCGTGGACGCCCGGCGGCGGGCGGGAGCGGGATGACGCGCCTGTTCGTCGGCGCCGGCCGCAGCTCCGGGATCCGGCCGCAGGACCTGGTCGGCGCGATAGCCGGCGAGTCGCGCCTCACCGGGCGCGACATCGGGGCGATCGAGATCGCCGACCGCTTCTCGCTCGTGGAGGTCCCGGACGCCGCGGCCGACGAGGTGATCGCGGTCCTGCGGGGGAGCACCATCAAGGGCAAGAAGGCCACGGTCCGCCGGGAACGCTACAACGCGCGGTAGCCGCACCGGACCGTCCCGGCAGTCCGTGCCCCGGCCGGACCGTCCCGGCGCGTACCTCAGCCGGACCGCCCCGGCAGCCCATGGCCCGGCCGGCCCATCCCGGCCCGGCGCGTACCTCAGCCGGACCGCCCCGGCAGTCCGTGCCCCGGGCCGGCTCTCTCCGGCGCGGTGCTCGCCGGGAGAGCCGGCGCGGTCTCCGGCCTCGGGTTCGCCGGACGTTCTCCGGCCTGGGCGGTCGGACGCTCCCCGGTCTCAGGGCGCCGGGTCGACGGCCTTGCCGTTGGTCTCGGGGCCGGTGCCGTTGGAGGTGACACCGTTGGGGGTGGCGCCGTTCAGGAGGGAGCGGGCGAGGCCGAGGCCGGTGCCGCCGAGGGTGAGCGCCTTGGCGAGCATCTCCTCGATGCCCTGGGCGCCGTTGAGGACGACCATGTGGTCGACGTTGCCGAAGGCCTTCGCCCCGGATTCGACGATCTGGGGCCAGTTCTCGGCGAGTTGCTGGGCGATGACCGCCTCCTGGTTCTCGGCCAGGGCCTGCGCGCGGGCCCGGATCGACTCCGCCTCCGCCAGACCCTTCGCCCTGGCGGCCTCCGCCTCGGCCAGGCCCTGGGCCTGCGCGGCCTCGGCGGCGGCCAGACCGCGCGCCTTGGCCGCCTCCGCCTCGCCGAGACCGGTGGCCTTGGTGGCCTCCGCCGCGGCGAGACCGCGCAGCCGTACGGACTCCGCCTCGGCCGCGGCGGCCTGCTTGACCTGCGAGGCCTGGGCGGCGGCGCGGAGCTCGGTCTCGCGGGCCTCGGCCTCGGCCTGGGCGATGCGGGCGTCGCGCTCGGCCTGGGAGAGCGTCACGGTCTCATACGCCCTCGCGTCGGCGGGCTTGCGGACCTGGGCCTGGAGCCGCTGCTCGGCCAGCGCCGCCTCCAGCTCGGCCGCTCGGGTCTCCTGGACCACGACCTCCTGGCGTGCCGAGGCCTCCGACAGCGGACCGGCCTGGCGGGACCGGGCCTGCGCCTCGTCGATCTCGGCCTGGTAGGCGGCCTGCTTGATCTGGGCGTCGCGCCAGGCGGAGGCCTTGTTGGCCGCGGCGATCTGCTCGGCCTCGGTGGCCTCCTGGTCGCGCTGCGCCTCGGCGATGCGGGCGGAGGCGGCGATGCGGGCGGCGTGCGGCTTGCCGAGGTTGGTGATGTAGCCGGTCTCGTCCTCGATCTCCTGGATCTGCAGGGAGTCGACGATCAGGCCGAGCTTGATCATCTCGTCGGCGGCCGAGGCGCGGGTCTCACCGGTCAGCCGTTCGCGGTTGAGGATGAGGTCCTCGACGGTCAGGTTGCCGATGATCGAGCGCAGGTGACCGGTGAACAGCTCGTGGATGGCGCCGTTCATCGAGTCCTGCTGGTCGAGGAAACGGCGGGCGGCGTTGGCGATGGAGTGCAGGTCGTCGCCGACCTTGTATATGACCACGCCCTTCACGACCACCGGGATGCCCTGCTGGGTGACGCAGGAGACCTGGAGGTTGGCCGCGCGGCTGTCCAGGCGCAGGCGGCGGGCGGTCTGGAAGCCGGGGAGCACGGAGGTGCCCTTACCGGTGATGATCTTGAATCCGAGGCTGTCGGCGAGCTCGCTCTTACCCCGGGCGCCGAGCCCGGAGATGATCAGCGCCTCGTTGGGTTCGGCGACCCGCCAGACGGCCTTGAACAGCATGATGAGGACGAGAAGGGCGACAAGGACGGCGCCCCCGATGAGGAAGTACTCCGTAGGCATCGCAGTCTCCGCGGTGGAGGGAGAGAAGGGGGAGAGGGAGGGGTCAGACGAGCGCGCGGGCGACGTAGACCGTGCGCGGCGGGAAGTAGTCGACCACGACGACGATCGTGCCGGCGGGGATCTCCTCGTCGGGGAGCGTGGCGTGCGCGTAGAACGCCTCGACACCCCCTCGGACCGCCACCATCACCTCCCCGACCAGGCCGGGGCCGATCTTGCCGGTCACCCTGCCCTGTTTACCGACCACGCGAGGCTCCTCGTCCCGTCATTAACCAAAACCCCAAATACGGACGCTACCCTGACATGTACCGCTTCACCACCCGCTATGGCGCTGGATAGGCGTTACCGGATCGTCAGCGCAAATCCGTCTGCTTCATCTTCTTACCGACAACGAGCGCTATCGACATAACGTTCCTGTACCGGACGGCAATCCGTCCGGCCCTCCGCCCCCCGGCACCGTGTCCGTGCGGGCGGGAGGCCGCACCGGGGCGGGCGGGGGCGCGTTCCGGAGCGACGGGGATGGGCATTCTCCTCCAGGCCATTAATATGATTACGAATGTCACCCCTTCTCCCCTCACGTACGGCGCGTTCCCGGCCCGCGCACCATGACGCCCATTCGGTGAATATCGCGAATGGCGTTCCAATACGGCGGGCAAAAAGTTGCCGGAAACCGCGCGTGGCGACTACGGGCTTTCCTCCTGATCGTGATGATCGCCCCATGACCGATCCCCAGGAGATCACTCCACGCAAGGCCCGCGAACTGGGCATGGACCGGCCCATCTCCCGCCGTGACTTCTTCGACGGCGTGGCCACGGTGGCGGGGGTCGCGGCGCTGGGCTCGCTGGCGGGGTGCGCCGGCCCCGGCGCGGGCCGGCCGAACAGCATCGGCACGAAGCGCCTGAAGGTCCCCTCCGAGATCGACTACCCGCCGGTCCTCACCGGGATGCAGGGCAACACCTCCCACGCGCTGAGCGTGCCCCACGCCCTGCGCGACAACCGGTTCTGGGATCACGCCGGCGCGCCCGAACCCACCGGCGAGCACTACGACCTGGTCGTGGTCGGCGCGGGGATCAGCGGCGTCACCGCGGCCCACCGCTGGCTGGAGCGCGCCCCGGACGCGCGGATCCTGATCCTGGACAACCACGACGAGGTCGGCGGGCATGCCCGGCGCAACGAGTTCCACCCGGCCGGCCGCAAGGGGCCGCTGATCGGGTACGGCGGATCGCAGTCCATTGAGGCGCCCTCGGCGTGGACGCCCGAGGGAAAGGACCTGCTCGACAAGATCGGGGTGAGGGTCCGCAGGTTCGAGGAGTACTTCGACCAGGCGCTCTACACCGGCATGGGGATGTACGACAGCGTCTTCTGCGACCGGGAGACCTTCCCCCGGGAGAAGCTCGTCGTCTTCGCCCCGGGCAGGAAGGCCCCGCAGTGGATCGCCGAGCTGCCCGTCGCCGAGGAGGCCAGGAAGGACCTGCTCATGCTCTACGGGCATCCGCCGGACTGGTTCCCCGGCCTGTCGGACGACCGGAAGAAGGAACGCCTGGCCGGGCTGACCTACGCGGAGTTCCTCAGGGACGTCTGCAGGGTCCATCCCGACGTGCTGCGATACGTCCAGACCATGCCGAACGACGAGTGGGGCTACGGCTCCGACGCCTTCGGCGCGATCGACGCCTGGGGCAGCGCCGGCGAGTACGGCTACCCCGGGTTCCAGGGGTTGGGGCTCGACCGCTCCAAACCGTCCAGATACAACTCGCCGAGCATGATCAAGGGGTGGGGTGCGGACGACCCGTACGTCTACCACTTCCCCGAGGGCAACCAGGCGATCGTCCGGATGATGATCGGCCGGATGATCCCGGGCTTCGCCACGGCCACCGAGATGGAGGAGATCAGCACCGCGACGTTCGACTACGGCAGGCTCGACCTGCCGCGCAACCAGATCCGGATCCGCCTGTCCTGCCCGGTGGTCTCGGCCGCCAACGACGGCGACCCCGCCACGGCCACCACCGCCACGGTCGGCTACTTCGACGGGGAGAGGGTCAGGACCGTCCGGGCGGCCAACGTGATCATGGCCTGCTGGAACATGGTGATCCCCTACCTGGTCGGCGAGCTCCCGGCCGACCAGAAGGACGCGCTGAGCAAGGCGGTCAAGGTGCCGCTGCTGTACTCGATGGTCCAGCTCCGCGGCTGGGAGGCCTGGAAGCGGGCGGGCATCAGCCGCACCCGCTTCACCGGCGCCTACTGGTGCGTGGCCGAACTCGACTACCCGGTGAGCATCGGGGAGTACCTGCGCCCGAGGACCCCGGACCAGCCGATCAACGTGCACATGATCTCCACCCCCGCAGTGCCCGGCATGTCGCCCGCCGGCGGTTCGGTCGCCGGGCGGCACAAGCTGCTCAAGACGCCCTACGACTACCTGGAGTACAGCATCCGCGACCAGCTCACCCGGCTGCTCGGCCCGAGCGGATTCGACCCGGCCCGCGACATCCAGGCGATCACGGTCAACCGGTGGGGCCACGGCTACGCGCCCGAGTACGCCACCCCGTGGAACCTCGACTTCTACCCCGAGGGGCCGTTCCCCGCGGCCGTGGCCCGCCGGCGGGCCGGCCGGATCGCGATCGCCAACTCCGACT